>JALDXQ010000026.1:0-53396 GCA_032156805.1 Acidobacteriota bacterium
GAGGCGGGCCGGCCGCGCCGCGAGCGGGAGCACCGGCTCGCGCGCCCGCCGGGGGTGGTCCGCCACCGCGCGGGGCTGGAGGCTCGCCCTGGGCATACACGCTTTGGGAATCGACAACGCCATCGTTGTTGGCGTCGCGAAGGATGGTGATGCTGTTGGTGCCAGGCGAGCTGACGAACAGATCACCGTTCGGCGCATAGGCCATCATGCGCGGCGAGCGGAGATCCGCGAAGCTGGTGACGGTAAAACCATTGGGCGCCTTTGGCATCATGCCGTCGGGTCTTGCGACCGAGCGACTCGGCTTCGGGCTCGCCGCGGTGGGTGATGGAAGTGCCTCGGCGCGCGGCTGCGGCACGACCGTATTCTGTTGGGCGGCGATGACTGATGTCGCCAGCGCGATTGCGGCAAGGCCAGCGAACATTTTGACAATGGACTGCATGCGGTCTCTCCCGAACGAAGAACGAAGAACCAGGAACGAAGAACCAGGAACGCTGAACCTGCGCTACTTACCGACCATGTGAGGCAGATCCCGGTTGTTCTCTTCGCAGATGCTTTCGATCAGATCGGTGTCTGGGACGAGTCGCCAGGCCAAATGCACGTCCCACGGCTTCGTGTAGGCCACCGGGTCGTCGATGGTCACGTGAATGTTGATTCGTCCGGTAGACGGCCTGGTGAACCGCTCGGTGACACGCAGCGCTTCAGTGCCGGGCAGCCCCCTCATGTCGAGCCACGTCTTGCCGTTCTGCCCAATCGTTTCGACGATGAAGGTATCGCCCTCCCAGCGCCCGATGGAATAACCCATCCAGGTGGGCTGCGCATCCTTCGGGAGTGACCGCCCATCTGTAAAGACCTGCCGGTAGATGGTCCGTGACTCGTAGAGGAAGAGCATCAGGTCCGGCGTCTGCACGACCTTGAGGCCGTCGGGGATGTTGTTCTTCTCGGGGATGCCAGATGGCCAGCACCGCACACCGGGATGGTCCTTCCCATTGGTGTCGATTCGCTCTTTGTAAAGCGCGTCTGCCCACGGCCTGAGTGGCACGTCGTTGGGCTGCAGATCGGCGGCAAGATTCAGCAGGTGCTTGACGGCCTCGACCGGCATCCAGAAACCGGAGAGATCCGGCTTGCCGTCGGCGGTCCTGCGTGCCGGAGCGTTCATGTCGACTTTGCCGTCGGCAGTCCGCGGCATGTTCTTCCAGGCATAGGGCTCCCACTGCGCGTCGATTGTCGTGCCGCCCGCAACGATGGCGATCGCAACGATCAGCCGGCCGATTTCCTTCGTGTTTGATAGGGACATCTCTGCTCCAGTGTCAGCGAATCCTTATCTTACGCGGTGACGCCGCCTGGTGGGAGTCTCCGGAGGTTGCGGAGGACACGGTTCGCCACGGAGCCACGGGGCACGGAGACACGCACGGCGGTGACGCGGGCGTCGCCGGCCTGCGGCGATCCGCGTCTCCGTGATCTTCGCTTTCTCGCTACACGCGCGCGGCAGCGGTTTCGCACGCACGCGCACGTTCGAGCAGCAGTTCGCGCTCGCGCCCATTGCGCGTCAGCGATGCCGCGCGCTCGAACTCGGCCAGCGCTTCCTGATGGCGCCCCAGTTTCACCAGGAGATCGCCGCGCACGCTGGGGAGGAGATGGTAGTGCTCGAGCGCGGGCTCACCGATGAGCGTGTCAACGAGATCGAGCCCGGTCTGCGGGCCGAACGCCATGGAGAGTGCGACTGCCCGATTGAGCTGGACGACCGGCGTTGGTGACAGCTCCACGAGCTCATCGTAGAGAGCAGCGATACGCACCCAGTCCGTGTCCTCGGCCTGCCGGGCGCGGGCGTGGCAGGCAGCAATCGCGGCCTGAAGAAGGTAGGGACCACGATCCCGCCCGATCTGCTCGGCGTGTTCGAGCGCTGCCAGGCCACGGCGAATGAGGACCTGATCCCACAGCGCCCGGTTCTGATCGAGCAGCAGGATGGGAGCGCCATCGGGACCCACTCGTGCGTTCGATCGCGAGGCCTGGATCTCCATCAGCGCCGCGAGACCGTGAACCTCGGGCTCATCGGGCATCAAACCGGCCAGGATGCGGCCCAGGCGCAACGCATCCTCACAGAGCGCTGGCCGCATCCAGTCCTCGCCCGATGTTGCCGAATAGCCCTCGTTGAAAATCAGGTAAATCACCTCGAGCACCGATGACAGCCTCGACGCCAGCTCCTGGCCGCTGGGAACCTCGTATGGCACTCGCTCTTTGGCCAGTGTCTTCTTGGCCCGGACGATGCGCTGTGCCACGGTCGGCTCGGACACGAGGAACGCGCGCGCGATCTCATCGGTCGTCAGCCCGCCGAGCAGTCGCAGTGTGAGCGCGACTCGCGCCTCGGCGGAGAGCACGGGATGGCATGCCGTGAACACCAGTCTCAGCAAGTCATCGCCGATGTCGTCGTCAAGGGCCGCATCGAGATCGGGGGCCAGGCCGTGCTGCGCGATCTCGAGCTCGTAGCCGAGCTCCTGGTGTTTGCGCTCGAGGAGCGTGCGGCGGCGCAGCAGGTCGATCGCGCGATGCTTGGCGGTGGCCATGAGCCAGGCACCGGGATTTCGTGGAATACCCGACTCGGGCCACTGCTGGAGCGCAGCGACCAGCGCATCGTGAGCCAGGTCTTCAGCCAGGCCGACGTCACGAACGATTCGCGCGAGACCGGCGATGAGCCGAGGGGACTCGATGCGCCAGACGGCGTCGATCGCACCGTGGGTGTCGGAAGACATCGCTTGATCATAACGTTCCCGGTTCCAGGTTCTTCGCTCTTCGTTCTTCGTTGTTAGTTCTCCAGTTCGTCTGCGATAGAGTGTTCCGGCGAGGTCATATGAAGAGAAAAGGCTCAGCAGTGTGGCGAGGTGGGCTCAAGGACGGCAAAGGCATCGTCTCGACCGAGAGCGGTGTGCTGTCCAACACCCAGTATTCCTTCAGTACGCGATTCGAAGACGGGAAGGGCACAAACCCTGAGGAGCTGATTGCCGCGGCACACGCCGGCTGTTTCTCGATGGCGTTGTCGGCTCAGTTGGGCGGCGCCGGCATCACGCCGGAGCAGATTCAGACGACGGCGACCGTGTCGCTCGACAAGACGGATGGCGGATTCGCCATCACCGCGATTCATCTGGACGTGGTCGCCAAGATTCCCGGCGGCAACAAGCAGGCATTCGATACCGCAGCGAACAACGCGAAGGAAGGATGCCCCGTGTCGAAGGTCTTGAACGCCACCATCACGATGGACGCTCGTTTGGAGGTGTGAGAGGTCGGGCGGCTCCTGTTCTTCCGGACCCGCCATGATTCTGTTTATGAGGCAGATGTGCGTGCGGCCTTGAGCGCGCCGGCCCACCAGATCAGGTGATCGAGCAGCGCGGCTGCGCTGTTGCGGTTGGCGTCGGTGTCGATCTCGCTGACATCCTTGATGAACCACGGATTCGGGATATGGACTGCCCAGCGCGTGGGCACCATGTCCAGTTCGACGGCGACCAGGCGCAACTGTTCAACTCCTCTGGCGCCACCAGCACCACCCCAGCTCACGAAGGACACCGCCTTACGCGCCCAGGCGAAGTATGTGTAATCGAGCGCGTTCTTGAGGACAGCAGGGTAGCCGTGGTTGTACTCCGGCGAGCAGATGATGAAGCCGTCTGCTTCCCTGATCTTGTCGCGCCACTTCACGACAACCGGGTTGGTGTATTGGTCCTTCGCCATGCCCGGCGGCATTCCCTCCTCGAAGAAGGGCAGCGGGTAGTCGCGCAGGTCGAGTAATTCGACGTCGAGGTTCGCGCGCTGTTTCGCAAGCTCGAAGATCCATCCTGCCGGTTTCTCACTGAATCTGTTCGCACGGGTACTGCTAACGATCACTTTGATCTTGAGTGTCATAGGAGCCTAATAATACTTGCGGGTTCACGGAACCCTGAACGTGAACCGATCCTAGGTTTCTACTTCCTGTTCGGCGGGCTGCCGTTCGTCGCAGTCTTCGCACTGCCACATCGGCGTCGGCGGAATGTCGTAAGGAGAGGAACGGTCGTCAACCCATCCCAGCGTGGCGAGCGATGGCTGGACGATGCGGAGGGTCGCTTCACCGCCACAGATTACGCACGGTTTCGAGTCACCCAGCTTTGCCACGTTGAGCATGTGTCCCGAGGGGCGTTGTTCAAGAGAAACGCTTGTGTGAGGTGTTTCGAACAGTGAGCGTCGGTCCGATAGCGATAGCTCATCGGCATGCTCGCAATTTCGCAGGAATGCGGTCTATTGTCATTGTTCAAGGAGATGTTCTTGCCGGGGTGAGCCACCCTCCGGCCGTTTCGCACCTTGTCCAATGGAGGGACTCTCTGTGAGACATGGATGGGTCGTCGCGGTCCTGACTGTAACGGCGGCAGCCTCCCTTACGGCAGCCGAGCTTCAGCGGCGCACGGTGGCCGCCTTCGATCGATACGTGCGCGCCACGGAAGGCCAGCTCAGGAGCGAACCGTTTCTCTGGGTGGACAGGTTACCGGCGGCCAAGCGGAGCGAGGCGCTCGCGCAGATGCGCGGCGGCATGTTGTCGATCGAGTCGAGACGCACGCTCGAGGGAGATCGCGAAATCGAGGTTCCCGATGGCCTCATTCACCACTGGGTCGGCACTGCCTTCATCCCTGGCGCCACGATCGACCAGGCGCTGACGACGCTTCAGGACTACAACCGGCACGACCGCATCTATGCACCAACGGTCGCGAGCTCGAAGTTGCTGTCGCGCGACGGGAATCGGTTCCGGTTTTTTCTCCGGTTCCAGATGAAGAAGGTCATCACAGTCGTGGTCAACAGCGAACACGAGGCGCTGTTCACTCGAAGCGCGGATCGCGCCGAAGGGTGGATTCACAGCACGCGGATCGCTGAGGTGGAGAACCCGGGCGAAGCTGGCGAGCGTGAGAAACCTGTTGGACAGGATGGTGGATACCTGTGGCGCCTGAATACCTATTGGCGCCTGCTTGCGCGGGACGGAGGACTCTACATGCAGTGCGAATCGGTGTCGTTGACTCGGGGGATTCCGACCGGCTTCGGCTGGCTCGTTGGCCCGTTTGTCACGAGTATCCCGAGGGAGTCCTTGACGTTCACGCTCGAAACCACTCGAAAGCAGCTGAGCTCGGCATCGCAGTGACGGTGAGAAACGACCCACGCTGACCGCCTCACCAGGCACATATGGCTAGCGCGAAGCGGTCAGTGGAGGACAGCCACCCCGTTGGGGTTGCCATCGCTATCTTGAACTAGCAAGTGTCATGCCCACACGCGACTGCGTGCTAATTCGTGATCTAGTCCATCGAAGGTGTCAGAAACTCGACCGCCAGTTCAAAATCCGTCCTGCTGGTTTGCACGTTAGCTCTTCACTGCGGAAACGTACGATACCCTTCGTCAACCAGTCAGGAAGGTGTGACGTGAGACGCAACGCGACTCTCCTTGTCCTTGTCTTTGCCGTAGCGACGGCGGTCGCACAACAGCCGGGCGTGCACCCGGTCAGTGGGCGTGTCTACGCGCGCACGATGAGCGTCGACGGCGCGCCGTGGCTCGATCGACGGGAACGCGAGGATGAAGAGAACCCCGACCTCGCGCTCAGGCTGCTGCGCATTCGAAGAGGAGCGACGGTGGCCGACATCGGTGCCGGCTCAGGGTTCATGACGATGCGGTTGGCCAAGATCGTCGGACCGATGGGGAAGGTCTACGCCAGCGACATTCAGGCCGGCATGCTGACGCTGCTTCAGCAGAACGTCACGCGCGCCAAGGTGGACAATGTGATCCCGGTGCTTGGCGCGATCGACGATCCGAAACTGCCGGCCGACAGCATCGACCTGGCGATCATGGTGGACGTGTATCACGAGTTCTCCGAGCCGCAGAAGATGCTGCAGCGCATCCGGGAGGCCCTGAAGGCTGATGGTCGGCTCGTGCTGCTCGAGTACCGCGCGGAGGATCCCGATGTGCCCATCCTGCGGGATCACAAGATGAGCAAGGCGCAGGTGAAGCAGGAACTCGAGCACGAAGGGTTCAGGCAGTCACGCGTCTACGACGACCTTCCGTGGCAGCATCTGTTCATCTTCACGAAACAGAAGTGACGCGTGTCAGGACCGTCGCTCGCTGTTGGTGAGCGCCTTCTCCATGAACACGCATGCGATCGCCCGGCCGGACATGAGGTGTGTCTCTCCTCGCGAGATCTCCACGAACCCATTGGCCTTGTAGAACTCCACGCCCGCCAGCGAGGCTTCGACGTGCACACTCGTGGCGCCCCTCGCGATGGCCTCGGCTTCTGCCCGCTGCAGGAGCACCGTGCCGATCCCTTGTCGCGCCATGTTGCCTCTCACGTAGACCGAAGTCCCGTGCTGCGTACCCTCACGGCGGTAATCTGACGCGAAGCCGAGCACGGCGTGCGCGCCGGACCTCTCCGCGACGGCAATGAAGAAGATCTCTCCACCGGCCATGGCCTTCCGGTAGACGTCGGCGGTGAGACCATCAGCCCAGTCGTCGACGACATTCGGCGGGTAAAACAACGGTCCGAGCGAACGGATCGAATCGAGATGGGCAACCGCGATGTGTTCGGCATCCGATGGGCCGGCCCGGCGCATCTCAAAAGTCATTGGAGTGACATCCGAGATCAGCTTACCACTCGAAATCGGTCAGCAGCGCGTGATGATCACTCTTGTCCGTGGGCCACACGCGCGCCGGTGACGCGACGCGAGCCAGTCGCTCGTCGACGAGCAGGTAATCGACGCGTCCAGCGCCCACCGTGTTGGGGCTGGTTGCGCTCAGGTCGATGAGGCCCGCTTGAACCAGGCTGCCAACGCCGGGAGCATCCGGGTACTCGTTGAGATCGCCAATCACCAGGACGCCGCTGCCGATGTTCCCCTCGACGATCCTCTTGAGATGCGCGAGCCCGAGTGCGCGTGAGGCGGTTCGGCGATCGGCGTGAAGATTGAACATGCGCAGCGGCCGTCCTCCGGCGCATACGCTGACTTCGAGCACGATTCGCGGTTCCGCTTCCGGCGTCGAGTCGAGGCGATGTCGCTGAACCTTGATGAGCGGCCAGCGCGAGACCACCGCCAGCCCATAATCGCCCTCGTCCCACTTGATGCTGGCGGCGAACACGTACTGAAAGCCAAGAGCCGCCGCCAGCCCTCCCGGCTGATCGATGAAGTCGCCGCGCCGTGTGCGAACGTCGACCTCCTGCAGGGCGAAGATGTCGGCCTCCATCGCGCGCATCTCTGCGGCGAGCATCTCCACGGGCGCTGACTGCGCCGCGCGAATGTTCCACGATGCAATGCGCAGGCGACCGGGCCGCGCGGCTCGTTCAGCGTTGTCGGCGGGGCAGGTCACGAGCGGCGAGTGCGTCAGTGTTTCGGAAAGCTCGACGACGATCCTGGGCCGCCGGACGGGCGGTGCGGAAGACGTTTGCGAGCCGCTTTGTCCGGGTTCAGTCTGAGGGGCGCTCTGTTCTGCGTGAGCCGGACTTTTCAGTCGTGCCGTGTCGTAGGTGGAACGAGCAGGCGACACGATGATCCACAACGCGACCAAGAGCAACGCTGTCGCCGGGACACGCATCAGGTGGGAGCGTACCTGAGAATGGCCGTGTTGGCAAAGATTTCAGGAGGTCCAACGCATCATCGTCGCAGGTGTCAGGTCCACCTGCCACGCGATGATCGCTGCCCGGGCCGCTCTCACGATCGGTGAATCCTCACGTAGAAGTGCCTCACCCGTTCCGGGGGAAGATCGACCGGTGGGGGAGCGTCGGGCATGAGCACCCGTGGAAACAGCTTCGTCTGAAAGCCGTCGAAGTCTCTTGCCCACTCCTTATGGTTGTAGGCGCACACCGGCAGGCAGATGGAACAGTACGAGTGCTTCGCGAAATATGGAAAGCATCGCCCCGTGTCGACGACGTAACGGTCGTAGCCGAGATGATCTTTGCCGGCGCCGGGACTGCGCTCGTCAGGGATCGCCTGCGGCGGGCAGAACTTCCGGCACGCGCGGCAGGAGTCGCAGAAGCGCGCGATGCCGGCGTCGATCGGCCGATCGGTATCGAGCGGCATCGACGTCACGACGCTCCCCATCCGGAAGAGCGGACCGAGCTTGGGATTGATGATCGAACCGTGGCGCCCGAGCTCGCCGAATCCGGCCTTCAGCCCGATTGGGATGTGGAGCAGATCGCTGTCGCCGATGGGGTGCTCGATCTTGCAGGCATGGCCCAGCGAACGCACGTACGCGGCGAGTTGAATCACGGTCTCGCCCAACGTGTAGTAGACACGCAGGCACTCGATGGCGGATTCGCGCGACGGGACGACTTGGAACTCGCGCCAGCGCATGCGCTGGCCGACGGCAATGGCGTACCTCTCGGTGACCGTGCGGCCGCGATAGACGTCGGACGGTTCGATTTCGCAGATACCGACGATGTCGGCACCGAACTCGGTTGCTTTGTCCTTGAGATGCTGTGCGGCGTCTGATGGCGTCGGGAAGTCACGGCGCGTCGCGGACACCTCGCCGTCGAATCGCTTGTACTGATCGTTGTAGATCTGGCGGAGATAGCCGTCGACTTCTTCGATACGAATCGAGCGCCCTCCAACGAGCGCATACCAGTCATCCCACGCGAACGGGGGAGGCGACGGCCGAGTCACGTGCCGACTGTACTGGCGGGATCGGGGAGTCGCAATAACGTGGATAGGTTAGCCCGGGTCGATCGTGAACCTTGAATCGAGCGGAGGTTGGGCGTTGGAGCTTGGGAGTTGGAGATTGGAAGTTAACGCGAGCTCTCTGAAATTCCTTTTCCTTCGACGCAGTCGTACTGCCTTCCTGTGATCACCTTGGTGAACTCCTCAGAGCGCCCGTTGGGCCAGGCGATCGTGACACGATCGATCACATCGCGCTTGCCCACGCCAAAGGTGACCGGCAGCTCGGACTGCGACAGGTAACTCGAGCCGCTCCGCACCACGCGTGACTGGCTGGTGCCGCCATGAAAGAGACGAACCGTGGCGCCGATGGCATCGCGATTCGACTGCGTGCCGATCAGCCTGAACCGCGCGCTGCGGTTGCCTGCGATCTGGTCGTTTCGGAACAGCACCGCCGACCCATTGTTCGTCGTCATCAGGATGTCGACGTCGCCGTCGCGGTCGAAGTCGCCGACTGCGAGACCACGGCCGACGCGCGGCTGCCCGAACCCGCTGCCCGCGAGGCTGGCAACGTCGCGGAAAGCGGCGTTGCCCTGGTTGAGGAAGAGCAGCGGCGCCTGCGCGTACCCGACGTTGCCGCGGATGTTGCGCACCGTCTCGTCGATGTGACCGTTAACAACGATCAGGTCGAGTGCGCCGTCGAGATCGAGATCCGCAAAGACGCACCCGAACCCCAGGCGGGTGAGCGAGGCGACACCGACACCAGAACGCGTCGCGATGTCGACAAAGCTGCCGCCCGCCTGCGGGCGGTAGAGCCCGATCATCTCGTTGTCGAAGTTGGTGACCGCGAGGCCGGGCCTGCCGCTGCCGTCGAAGTCGGCCGCGTCCACACCCATGCCGGCGCGGGCCTTGCCGTCGTCGCTCAGCGCGACGCCAGCTTCGAGTGCGACATCGCGGAATCGTCCGTTACGCAGGTTCCGATACAGTTTGTTCGGCTGTGTGTCGTTGGCGACGAAGATATCGGGCCAGCCGTCCTGGTCGTAGTCGATGAGGGCGACGCCGAGCGACTTGGAGCTCGAGTCGAAGATGCCGCACGTTGCGGTGACGTCCTCGAACGTGCCGTTGCCGCGATTGCGGTACAGCCAGCACGTCTCGCCCCGATACGCTTCCGGCGTGCAGTAGGACTTCTGCTTGCCATCGAGACTGCAAAACACATCGTGCGCGGCAGTCCATCGCACGTAGTTACAAACGAAGAGATCGAGCAAGCCGTCGCGATCGAAGTCGATCCACATCGCCGATGTGCTGAACGCCTCGCGCCCGGCGAGTCCGCTGGCACGGGTCACGTCAATGAACGCGCCCTTCCCGGTGTTGCGGAAAAGGCGGTTCTGCCCGACGCAGGTAATGAAGACGTCGGGGAACCCGTCGTTGTTGAAGTCGCCGACGGCCACGCCCATGCCGTACAGTTCCACATCGAGTCCTGCCGCGCGCGTGACGTCGGTGAACGTGCCATTCCGGTTGTTGCGGTAAAGACGAAGCGTGGAGCGCTGCTTCGAGTGGCCGGGCCAATCCATGCCGTTGACGAGCAGGATGTCCTGCCAGCCATCGTTGTCGTAGTCGATGAACGCGCAGCCGGATCCCAGTGTCTCCGGCAGCAGCTTGCCGCCGTAGGCGCCGCTGTTGTGTCGAAACTGGAGGCCGGCCGAAGCCGTTGCATCAACCAGCCGAAAGCCGGGCGTCTGCGCGAGCAGTACCGACGCGGGCAGCAGCGAGGCAGCCGCGCCCGTGGCGGCATGACGCAGGAAGTCGCGTCGATTCATCCCGGCTCCGCTCACAGGGGATTCACGAGCCCGTTCTGCAGCGCGTACACGACGAGCTCGGCGGTCTTGTGCACGCCGAGCGCGTTCATGATGTTGGCGCGGTGCACGGCCACTGTGTTGACGCTCAGGTCCAGTTGCGCCGCGATCTCCCGATTGGACAGTCCATTGCAAATCAGCTGCAGGACTTCGATTTCCCGCGGCGTCAGCCGACGGGCACGCTCACCGGCCAGCGGCGCTGGCCGAATCACGCCAGGGTCGAGGACGGTTTCACCGGCGGCTGCGCGCTTGACCGCGGCGGCGAGATCGAGATCGACCGCGTTCTTCAGGATGTAGCCGCGTGCACCGGCAGCCATCGCCTGCCGCACGAGCGTTTCCTCGGAGTGCATGCTCAACATGAGCACGGTCGCGTCAGGTGTGCCCTGGAGGATCGCGCGCGTGGCAGCGAGACCGCCGGTTCCGGGCATCGCAGCATCCATGACCACGACCTTCGGTTTCAGCTCGCCGAAAAGTCGAATGGCTTCATCGCCGTTGCTCGCTTCACCCACGACTTCGATGCCGGGGTCGTCCTCGAGGAGGCGGCGAAATCCACGTCGCACGAGTGCGTGATCGTCTGCCAGAAGAACAGTGATTCTGTCAGTCATCTCTTACAGCGGCATCGAGAAGCGAACCAGCGTGCCGCCCTGCAACGGTGTCAGGAAGTCGATCGTGCCACCGACGATGGCCGCGCGCTCGCGCATGGCAACGAGGCCAAGACCGCGGCGCGCCGTGTCGGGATCGAGTCCCTTGCCGCGGTCCTCGACGTCCATCTCCAGTTTATCCGCACCGAAGCGCAGGCGCACGGATGCCTCACTCGTCCCGGAATGACGTGCGACGTTGCTCAAGGCTTCCTGCAGGACACGATAGACATGGATCGCCTTCGTTGAATCGACCGGTTGTGGCGTGCCCTGGGTGTCGAGGACGACACGAAGGCCGAGTTGTTTCTCGACGGTCGACAGGTACCAGTCGATGGTGCTGACGAGCCCGAGCTCCTCGAGGATGGAGGGGTGCAGCGTTTGTGACAGACCGCGAACGTTGTCGAGAGCCGCCTGCGCGACTTCGCCAATCTCGCGCAAGTCGGCGCGCAGCGTCGTCCCCTCGGGCGCATGCTTGCCGGCGCGTCCGAGCATCGATCCGATTGCCGTCAGGAGTTGGCCGAACTCGTCATGGAGCTCGCGCGAGATCTCCCGCAGCGTGGACTCGCGCGTGGAGATGAGCGTCTGCGCCAGCTCGCGCCGTTCGTCCGAGAGCGTGGCGAGGCGTCCGAACAGCAGGCGGTTCGAGCGAATCAGGTACAGACTCGTCGCGACAATCGCCGCGAGCGTTGCAGCCAGAAACCAGTAGACCTGCCGCTGCACCTGCCGATAGATGTCCTGCACCTGTTGCGCCGTCTGCTCCTCGGCCTCGTTGTTCTGCACGAGCAGCCTGGCAACCGCGGTGCTGAGCGCGGCCTGGCGTGCCTGCAACGACAGCTGGATCTGTGCGCGCGCTTCGGCCTCGTCCGTGCGGGCGAGCTCGAAGATGCGATCGGAGGCGTCCCAGAACTGCTTGAGCGAGGTGGCCAGGAACTCGCGCTGCTCTGGTGTCTGACGGGCAAGGGCCACTTCGCCCTGCTGTTTCAGGGCATCGTCCAGATCGAGCCTGATGCGATCGAATTGCGTGGACCATGCCGTGAGCGGATACGGTTCGGCCGCATCGAGCATGTCGCGCATGGCGAGCGCGAGCTGGTTGAGATCGTTCTGGATGCGCAGCAGCTGGAGCGAGTCGCGGCGACTGCGATCGGTCAGATCAGTTTGCAGTCGGCGCAGGCCTGAGATCTGTTCGGAGATGTACCAGGAGTAAACGACGACCGTTGCCAGTGTGATGACCAGCCCGAGTAGTAAAGCGGTCGTCGGTGAACGGCTCGGCGTCACCTGCAACTCCCAATTACCAACTCCCAATTCCCAACGCGTTCAGTCGGGAGCTGGAAGTTGGCAGTTGGAAGTCGACAACGATCACTTCACTTCTTCTCGGCTGGAGTGGAGGTATTCGGCCCCATTCCCCACACCTGGATGACGACCGGTTCCTTCTTGGCGCCGTCGTAGTGGATCGCACCAGCCTTGTGGAGCACATAGGAACCAGCCACTGCCGGCACAGTGCTTTCGGGATCGTACTTGTCACCGGCACCGACCCACCATGTGCCTTCGACCACGAGGAAGAACCTGTCGTTGGGATGGAAGTGCGGACGGCTCATGTTGCCCGGCAGCCACCGAAGCCGCATCACATAAGGCTCGGCCTTGGTCGGGTCGCCGAACAGGAGCGCTGTCTCCTGTGTGCCCGCCGCATTCCGGACCCATTTGATCTTGTCGGGCGCGGTGACTTCGACGCCTTTACCAACGACCTGCTGCGCCGAGCCAAGCGCTGGCGCGAGCATCACTGTGCATGCCGCGAGGGCCAATCCGCGAGTTGCTCGAGTCATGATGCCTCCCCTGGGGCGCGTACGATTTCATGCTTTCGGGAAAGATTCAAGGGCGGCGGCAGGCGTCATTTCGCCTCGACCGTTTTCAACAACTCGGTCGCCTTCTGCTTGAACTCGCGATCTTCGGGCGCCCAATCAGGATTGACAGGCGCGTCAAGAACCAGACGCGCCTCGCGCCGGGCGTCGTCGCGGCGGTCCATGTCGAGATACGTTTCGGCGAGGAAGAAATGCGTCGCAGTGCTCTCGGGCGCGTAGGTCAGCGACTTCTTCAGATGCTCGACCGCCTTGTCCTTGCTGCCGCCGAACAGGCGAGGCACCCTGAAGTACCAACGTCCCAGCGCGCGATCTGCTGATCCCTGCTGGAAGGAGGGATCGATGCGAAGGACGGTCTCGAGCGCCGTCTTGATGGGACCGCGGTAGCGAATCCCGGCGCGGAGGCCGAAGCCCTCCGCCATGGCGCCCATGTCCGCGGCCATCCAGAAGTGTCCTTCGGGACGTTCGGGCTCGAGCTCCGTCGCGCGCGTCGCGGCCTTGATGCCGCGCTCGAACTGCTGCCGCTGTTCCTCGGCCGGAACGTGTCCGCCGAGCCAGTAACAGGCTCGGGCCAGCTTCCACGCCGACTCGAAGTCCTTCGGATTGGCGGCGAGCCGCGCGTCCCAGATGTCAGCGGCTTGCCGCGCGCTCGACAACTGCTCGCGATCGGCGTAGAGCCGGTCGGGATCCTTGCCGTCGGTCTGCGCGAAGCTCGGCGCGGCGGCGAGAAGGACGCTCAGAACCAAAGCCCACATGGGTTCTATTGTCGCCCGTCCCGCGGCTGTCGAGCCGCGACCCAGGCCTCACGACGCTGGCGGCATATGCGGCTTCGAGCGTCGGCAGATAGTCGATCGTGTATTCCTCAGTCTCACCAGTTTCTGTGCGAATCGTGACGAGTACGTCCATCATGGCGGTGTCTCCCTGTGCCTCCGCAAGTCAGGTCAGCAAGAGGGGCACCATGGTTGGGCTGGGGGCGGTCTGCACATCAGCGCACACGATTTCGGTTCGAGCCGATCGCTGCCGTGTCGGGGACACGTCGGACAATTCGCGATGCGCCGGCCGGTCGACACCACGCGTCGGTCGACGGGTCCACCAAGCAGGACCCGGCCTACTTCAAGCCCAATAAGCGAACGGCATTCTCTTTCAGGATCAGCGGCCGGACCTCGTCGCGCATCGGCAGCTTTTCGAAGTCGGCCAGCCAGCGGTCCGGCGTGAGGAGCGGGTAGTCCGAGCCGAACATCACCTTCTGTTTGAGCAGCGTGTTCGCGTACTGCACGAGCGTCGGTGAGAAGTACTTTGGCGACCAGCCGGACAGGTCGATGTAGACCTGCGGCTTGTGCAGGCAGATCGAAATCGCCTCGTCCTGCCACGGGAAAGACGGATGCGCCATGATGATCGGCATATCCGGAAAATCGACGGCGACATCGTCGATCGGCATCGGGTTGCCGTATTTCAACCGGATGCCACCACCGGCCCGCATCCCGGTGCCGATGCCGCTGTGCCCGGTGTGGAAGATGACAGGCAGCCTGGCCTCCGCAAAGACTTCGTACAGCGGATACGCGATCCGGTCGTTCGGGAAGAATTCCTGGATCGGCGGATGAAGCTTGAGGCCGCGCACGGCGCCCCCGTCGACCAGACGACGGGCCTCGCGGACGGCTTCGGCACCTCGGGTGGGGTTGATGCTGGCAAACGGAATAGCGATGTCGCGGTTCTTCTGTGCGAACTCGACGACCTCATCGTTCGAGAGCCTCGGTGTGCCGGTGAGCGTCTCGTCGACGGTGAAGATGACGCAGGCCATGTTCCGCGACCGGTAGTACTCGGCCAGCGATGCCGCATCGCGTGCGCCGCTGCCCTTGAAGTACGCAGCCGCATGCTTGTCGGCTTCGGTCTGTTCGCCGGTGTGTTCGAGGTGGACGTGGACGTCGAAGGCAACGATCTTATCGACGTCAATAGTTGCGGGTGCCATCATCGTGTTCGCCCGTTTTTGGTCCGGCTGAAGCCGGACACTACGCACGGCCTGCGCAAACGATCACTTGCGCGGGCGGTGGAGTGGAATACAGCTCGTCGACGAGTGCCGCACGATTCCGCAGCACCGCCTTCTGGTTGATCGAACCCTTGTCAGTGATCTCGCGTGCATCGAGAGAGGGCGGCGCCTCCAGGAGCATCGCCCGCGCGACGAACGTCGAGCTGCCGGTCGCCTGACGCGCCAGATCGTCGAACACCGCCTGAAAGTACGTCCTGACAGCCGGGTGCCGCAGGACGTCCGAAGCTGGAACGTCCGAGCCCAGTCCCGTGAGCTCGCGGCAGCGCAGCAGGTTGGGAAACACGAGCGCCGCAGCAAAGCCCCTGTCGTGTCCTGCGATGACGACGTCCTGCGCGCAGCCGGCGGCCTGCATCAGGATCCGCGAACGAAGCGGGCCGACGCTGACCCACGTGCCGGTTGAGAGCTTGAAGTCCTCGGCCAGCCGTCCGTTGAACGTGAGCCCTTTGTTCGGGTCGGCCGGATCGACGAAGTCCATCGCATCGCCGAGGCGATAAAACCCTTCCTCGTCGAACGCGGCCTGCGTCATCGCCTCGTCGCGCCAGTAGCCCGGCGTGATGTTCGGACCTCGCACGCGCGCTTCCTTCTTGCTGCCCGCCGGCGCGAGCTTCAACTGCATGCCTGGACACGGCAGGCCGATCATGCCGGACACGGCGCCGGCGCCACCCGTGGTCAGGGCGAAGGGCGCCGTCTCGGTTGCGCCGAAGCCGGTGACGATGAGCAGCTCCTCGCCGCACGCGTCGAGCGCCAGGTCGCGCAGCTCGTCCCAGAATCGCTGCCCCAGTCCTGCGGCAGCGTAGAAATAGAGCTTGAGATTCCGGAAGAAGGTTTCGCGGAGCACCGCATCGCTGCGGAGATGCGGCAGCAGCATCTCGTAGGTGCGCGGCACCGTGAAATGCGCGGTCGCCGGAATCTCTCGCAGATTGCGCAGCGTGATGTCGAAGAGCCCCGGCGTCGGCTTGCCCTCGTCGATGTAGAACGTGCCACCGTTGTAGAGTACGAGCCCGAAGTTATGGTTGCCGCCCGCCGTGTGATTCCAGGGGAGCCAGCAACAGAGGGTCGGCGGTTCGTCGGCGAGGAACGCCATGACCGTGCGGATCATTTCCTGGTTCGAGCACAGCATCCGCTGCGTGTTGATCACGCCCTTGGGCTGACCGGTTGAACCGGAGGTGAAGAGGATCTTGGCGATCGTGTCCGGCCCCACGCGCTGACGAGCCTCTTCGACCGCGCCAGTTGCAGGAACCGACAGCAACTCCTCGAACAGCGTCGCAGGAATCGTCGCTGGCCGCGAACTCGACACGACGAGCTCGACATTCGAGGGAAGGACCTGCGAAAGCGCCCGCTCGAACGCGGCGCCCTCTGCGGCAAAGACGAGGCCCGGACCGAGTCGATCGAAGATCAACTCGAGCGTGCCGTAGTCCTTCGCCTGCAGCGAATAGGCCGGTGCGATCGGCGCGTAGGGAACACCGACGTGCATTGCTGCCAGCGCGAGCAGCGCATGGTCGATCCCGTTGCCCGAGAGGATCAGGATCGATCGTTCGGAGGAGAGACCGCGATTGAGCAGCGCCTGGGCGATGCGGCCGATGCGATCGAACGCGTCAGCGTAAGTGAGCGTGCGCCATCCACCGGTCAAATCGCGCTGGGCGAGGAAAACGCGGCCGGGGGCTTCTCGCGCCCAGTGCTCCAGTCGATCCGTGATCCTGACCGGGTAGGGACCCAGTGCCTGCGGCGCCGACAAGTAGACCGCACCTTCGGCGCCGTGCCGGAGGGTTGTTTCGATCGGCGTGATGTTGACCGGCCTGATTCGACGGGCGGTGGACTCCATGAAATCCGCTACGAGCGCGCTCCAACAAGCGAGCCGGCGCGGTTTCGATCGAACTCTTTGAACGTCGATCCCTCTCGGGCCAGGCGCTCGAGCAGGGGAGCCGGCGCCCACCGCTGTCCGAGCTCGCGGTGGAACGTCGCAACGCGGTCGTAAATCGTCTTCAACCCGACACGGTCTGCATAGAACATCGGGCCGCCTCGCCACGCGGGGAAACCGTATCCGTTCGTGTAGATCACGTCGATGTCGGCCGCTCGCAGCGCGAAGCCCTCATCGAGGACGCGGGCGCCTTCATTGATGAGCGCGTAGATGGTGCGCTCGATGATCTCCTCGTTCGTGAACGGTCGTCTCTTGATGCCAGCGGCGCCTGCGAGCTGCTCGATGAGGGCAAGGACCTCTGGATCGGGCTGCGGCTTCCGGTCGTCACCGTAGACGTACCAACCTTTTCCGGTCTTCTGTCCGAACCGCCCCATCTCGCACAGACGATCGGCCACGAGCGGCTTTCGCGCGCCCGGCTCGCTGAACTGGTTCAGTTCCTGGCGCACGCGCCACGCGACGTCGAGGCCGGCCATGTCGTCCACGGCGAAGATCCCCATCGCCATCCCGAAGCCGGTCAATGCGTCGTCGACCTGCTTTGGTGTGGCTCCCTCCTCGACGAGGAACTGCGCCTCGTACATGTAGGGAAACATCATGCGATTGCCGACGAACCCGCGACAGTTGCCGACGACGACGCCGACCTTGCCGAGCCGCTTGGCGAACGCCATGGCGGTTGCCAGAGTTTCGGGACTGGTCGTGGCGCCGCGGACGATCTCGACGAGCCGCATGACGTTCGCCGGGCTGAAGAAATGCAGGCCGACGACCTGAGAGGGCCGGCCAGTGGCCGCAGCGATGTCGTCGATGTCGAGCGTGGACGTGTTCGTGGCGATGATTGCACCGGGCTTCACTGCCTTGTCGAGAGCGGCTGCGATCTCTTTCTTGAGGGCGAGGTTCTCGAAGACGGCTTCGATGACGAGGTCGACCTGGTCGAAGTCGTCGTAGCCGATGTTCGCGGCGATGCGCGCCATCCGTTCTTCGACCATCCCGGGAGTGAAGCGTCCTCGCTTCACTGAGACGTCGTAGTTCTTCTGAATGGTTGCCAGTCCGGCCTCGAGTGCGGCGCCGGTCGCATCAGTCAGCCGCACATTGATGCCCGCGTTCGCGCATGCCATGGCAATGCCGCCACCCATCGTGCCGGCGCCCACGATGCCGACGAGACGTATGGTCGCCGCCACGGTGTCTTTCGAGATGCCAGGCACTTTCGACACGCCGCGCTCTGCGAAGAACGCGTGGATGAGCGCCTTGGCTTGTTCGGACTTGGCCAGTTCGAAGAAGATCGCGCGCTCACGGGCGCACCCTTCAGCAAACGGCAGGGTGGCTGCCGCTTCGAGGGCATCGACGACTCGAACGGGCGCTTCGAGGTTGCGGCGGGTCTTGCGCGCCAGCTCGCGTCCCGCGGTCAGCATGCCGGCAACGGCGTCGCGCGGTGGCAGCTTGTCCTTCCGTTCGCGCGTCTTCAGATGCTGTGCGCTTTTCGCGGCCACCTCGCGCGCGAACGCCGAGGCGCCGGCGGCCAGCTCACCCTCGATGATGCGATCGATCAACCCTGCGTTCAGCGCGTCGCCCGCCTTGATCGGCCTGCCGGAGACGCACATCTCGATCGCCTTCTCGAGCCCCACGAGCCGGGGGAGTCGCTGCGTGCCTTCGGCGCCCGGGATGATGCCCAGGTTGACCTCGGGTTGTCCCATTTGCGCATCGGGCACGGCAACGCGGTAGTGGCCGGCCATCGCAACCTCGAGGCCGCCGCCGAGTGCTGTGCCGTGCATGGCCATGACCACAGGCTTGGGCGTGTCCTCGATCTTCTCCAGCAGGGCGTGCATCTCAGGCGCGCCGGAGTCGCTGCCCCACGCAAGCTGCTCGAGCCCCTTGATATCGGCTCCGGCCACGAAGGTCCTGCCGGCACCAACGATGACGATGGCCTGGACGGATGTGTCGCGGGTTGCCTGATCGATGGCGGCGTCCAGGCCGTCGATGACCTGCGGGCTGAGCGCGTTGACAGGTGGGTTGTCGATGCGCACAAGCGCGACGCCGTGGTCGACGCTGACGGTAACGGCCTGATTCATGGGTGTCGTCACACGCGGGCTGCGGCCTGTGCGGCAGTCCGCGGGTTGCTTAGCAAGACGGTCCCGGCCTCATGGCCGGAACCCCCATCATATCCCCGTGGACGCGCTTGCGGTGCCTCCGCTCTCGACGTAGCCTTCATCTGTGGGTCTTCCTCCAGTCCGGCTTCCGTCGCGCCTCATCATGCTCTTCGTCTGTGTGTTCGGGCTGAGCGTCCTGGCCGTGGCCCAGCGGCGCGACGTCTTCGTCGAGTCACGCGATCATCCCGCCATCGGCTACTCGACGGCTCCCGTGTCCGATCCAGTGTCGGCATTCAACGCCCGGCTCCAGAACGGATCGGCCTCGCTGAAGTACGACGAAAGCACCGGCTACCTGCGTTCGGTCCTGGAAGGATTGGGCGTGCCGGTCGAGTCGCAGGCGCTCGTGTTTTCACAAACCAGCTTCCAGGCGTCCCAGATCCGGATGCACAACCCGCGGGCGGTGTACTTCACGGACACCGTCGCTGTCGGCTACGTGCGCGGCGCGCGACTCATCGAGGTTGCCGCCCAGGATCCCAAACAGGGCGTCGTGTTCTACGAGTTGTCGCAGCAAGCGCAGTCGTCGCCAACCTTCACTCGCAACAACGACTGCCTGGCGTGCCATCTCTCCTGGGAAACACTCGGTGTTCCGGGGTTGATGGTGCAGAGCGTGTACCCGCTCAAGGACGAGAACTCGTACGTCAATGGGTTTACTACCGTGCACGGCAGCCCGCTCGAACAACGGTGGGGAGGGTGGTGGGTCACCGGCGACGCGGGCGGCGCGAAGCACATCGGCAACGTGCCCGTCATGTACAACGACAAGGGGTCGAAGCTGGCCAACCCGACGCGAACGTTGCCATCGCTCGAAGGCCTCTTCGAGCTGAAGGGATACCTGACACCGTACAGCGATGTGGTGCCGTTGCTCGTGCTCGCCCATCAGACCAACATGACGAACTTGATCACGCGCGCGGGTTGGGAGGCGCGACTCGCAGCAGCGTCTGGCACCAAGGATGCCGCGGCGCGTGTGAATGAAGCGGCACGTGATCTGGTCGACTACATGCTCTTCGTCGATGAGGCGCCGCTTGCCGGGCCAGTGAAGGGCAGCGCGGGCTTTGCCGAGTCCTTCAGCACCAAAGGCCCGCGCGACGGCCAGGGACGTTCGCTGCGGGAGCTCGATCTGCGCCGGCGGCTGTTCAAGTATCCGTGCAGTTACATGATCTACACGCCGGCCTTCGACGCCCTGCCGGCGGCCGCAAAAGACGCGGTCTACTCCCGGCTCTGGGAAGTCCTGTCCGGGCGCGACACGCACACGCGCTACAAGGTGCTGTCACTCCAGGATCGCCAGGCGATCGTCTCGATCCTGCGAGAGACGAAGTCCGATCTGCCTGACTACTTCCAGAAGGCCGGCTAGGTCTGGACGTAGAGCGGGGCAGGGACGCAGGTTATTCAACGCAGGGATCTCAGTGATCGCGGTCTCCGCGATCTCCGCGATCTCCGCGTTAAAAACGGCCGCTTCTCTGTCGGCACACAGGCTGAGCTAAAGTAGATCTACATGCGTTCATCGTGGTCCTGCCTGGGTGCGCTCGCCTGCGCCATTGCGGTCGTTGCATCCGTCGAAGCTCAAAGCACCCATTCGTTTGTTGCGCTTCTTCGGCCCGATACCGATCGACTGATCAAGGCGGCGACGGCGGATGACTTCGCGTGGCGCCGTCTCGCCGAGCTCACGGACACGTTTGGCGCTCGCCTGAGCGGTTCTGCCAACCTGGCCCGAGCGATCCAGTGGTCGGCGCAGGCGATGAAAGCTGATGGCCTCGAAAACGTGCGGACCGAACCGGTGATGGTGCCGCGCTGGGTGCGCGGCCGCGAGGAAGCCGCGATCCTCGATCCGCCGCAACACGACCTGGCGATTCTCGGGCTTGGTGGCACAGTAGCGACGCCGGCCGGTGGCCTCGAAGCCGATCTTCTTGTCGTCAGCAGCTTCGAGGAGCTGCGCAGTCGCGCCGCCGACGCGCGCGGGAAGATCGTGCTCTTCGATGTGATCTACGGCGGCTACGCCGAGACGGTGACATATCGCACCGGTGGTGCGCGAGCTGCGGCGCAGCAAGGTGCCGTCGCGGTCCTGGTGCGATCGGTCGGTCCGATCGGCTTGCGCACGGTGCACACGGGCAGCGTGAACTACGTGCCCGAGGTTCCGGCCATTCCGGCCGCCGCGGTTGCGTCGGAGGACGCCAATCGCCTGGGGCGCCTCGCGCGCAGCGGTCGTCGCGTCCGCTTGCGGCTCGTCCTCGAAAACCACCGCGAGGCCGACGTGGAATCGGCGAACGTGGTTGGCGAAATCGTCGGCCGCGAGAAACCCACCGAGGTCGTGCTCATCGGCGGTCACCTGGATTCCTGGGACGTGGGCACCGGTGCTTCTGACGATGGCGTGGGGTGCGTCATCACGTGGGAGGCGGCGCGCCTGATGAAGAAGCTCGGGCTGAGACCGCGTCGTACGGTGCGTGTCGTGCTGTGGACGAACGAGGAGAACGGCTTGCGCGGGGCTTCGGCGTACGCCGAGCGCTACGCCTCGACGGCATCAGATCATGTGTTCGCGCTCGAGTCCGACCTCGGCGTGTTCGCGCCGGCTGCCCTCGGATTCTCCGGCAGCATGGCGGCACGGGCGGTGATGGGACAGATCGAGTCGCTGCTCGAACCGCTTGGTCTTCCGCCGATTACGGCAGGCGGAGGCGGTGCGGATATCGGTCCAATCGCACAGGCCGGACGGGTTCCAACGATGGCGTACATCGGCGACGCCTCCCGCTATTTCGTGATCCATCACACGGCGGCCGACACGATCGACCGCATCCTGCCTGAGGAAGTTTCGAAAGCCGCAGCGGCGATCGCGGCCGTCACATATGCGGTCGCCGAGATGCCGGAGCGGTTGCCGCGATGAGGAGGTCCGGCTAAAGCCGGACCCAGGAACGCGGCTAGTCGATTTCCGAGAGCGTGACGTCGAGGACGCGCGACTGACGCGGGGCGTGCTGCCACTGCACCAGGATCGGGCTCTGGTATAAGCCTTCCACAATCGCCGGCGCGCCATCGTCGCCGGATGAAACCAGCAAGCTGACCGACCGGCGCATGCGGAAGAACCGTGCGGCAGGAACCGCGAGCGTGCGCGCCATCACCTTCTCGATGATCGAGCCACGCAGGCCGAACGCGTCGAGCCCTTTGTTCAGCACGCGCACGAAATCGTACTTGGCGTAATCGAGCGTGCGCGCGGGGACCGCAAGAGGATTGGCGAGGGCATGCCGTGACTTCTCGGCGACGAACCGGAGCGGGTTGCGAAGGACTTCGGCCAGGTCGTGCCGCATCAACAGCGTTTCGTATTCGTTGACCGTGAGCGCCGAATGGCGTTCGATCGGATCCAGCGCGATTCGCAATCGTCCCGTCGATATGCCCGCGTCTTTGACGAACTGCGTGAGCTGCGCGTAGATGCCGAGTCTGGGATCCTTGAGGCTGACCGAGTCGATCGGGTGCGCCGACACCGGAACCTCGATGCGTGTGTTGCGCACGACCCGTTCGCGGTTGAAGGCGATCAGCCGCGCCAGCCGTCGCCGGGGCTTGCCGTGATTCATGCCGTCGAGATCTACCCAGCAGACCTTTTCGCCTTCACGATTCGGATGCATGACGCAGGTCCGCAGACCGCCGGCGATGAATGCAAGATGTGAATCGGCGTTGCGGGGTTCGACCGCCCGCTGCGCAGGATCGAGGTCGCCTCGCCGCTCGAGCTTGTCATGCGCATAGCCCGCTCCCTCAGGGAACAACGCGCGGAAGGCATCGACATAGCCCGGAATGTGCTGCTCGCTGAGCCGCGCGGCCAGACTGCGATCGAGGAAGCCGGCCGTCGTGTGGAACGACCAGTAGAAGCAGTTTGGGTAGGCGCCCAGCGCCTCGTGCTCACTTGAAAAATGGGAACGCAGATCGACGACGTCGAATCGTGCCTTGGGGGCTAACTCAAGAGTAAGGTCGAGGGGCTTCTCGGCCATCAAGCGGGAAAGTCACTCGGCGCTGACGCCGTCATGACCATATTAGGGTAGCACATCAACGGAATTTGCAGGTATGAGCCGGATCGGATCGCTTCTGCGCGGAATATGAGCCGTGACGCTGACGTAGCATGGGAAAGACCGATGCGCCGGCGGCTCCTCCTGATCTGTCTCGCCCTGCTGTTGCTCGTGGTTGCCGGTGTGCTGGTCGTTCACACCCCGCCCGTCCGATCCTACGCGCTTGGCCTGGCCGTTCGTGCGGCACTCAGCCAGGGGATACAGGTCGAGGCCACACGCCTCGACTACAACCTTGCTACCCGACGCGTCCGCCTGGCCAACGTCAAGGTGTCGGCTGTGGGCGACGCTCAACCGTTTTTCATCGCGGACGAAGTCAGCGCGGCTGCGTCGCCTCGAGTGTTTTTCGGAGAGGTCGCCCTCGATGAGGTGTCGATCGGAAAGGGCGTCGTGCAGATCGTGCGCCGCGCCGACGGCACGACGAACCTGCCGGGGTCGTCTGGATCCGGCACTGGGGAGCCGGCCCCTCTTCCAATTGCAAGGGTGATTGCGCCCGCACTGGCTATCGAGTACCGCGATGAGCCCGCCGACATCGATCTCCGTGCGCCTGCGACCACGGTGGATCTCTCGTCGCGTGGCCGCCTCGCGCTCGATTCTCCGATGAGCGTGCGAGTCGGTGCGACGAGCACGCAGATCGAGACGCTTGCCGGCGACGCGGCTTTCGATGGACGCGATCTTCAGTTGTCGAACCTGCGTGTCGAGGCACCAGAGCTCAGCGCACAGATCGAGGGAACGCTCGCGCTCATCAGACAGCAGCCGTCGATTGACGTTCGCGTCAGCGGCGACAGCGAGTTGGAGAGAGCGGCGAAGTGGTGGGGACAGGAAGCTGATGCGCCACGAGGTGGCGTGCATTTCGAAGGAACTGTCAGCGGGCCGCTTGGCGAGCCCGCGGCCAACCTGAACGTCAGCTCGAACAGCGTCTCGTGGCAGAGACTCAACGTCAGTGCTCTCTCCGGTCACGTGCTTCTCAACGGGGAGAGCGTTGAGATCAATCAGTCTCAGGCGGCGATCGGGGGAGGGCAGGTGAGCGCCTCCGGGAGCCTCGTGTGGCAGGCGCCGTCGCCGGCGCGTGTCGAGGCGTCCTGGCGCGACGTTGATGCCGCACAGATCGTCAACGCTTTCAGCAGCGCGCGCGTGACGCCGTCGGGGCGCGCATCGGGCGCGCTCACGGCGAGCGGTAACCTCGATTCAATTGCAGGCTGGGATGTCGATGCGCGCATTGGACTGGAAGGCGGGCAGCGTGGGCGCGGCCGCATTCCGGTGCCAGGCGAGACACGCTTCCGCCTTTCGGCCGGGCAGTGGGGGCTCGATGCGCGCCATGTCGTGGGCGATGTCACCACGGTTGATGCCTCGCTGATGGGGCAGCTGCGCGGCGATGACCTCGCAAACTCGGCGATCGCCGGAACGCTGCGTGCGTCGGAAAGCGATCTCCGCGCGATCTTCCAGATGTTGTCCGAGGCCGATCTGGTAACCGTCGACGAGGATCTGGTCACCGGGTCGATTCGTGCGAATGCCAACGTCGAGGGCACAGTCGGGCAGCCGATCCTCCAACTCGTGGTCGAGAGCGACGAGGTCGTAGCGGCCGGACAGGAGATCGTCAACGTCCAGGCTCGCGGCCGCTTCGAGGGATCCGCGTTCGATCTCGAGGAACTCGTGGCGTCGCAGTCCTCGAGCGCGAGCGCACAAGAGGCCGCCGGTCAGGTTCGAGCCTCGGGGCGCTACGAGCTCGACAAGCAGTCGTACACGGCCACGGTCAGCGCAAGCTCATGGCGTCTCGACGCGACGGACGACGTTCCGGTGTCGGGTTCGATCGACCTGGACTACTCGGGCCAGGGCCAGGGACGAACGGTATACGGGAAGGCGCGTCTCACTTCGAATTTGACGGTGTCGCCAGACATCGCGCTCGGAGAGATCGTTGCCGACGTCGATCTGCAAGGTGACCACGCCAACATCGCGGCCCGTGCACCCGAGTTCAACGCGGTTGCCGACGGAAGCGTCCGGCTGGATGCCCCGTACGAGGCGAAGCTGCGCGTCAACACCCAGGCACTCGACCTCGCGCGCGCCGTGAGCGGCCTCGAGTTGCCGGTTTCGATCGATGGAACGGCAGACATTGGCCTGGAGGCTGAAGGATCGCTACAGCAGTGGCGGGAAGGTCGTGCGTCGCTCCAGGTGACGGCTCTCGACAGCCGGGTACAGACGCTGCCTGTTGCGCTCCGCGAGCCTGTGCGCGCGAGATACGACGATGGCCGACTGCTGATCGACCGGCTGGAAGGGACACTCGGCAAGACCGTGCTGTCAGCCAGCGGGGCTCTACCGCTCGAGAACCCATCGTCCACGCCTGACCCTGCGAGTGCGAGGCCGGCCGGCGACGCCATCCTCGCGACGCTCACGGGAGATCTTTACGACGTCGCGGTTGCCGCAGCCGTGGCGGCGAGTGCGACGGGCTCGTCCGCTGAAGCACCAATTGCTGCCGGCCGCGGGCCGCTGGTTCTGCTTGCGCGCATCACCGGCTCGGCCGAGACGCCCGCGTATGCTGCCGATCTCGAAGTGGGGCCGGGGATGGTGCAGGCTCGATCGGACCTCGCACCGGTTGAGAACCTTCAGCTGCGCGCGCATCTCGAGAGCGGGCGGCTCGAGTTGCGTCATCTCGCGGGGCGATATCACGGTGCGGACGTGACGGCGACAGGTCAGGCGCCGCTGTCGCTTCTGACGGGAAGCGCACCCGCACCAGGTGACGGCGAAGCAGTGCTGCGAGCGACTGCTGCTGGTGTCACGTCCGCCGTGCTCGCGCCCTTCGTTGACGCGTCCACGATTAGCCAGGTAACAGGGTCGCTCGACGCGCGGCTCGATCTATCGAGCCCGTCGCTCGAGCTCGACGACGTGCAAGGTGAAGTCGTCCTCGAACGGTTGAACCTGACCGTCGCCGACTTGCCTGTGACTCAACGAGCGCCGACTCGAGTTGTCGCCAATGGTGGGCTCGCACGGATCGAGACGTGGGCATGGGAGAGCGAGGGTACCTCAATAGAGGTCAGCGGGCAGGTGCGCCTGGCTGACCAGCAAGCGGCGATTCTGGCCAACGGCCAGCTCGATGCCCGGTTGCTCACACCCTTCATCGGCACTACCGGCGTGACGACGGCAGGTCAGGTCAACACGCGGCTGTCGATCACCGGGCCTGTGACCGAACCAACGATCAACGGTGACATCCGCTTGGCCAACGGTGAGCTTCGCCTTCGAGAGCCACGACTCGTGGCTAGCGATCTTGATGCTACTGCCGTGCTGGCGCGAGGGAACGTTTTCATTACCTCCCTGACCGGCACGGTCAATGGCGGGGCGTTGTTTGGCTCCGGACAGGTGCAGTACACCCCAGCGCTGCAGGGACGGTTCATTACCGATGTTACCGGGATGGCCATGAACTTCCCGGAGGGGCTGCGCACGGAGGTCGACAGCTATCTCGAGTTCACGACCGCGGTGAAAGAGGGCGAGCCTGCGAATCGCCTCAGCGGAGTGATCACGATCAGCCGAGGAGCGTACCGTGAACCTCTGGCGCTCGTGACCGGGCTGTTGAACAACCTTCAGCGCGTTGGTACCACGACCGGCAGCCCGCCTTCGCCCTTTCTCCAGTCGCTGGCGCTCGACGTTCGTGTGATCACGGGCGAGGACCTCATCATCGACAACAACGTGGCCGACGCCCAGCTCGGCGCCGATCTTCGGGTGATCAACGTGGCGTCGGCCCCGGCGCTCTCGGGGCGCGCCGAATTGAGGGAAGGAGGCCAGCTCCTTCTTGGCCGTAACACGTATCAGATCGAGAGCGGCACGATCGACTTCGCGAACCCGTCGATGATCGAGCCCACGCTCGGGATCGTGGCGACGACGAGGGTTTCTGACTATGACATCGAGGTCCGCATTTCGGGTACTCCGAACAACTTGATGACGGAGCTCTCCTCGGACTCTGCCGATCAGGACGGAAAGCCTCTCGGTCCAGCCGACCTGACGTCACTCCTGCTGACCGGGCGACGGTTGGATCAGCTCAACAACGCGCAGGCAGCTGAAGTCGGCGCACAGGTCCTGGGGACGCTCGGTGGGGATGTTCTCGGCTTTGCCGGCCGCGCGGTGGGGCTCGACACGCTTCGCGTCGTGGCCGAGACGAATCCGAGAGATCCCGCCGATCTTGCATCCGAAACTGATCCAACCTCCCGCGTGACGTTCGGCAAGAGCCTTGGCTCGAAGCTCGACGTCACGCTTTCGCAGAGCCTGAACCAGAGCAGCGCACAGACGTGGATCGTCGACTACCTTCCGATCCGTCGCCTGGCTTTGCGCTTCGTGTCAGACGACGATGACCTTCGATCGTACCAGTTCAGGCACGACGTCACGTTTGGCACTGCACCGGCGGCCATCCGTTCGGGTGATGCCTCGCGCGAAGTGCGCCCGCCACGCGTCGGGTCGGTTCGTTTCGTGGGCAACCTTGGTTTCCCGGAGGCGGACGTCCGCCGCGAGCTGGGGCTGAAAGAGGGAGACCGGTTCGATTTCATCGACTGGCAGGAAGATCGCGATCGGCTCGAACTCTTCTACCGGCGCCGCCAGCACCTGGCGGCTCGTATCACGACCGGGCGTGAAGCGTCGGCTGAACGGGTTGATCTGACGTACACCATTGAGGCTGGTCCTGAAACACACATTCGTGTCACGGGCGCCACGCTCCCTCGCAGCGTGCTCGAGGAGCTCGAGACCGCCTGGTCGCAATCCGTGTTCGACGGATTCCTGATTGAGGAGGCGGAGGCGATCGTCCGCGGCGAGCTGGCGCGGCAGGCGGCGTCTCAGCCGATGATGGACATCAGCGTCGAAGGGAATGAATCCGTTCGCACGCTGGTCATCGACGTCACACCGAGCCCTCGTGCGGATCGAATCGAATTGCGATTCGAAGGCGTGGAGGAAAGGTTGCGCTCCTACCTTCAGGGCCAGGTCGGCGATCGCATGCATGCCCTGCAAGCCCTGACCAATCCTCGCGAATACGAAAGCACGGTACTGACCGCATTGCGTGCGGACGGCTACCCGCAGGCCTCGGTCACGGTCGGTCTTCCCATCTTCGAGGAGACGATCGCTGCGATTCCAGTGACGGTCGGGGCTGGTCCGCGGTTTCGAATTGGAATGGTTCGCTTCGAGGGCGTGACCAGCCTTGCGCTGACTGACCTGCAGGCCGAGGGGGGGCTGCAGGCCGGTGCGCCGTACCGGGCTTCGGATGTCGAGGCCGCGCGAACGCGACTGCAAACGCGCTACCGCCGCGAGGGCTTCAGCACCGCGTCGCTGTCGGCGCGCGAGGAGTTTCGCGCGGACGCCGGCGAAGTGGACGTCGTCTTCGTTGGAAACGAAGGCCTGCGGCAGGTGATCGAGGAGATCGCGATCGTCGGAACGAGGTCGGTGGACGAAGACGTCGTGCGGAGAACCTTGCGGCTGAAGGTGGGCGACAACGTTCGCACGGCCGACTGGCTCGAGGCCAGGCGCCGGTTGTTCGAGAGCGGGCTCTTCCGGCGCGTCGACGTCGATGTCGAGCCGCTCGAGGGAACGGCCGATCGATCAGCGGCCCGGATTCGTGTGAACGTGGAGGAGTGGCCGGCGTTGCGTCTCCGGTACGGCTTCCAGGTCGCAGAGGAACGACCGGAAGAGAACCCGGAGGGCCGCGAGCTCGTGCCTGGCCTTTCAGGCGACCTGACGCGGCGCACGCTGTTCGGACGCGCCATTACCGTTGGGGCGGCGGCTCAGTACCAAAGCCGGGAGCGGCTCGGCCGGCTCTTCATGAGCACCCCGACGTTCCTGGGTCGCCAGGTGCAGTCGTCGTTCACGGCTGAACGATCGCGCGAGGAGAGGCGCGCGGTGACGCTCGTCACGGATCGCACGTCGGCAGCGTGGGAGCAACGTGGTCGCTGGAGCAGGTTGACGCTCTCGTACGGACTGCGCTTCGAGCGTAACCGCACCTTCGATACCCAACCGCTCGACCCGACGCTCCCATTCGACCTGACCGTACACATCGGTCGCCTGACGTCGAGTGCGACGTGGGATACGCGGGATGATCCGTCGGATTCGACCCGTGGCACCTTCGTCTCAACGAGCGTCGAGCACTCGACCGAGAAGCTCGGTTCCGATCTGCTCTTTGTGAGATCGCTGACGCAGGCGTATCACTTCAGGCCATGGAAGCAGGTCGTCTTCGCGTCGGCGGCACGCTACGGCGCCGTCCAGCCGCTCGGCGGCCAGGTCCTCACCGCGGCATTGCGCTTCTTTTCCGGTGGCGGTCGATCGGTCCGCGGTGTCCCCGACGATAGCCTCGGCGGGCTCGATGTTCTCGGCAACCCAATCGGCGGCCGCGGGCTGCTGACGCTGAACCAGGAGATGCGTTTCCCGGTTTACGGATGGCTGCGCGGGGTAGTGTTCCTCGATGCAGGCAATGTGTTCCCGCTGGTCTCCGACGTGCGCTTCAAGGAGCTGGTCGGGTCAACTGGTGTTGGCCTTCGCCTGGTCACACCGTTCGCGCTGTTCAGGATCGATTACGGGCGAACGATTTGGAACAGGCCGGCGCCAGACTCAGGACGCGTAGTGTTCGGAATCGGCCAGACGTTTTAGCTGGAGACCCAGAGCCCAGAGCCCAGAGCCCAGAGCCGTTATTACCTCCCCAGCGTCCTCATGATCGACATCACCTCGGGCCGCTCCGGGGCTTCCGGCGCCAGCTTGAGGAACTGCTCGAAGTGTACGGCCATCCGATCGACGCGGTTGGCGCGGTAGTGCATCATCCCCCCGTAGTAGTGCGCGTACGCGTTGTTCGGCTGCCGCTCGCTGGTGGCGTCGAATTCAGTGGCAGCTTCCGGCCACTGCTGTGCACGTGCGAGCGCGAGGCCCAGCTGAAAATGCCCCTGCGGAAGATCGGGCGCCATCGCCACGGCTTGACGTGCTGACGCGACTGCGGCTTCGACGTTGCCCTCGGTGAGCTGACGTCCCGAGAGACCGATGAAGCGCCAGGGGTCACCTTCCGGCCGTTCGGCCAGGCGACTGAACGTTTGCATGGCCTGATCAGTCGCACCCATCTTCTGCTGACTCTGCGCAGTGGTGTACAGCACATCCGGGGGCGAGTTCGGAGTGGTTGCCTCGACCACCTGCTGGAATCGACCCGCCTCGAAGAGACGCTGGATCTCGCCGGCGTCCTGAGCAAGGGCGGCCGCAGGCAAGAGCCACGTGACGATCGCCAGTGCGATGCGCGTCTTCATCATCATCCTCACACCTTCAATTGTACGGCAGGGGCTAGACTCATCCGTTTCATGAGACGGAGTCGCAATCGCAAAATGTCCCGAAATTTGGCCGGAAACGATGGTTCAGCGTACGATGTCGGCGCGCGTGCGAATCGGTCGCGCTGCGCGAAGGAGGCGGTTCATGCGCGGTAACGCTCAAGTCATTGCACAGCTCAACATGGCTCTCAAAGAAGAGCTCACGGCAATCAATCAGTACTTCCTTCATGCAGAGATGTGCCACAACTGGGGTTACCACGGTCTTGGCGACTTCATCAAGAAGCAGTCGATTGACGAGATGAGACATGCCGAGAAGTTGATCGAGCGAATCCTCTTCCTCGATGCCACACCGACGATGGAGTACATGGAGCTCAAAGTCGGAGGGAACGTGAAGAGCCAGCTCGAGGCCGACCTGCAGCTCGAGGTCAACGCCGTCGGGATGTACAACAAAGCCATTCAGGCCGCGCGGGAAGCCGGTGACGATCAGTCGCGCGAGCTGTTCTCGCTCTTGCTGAAGGACGAGGAACTGCACGTCGACTGGCTCGAAGCCCAGCTCCATCAGATCAAGGAGATGGGGTACGAGCGCTATCTCTCGAACCAGACTGTGGGGCCGAAGGGTTAAAGCAACTCCCAACCTCCAATTCCAACTTCCAAGGCAGAGTCCAACGTCGAGATTGCGTTGGGAGGTGGTAGTTGGGGATTGGAAGTTTACGAATTCTCTTTTTGGTGGGCAGCGTTCCGGAACGCCAGGCTGCGGGCCGGAAGCTGCCACGCCGTCCGCAGGGCCTTGGCCAGCTCCGGATCGTCGGCCGAAATGTGCTCGGCCAAGGCTGAGAGCTTTTGCTCGATGCGTTGCATCCGCGCCTCGTATTTCTCGAGCTCCTTCTTCTGCTGCATGTCGCGACGCAGCAGGCCGACCTTCTCGACGAATTCAGTGAGAATGGCGGCGACCTCGGCGGGGACTTTCTCGCTCACCGCTCTATCCTCTCATTCTTGACGTCTTCAGTGGGCTCCTCGAGCTGCAGCAGCGTGGTGCCGGGTTGAACGAGCTCTCCAACCTGGCAGCCTACGGCTTTGACCACACCGTCACGAGGGGAGCGAACCGGGAGTTCCATCTTCATCGCTTCGAGCACCATCACCACGTCGTTCCGTTCGACGCGCTGACCCGCTGCGACGTTGATCGCCAGCACGGTGGCCGGCATCGGTGCCGTGAGCGCAGCCTCATCGTCAATCCGAGACTTGCGTGATGCCCCAGCAGCGGAATCGGCAACCGTGTAGACCCGGCCATCGAGAAACACCCACACCTCGCGCCCCGAGACTGCAAATGCAGTCTGGCGTTGTGTGCCGCTGACGACTTGATAGCGGCCGTTCCCGAGTGACGTCACCTCCACGGGGTTGGCGGATTGATCAGACACGTGTCCCCTTGAGAGATGACCATGGGTCCGCGTCGCCTGAAACAGAACTGTGTCGGACGATGCCGGACGTCGCCTGGTTGGCCCGCACATAAGCGGCGACCGCTGCGACTTCGGCGGGGGGTGGGGCAGACAGGCGAGCCCTGATCGCGTCCCCCTCGGTTTCCAGAAATCCTGTATCGACGTCACCGGCAATGAACCGCGGATGTTCGAGCAACTCGAGGAGCAGCGGGATGTTGGTGCGGATGCCGAGGATCGGGTAGCTGCGAAGTGCTGCGAGGGCACGGACGCGTGCGGCCTCGCGAGTTTCAGCGGTCGCAATCAGTTTCGCGAGCAACGGATCGTAGTAGACCGTGACCTCTGATCCTTCGGTGATGCCTGAATCGATCCGGATACCGGGCATGTTGGGCTCGCGATAGAGCATCAGCGGCCCGGCCTGCGGCAGATCGTTGTTCGCGGGATCTTCGGCGTACAGACGAAGCTCGATGGCGTGACCTCGCTGCGCGAGGTCGGTCTGTCTCCGCGCAAGTGGCTGGCCTGCGGCAATACCGATCTGGGCGCGGACCAGATCGATCCCGGCGACCTGCTCGGTCACCGGGTGCTCGACCTGGAGGCGCGTGTTCATCTCGAGGAAATAGAAGCGCGCCGAGTCGCCGGAGCCCTCGACCAGGAACTCCACTGTGCCCGCGTTGCGATAGCCGGCTGCCCGTGCCACGGCGACTGCCGCTTCGCCCATACGCTGCCGCAGCGCCGGGCTCACGACGAGTGAAGGACTCTCCTCGATGACTTTCTGGTGGCGGCGCTGAATCGAGCATTCGCGTTCGAACACGTGGATGACGTGGTCGTGATGATCGGCGAGCACCTGGAACTCGACGTGGTGAGGCTGCTCGATCAACCGCTCCACGTACAACGTGCCGTCGCCGAAAGCCGCCACGGCTTCGCGCCGGGCCTGCGCAATCGTTGCGGCCAGCGACTGTTCGCCGCGAACGGTTTTCATCCCGATGCCGCCACCACCCTCGGATGGTTTGAGCAGGACCGGGAACCCGACGCGTCGCGCGGCATCTGCGATGGCGGTGTCGGATTGATCGGAAGGCGTCTCACCCGGAACGACCGGCACCTGTGCCTGGAGAGCAACTGCCCGAGCGGCAATTTTCGACCCCATGCGTTCGATCGCGCTCGCCGGTGGCCCGATGAATGCGAGCCCGGCTTCCTCACATGCCGCCGCGAAGCGCGCATTTTCGGAAAGGAACCCGTAGCCGGGATGCACCGCCTGGGCGCCGCTCTGGCGCGCTGCGGACAGGAGGGCTTCGATCGAGAGATAGCTTTCAGCCGCTGAAGGTGGCCCGATCCGAACGGCGTGGTCCGCGAGCGAGACATGCATGGCCCGTGCGTCGGCGTCGGAATAGACAGCAACCGACTGGATGCCCATTTCGCGGCACGCGCGAATCACGCGCACGGCGATCTCGCCGCGATTCGCGATCAGGATGCGATCGAACGGAGGACGTGTGTTCACGCTGAACGGTCCATTCACATTCGAAACACACCGAATCGTGCCGGTGGAATCGTCGCGTTGTAGGACGCCGAGAGTCCCAGCGCCAGGGCCGGGCGCGTGTCAGCAGGGTCGAGGATGCCGTCGTCCCACAGCCTGGCCGTCGAGTAGTACGGCGACCCCTCTCGCTCGTACTTCTCCATGATTGGATCGCGAATCGCACGCTCGTCTTCTGGTTCGAGCGTCTTCCCCTCGCGCGCGAGTTGATCGCGCTTGACGGTGGTCAGGACGCCCGCGGCTTGTTCGCCACCCATGACAGATATGCGCGCGTTCGGCCACATCCAGAGGAGCCTCGGGTCGTAGGCGCGCCCGCACATCCCGTAGTTGCCGGCACCAAATGATCCGCCAATGACGATGGTGAACTTCGGCACGACCGAGTTGGCCACCGCGTGCACCATCTTCGCCCCGTCCTTGGCGATTCCTCCGCGTTCGTACTGACGTCCGACGATGAAGCCGGTGATGTTCTGCAGGAAGACGAGCGGGATGCCGCGAAGATTACAGAGCTCGATGAAGTGCGTGGCCTTGAGCGCCGACTCCGAGAACAGGACGCCGTTGTTGGCGACAATGCCGATGAGGAATCCGTGGAGGCGGGCGAAGCCGGTCACGAGTGTCGTGGCGTAGCGCTGCTTGAACTCGTCGAATCGCGAGCCGTCAACGAGCCGGGCGATGACTTCGCGCACGTCGTACGGCTTGCGGACATCGGCATTGACGATGCCGTAGATCTCCGTGGGGTCGTAGGCGGGATCCTCCGGCGTGGTCATGTCGGCGGGAAGGACCTTGCCGGTGTTCAGCGTGCTGATGATCGTTCGAGTCTGCCGCAGCGCATGGTCATCGTCTTCGGCGAGATAGTCGGCGACGCCCGACAAGCGGGTGTGGACATCCGCTCCGCCAAGCTCTTCAGCAGTGACGTCCTCGCCGGTTGCGGCTTTGACGAGTGGGGGACCTCCCAGAAAGATGGTACCGGTTCCCTTCACGATGATCGTTTCGTCGGACATGGCAGGGACGTACGCGCCGCCGGCCGTGCATGACCCCATCACGACAGCGATCTGCGGAATGCCAAGCGCCGACATGCGCGCCTGGTTGTAGAAGATCCGTCCGAAATGATCGCGATCGGGAAAGACCTCCGCTTGCAGTGGCAGGAACGCGCCGCCTGAATCGACCAGGTACACGCAGGGGAGATGGTTCTCGAGTGCAATCTGCTGCGCGCGGACGTGTTTCTTCACCGTGATGGGGTAGTAGGTGCCGCCCTTGACGGTCGCATCGTTGGCAACGATCAGGACTTCACGCCCTGAAACCCGCCCGATGCCCGTGACCAGCCCTGCCCCCGGGGCTTCGTTGTCGTACATGCCCCAGGCAGCCAAAGGAGAGAGTTCCAGGAAGGGGGAGCCTGGATCGAGAAGTCTGCCGATACGATCTCTGACCGGCAGCTTGCCCTGCTCTCGATGGCGTTGCAGGTATCGCTCCCCGCCACCGGCTTTGGCGCGAGCGATCTGATCGCGAAGCCCGGCGACGAGCGTTCCCATTCGGCTCGCATTGGCCTTGAACTCCGAATCGTTCGGGGTGACCTGCGTGTCGAGGACATCCATGAGTGCACGCGATTATAGGAGCGTTCTGGCGAGGCTTACTGCCGCAATGTAAATATTGCAGTCTGTCCGATTTGCGTTCTGGCGGCCTGCTTGTGTATTGATAACAGACGGCCTGTGCTAGGCTACGGGCCCGGGGGGATATTGCTCGTTTCTACTCACTCATTCTCGACGAGGCGGCGCCGGAGAGTTCTGGCAATTGACGAACAGTGCTCGATGACGGGGCTTCTCCAGAACGTTGTCGAACCCGAGCGATACGATGTGCGGGGAGCCAGAACCGGCGCTGATGGAGCCGAGGTGTTCAGGCAGTGGAAGCCGGATGTCGTGCTGACCGACCTCGCGTTGCCGGATGTAGACGGCATCGAGCTGTTGCGTCGTCTGAAGCTGTTGGACCCGGAACCTGAAGTGATTGTCGTTGGCGGACACGGGACGATCACCCGTGCGGTCGAAGCGGGGCGCGCCGGGGCGTTCTTCTTCGTCGAGCGCCCGGTGTCCGAGGAGGGGCTGCTCGATCTGCTGGGGAAGGCCGTCGGTCGACTCGATGAGCGCGCTGAGCACCAGCAACTCAAGGACAAACTCCGCGGCCAATACAGCTTTGCGAGCGTCATCGGTCAGAGTTCCGCGATGACCGCGCTGTTCGAGCTGGTCGAGAGCGTTGCGGTCAGCGATGCGAACATCCTCATTCAAGGGGAGAACGGGACCGGCAAGGAGCTGATTGCCAACGCCATCCACTACAACTCGCACCGGGCCAGCGGACCCTTCATCAAGATCAACTGTGCATCCATTCCCAGGGACCTGATCGAGAGTGAGCTGTTCGGCTACAAGAAGGGCGCGTTCACCGGGGCGGCGGCAGACAAGATAGGGCTTGTCGAGATGGCCGAGGGTGGCTCGCTGCTGCTCGACGAGATCGGCGAGATGCCCGCGTATCTGCAGACGAAGCTCCTGAGAGTGCTGCAGGAGAGGGAGTACCGGCCGGTCGGCAGCGACCGCGTCGTGACCGTGGACTTCCGGCTGATCTGCGCGACGAACGTCGATCTGGAGGTCGCCCTCCGTGATGGCCGATTGCGGGAAGACCTGTACTTCCGCATCAACACGATCAGCCTGCGCGTGCCGCCCCTCCGTGAACGGACCGAAGACATTCCGCTGCTCTGCGATCACTTCCTCTCCAAGTTCAACCAGCGCTATCAGAAGAACATTCGCTCCGTCTCACCGTCGGTCTACCACCTCTTGATTCGTAACCGGTGGGCCGGCAACGTGCGCGAACTGGAGAACGCGATCGAGCGGGCCGTGCTCGTGTGCAAGACGGGCGAGATCACACCCGCGGAACTGCCCGATTCAGTGCGGGACAGCGCCGCCAGCGCACGCGAGTTCACGATCCCGCCGCATCGCACGCTGGCCGAGATCGAGCGGATGGCCATCCTGCAGACACTCCAGCGCACGAATTGGAACAAGCAGGAAGCGGCGCAGATCCTCGGTCTCTACCGACCCACCCTCTACAGCAAGATGAAGAAACACGAGATCCGCGACAATCGGGCGTCGCGGCGGGCGGCCGTACGACGCTGACTGTCTCGTGGGGCCGGCTCTGGCGGCCGATCCGCCGGGAGCTGCGCCTGTGGGGACAGGCAGCCTGGCGGGCGTTCCTGGGGCTGATCACCCGCAACGATCTCACGCATGCGGCATCGATCGCGTATTACGCGCTGCTGTCGCTCTTTCCGTTTCTCCTGCTGCTCATCTCCATCCTTGGCGTGGTGGCCGCAGATGAGAATGCTCGGGCACAGGTGCTCGGGTTCTTCTTTCGCTACTTTCCAGCCCGGTTCGATTTTCTGACCGACCAGCTCGATGCCTTCAGGGCCGAACGCATACAGATCGGTCTGGCCGGCGGTGTCGCCCTGGTGTGGGCCTCGCTCGGATTTTTCGGCGCGGTCACGAGCGCGGTCAACGAAGCCTGGGGAGTCGAAAAGCAGCGCAGCTTCTGGAAGCATCGGATGGTGTCCTTCCTGATGCTGGTGGCCGCAAGTACCGCGATGGCGCTGGCGTTGTTGTTCGTCAGCTTCCTGCAGGTGGCTGAGACGTCGCGGCTCGGACAGTTGCTTGCCAGCGCCCAATGGGTCGTTGGCCTGCAGACCTTCGTGTTCAGGTACCTGGCCGTCACGGTGCTCATGTTCGGTATCGGGCTGGTGTTCTACTTCATTCCCAATGCGCGCACCCGGTTCAGGGATGTCTGGGTCGGCGCCATCCTGACCGCGCTGCTGTGGCGCGGTGCGCTGTCGGGCTTCTCGTGGTACCTGCGTCAGAATCAGAGCCTGAGCATGATCCACGGGTCGATCACGGCGGTCGTGGTCTTCCTGCTGTGGGTCTACATCTCCTCCGTGATTCTCATGTACGGCGTTGAGTTCACTGCAGCCTATGCACGACTTCGCCGCCATCGCACGGAGCAGATGCCGGCGGCAGCATCGCCGAGAATATGAGTCGGCTTCTGTTCGCCGGGATCTTCGTTGTGTGCTCGGCCGTGGTGACGACCGCCGCCTTCATCTCGGTTGAAGAAGAGATCGAGATCGGGCGCGCGGCACACCAGCAGATGCGGAAGCAGGTGCCCGAGTTCGCCGATGTCACCGTCGTGAGATACGTTCGGGACGTGGGCAAGCGCCTGGTTGCCGTGGCGCCGGGAGCGAAGTATCCCTACAGCTTTTCAGTCGCAGACCTTCCAGAGATCAACGCGTTCGCGCTGCCGGGTGGACCTGTCTGGATTCACCGGGGCGCGTTGAGCAGAGCGGCGAACGAGTCACAAGTCGCGGCAGTCCTGGCCCATGAGATCGCACACATAGCCCAGCGGCACGGTGCCGACAGGCTCACGCAGGGAATGGTGGCGAAGTGGGGGCTTGGCCTGCTGGGCGCGCTGCTCGGCAACGTCGGTGGCGCCGGAACGGCGCAGGCTGCTGCGAGCCTGCTGACTGGTGGCGTGATCCTGAAGTTCAGCCGACGCGAGGAGCAGGAAGCCGACGACGTGGGGATGTCGATCCTCACGCGCGCGGGGTGGGACAGTCGAGGCATGGTCGAGATATTCGAAATGCTTCAGCGGCAGGCCAGCCGCGACCAGCGCAGCGTCGATGCGTTCCTTTCGAGCCACCCATCGACCGAGGATCGCATCAAAGACCTGTCGGCTCAGCTCTCCAAACGTCGAGGCGGCACACGCGACAGTGCGCGCTTTCGATCGGTCAAAGCACGGCTCGCGCGTTTGCCAACGTCGCGCCCGAGCGATAATCGGTAAAGTGCCGAATCGCCTCGCGTCCGAAAAGAGTCCCTACCTCCTCCAACACAAGGACAACCCGGTTGACTGGTACCCGTGGGGCCAGGATGCCTTCGATCGCGCCCGCCGGGAGAACAAGCCGATCTTTCTGTCGGTCGGCTACTCGACATGCCACTGGTGCCACGTGATGGAGCACGAGAGCTTCGAGAGCCCCGCCATCGCTGACGTGCTCTCGCGCCACTTCATCTCGATCAAGGTCGATCGCGAGGAGCGTCCCGACGTTGACCGCGTCTACATGACGTTCGTCCAGGCAACGACCGGTTCGGGGGGCTGGCCGATGAGCGTCTGGCTCACGCCGCGGCTCGAGCCCTTTTACGGTGGAACATACTTTCCACCGGAAGCGCGATGGGGAAGGCCGGGCTTCGTCGAGATCCTCGAAGAGATCGCACGTGTGTGGCGGGAGGAGCAGGCGAAGGTTGAACAGTCTGCTTCCACCATCCTCGGTCGTCTTCAGACGATGAGGGCTACCGGCGGCCGGGCTGCGGTGCCGGACGTCAGCGTGCTGGAACGTACGGTGGGAGAGTTCGCCTCTTCGTTCGATGCTCACCGCGGCGGCTTCGGTGGCGCACCGAAGTTCCCTCGGCCAAGCGAGCTGCTCTTCCTGCTACGCGAGTACGCGCGAACCGGGGCTGCCAACGCCCGCGACATGGTGCTTGTCACGCTGCGCGCGATGGCGCTCGGCGGGATGCGCGATCATCTCGGCGGCGGGTTCCATCGTTACTCGGTCGATGCCGAGTGGCGCGTGCCGCACTTCGAGAAGATGCTCTACGACCAGGCCCAGCTCGTCCTGGCGTATTCAGAGGCGGCGCAGGTGACCGGCGATCGGTCCTACGCCGAGGTTGCTCTCGACACGCTCGACTACGTTCGACGCGACCTCAGCTCTCCAGGCGGGGGGTTCTTCTCGGCCGAAGACGCCGATAGCGTCCCGCCCGAGCACGCGCACGAGCCTCGCCCCCACAAGATGGAAGGCGCCTTCTACATCTGGACCGATCCAGAAATTCAGGAAGTCCTTGGCGCCGATGCCGACGTGTTCCGGGCCCGCTACGGCATCCTGCCGGATGGCAACGCACCGGCCGATCCCCAGGGCGAGTTCACCGGTAAGAACCTCCTGTACACGGCGCGCTCGATCGAGGATGTCGCATCGATGACCGGCCGACCGGTGGAGGAGGTTCATGCGGCACTCGGCAGGGCCCGTGAACTTCTCATGTCGCGTCGTGCCACTCGGCCTCGTCCCCACCTCGACGACAAGGTTCTGACCGCGTGGAACGGCCTGATGATTGCGGCGTTTGCCCGTGCCGCCCGCACCATCGAGGGGGCGGATGCCTATCTGCACGACGCGCAGAAGGCCGCTCGTTTCGTGCGCGATCAACTCTGGCAGCCCGACACGCGGACTCTTCTGCGTCGATACCGCGAAGGATCGGCTGGTGTCGAGGCTTATGCCGAAGACTACGCGTACCTCGTGTGGGGACTTCTCGAGTTGTTTCAGGCAGACGGCAATGCCGACTGGCTGGAGTGGGCCATCACCCTGCAGACGCGCCAGAACGAGTTGTTCTGGGATCCGATCGACGCCGGGTGGTTCAGCACGACCGGCAAGGACGAATCGGTGTTGCTGCGGCTCAAGGAGGATTACGACGGCGCCGAGCCGGCAGCCAGCTCGGTGAGTGTGATGAACCTTCTGGTGCTCTCGCACCTCACGGCCGGTAGTTTTGCGGATGAGATCGAAACGACGCTCGGCATCTTCGGGCCGCGGTTGTCGCAGTCTGGCAGGGTCGCACCAATGATGCTCGCAGCGCTATCGGCCTATCATGCCGGCACGCCCCAGCTCGTCATCGTCGGTGAGCCTTCGGCTCAGGATGCCCGTGCCCTCTATGAGGTCACACGACGTCGTTATCTCCCGACCACCGTGATCGTGCCGCTGATCGAAGCCCAGCGCCGCAGACTCTCCGATCTGCTTCCCTGGACCGCGAGCATGAGAGCGATCGACGGCAGAGCGTCGGCGTATCTGTGTCGTGACTTCGCGTGTGAGTCTCCAACGACCGATGCAGGAGCACTCGCGCTGTCGTTTTCTGCATTCTGAATTCTGCATTCTGCATTACAGTAGATGACGAATGGAGATCCCCCTCGACATCTGGCTGCGTGGTGACAATCACGCCACCAGTCATGTCATCAGCGTCGTCAGTCGCGAACCAGGACGCTGGACCGACGATGATGTGACCGTTGTGCTCGCAGGCATGCTGCGTGCGCTCGAGCAGCAGAAGAATCCCGAGGCCGATGGGAATCGACCGGTTGCGATGCGCGGCTTCAGCTGGATCGTGAACCCGTTCGAAGGTGGGGGAGTGGTCATTGCTCTCGAGTTGTCGCTCGGTGCCGTGGTCGCGGGACCGTTCGACATCTCGGAGAGCGCGTTGAGCGCGATGATCCAGCGAGTGATGGCGGCCGATCGAGCGGCGATGCCCACCGCTGGAACGACGGTTCACTAGGTTCTTGGACCAAGAACAAAGCACCAAGGACCAAGGACTAAAGATGGGGCGACTGGGGTAGGCCGCGGTTGCTCAGCCAGCGGGGCGAAGCCGCCGGCTGAGTCCGCGTCGGAATTGAACGGACGCTGCCCCTCGACAGGCTCAGATACCTCCAAGCCGGTCGAGGGAAGGTATGAGGGTGCCGCCCAGGAGAAGGCGACTTGCGCCCGCCCAACCCGAGATCAGCATATCCCAGTCAGCCCCTCCAAGATCCGCCTAAAACCTGTGTGTATACAACACTTTAGAGGCGGCTCTTCTGTCCAGAGTACCGAACCGGTCCAGTAACGGGTCCTCGACCCAGTTATGGGTATAGACCACGTAGAGGTCGTTACCGGGGGTCATGATCCACCTGTATCGTGACTGCCATCCAAGCACGCGGCTCGTGGTGTCGTACTGCAGGATGTTGACGAGCGCCATGAACGGAGAGAACTGCGTGTCGGCCGTTCCGCGGTAGACATTCGACGTGAAGCTCCCCTCAGCCAGGTCGACCTGATTCCACTCACCGTTGAGGCTGATGATGTAGCCCGGTCTCGCGCGCACGGTGAGACCGAGGATGGTTTGATCGCGGTTGCCCGAATAGAACCCACCGGTCTCGAACCGCCCATTCAATGCGAGCACTCGACGGTTGGCGGTCTGACCACGGACGGCGAAGCGCGTGAAGTGATAGGCGGAGCCGGCCGGCATCGTGATGCCCGGGACGATGGTGAACGGACGCTCGAGACGCACGTAGCTCGGGTCGACCTCGAGGGCGAAGTTGTCCTGGCTGTGGAACTGGACACCGAACACCGTGAGGTTCAGCAGGCGCTCCAGCAATTGATTGCGGAGATCGGTGATGACCTCGAGATTCGCGTCGTACTCGGTCCGCCGGATGTAGCGGTGATTCTGGGGTCGAGGTCCGTGGTAGACCTGACCCCGGTAGCGACGATAGTCGCGGCGCAGCACGAATCCTACCGCCGGGTCGAAGTTCCGCTGCACCTCCTGCGCGTCGAGACGAACCTGCCAGATATCGTTCGGGTACTCGATGCCGGCGCCGAAGGCATTGCTGCGATTTCTGTTGCCGGGCGGGCCGGCATGGAGCATCCACGCAGTGGCGGACAGGTTCTGATTGCGCCTGAACTGCGATGTGGCCAGGCGGAGGTCGACGCCAATGGTGTGGCTGGCATCGATCCCGTCACCCGTGCGGGCATCACGCCTGGTGTAGATCGCGCCGAAGTACGACTGTTGGAAGATGCGCCGCTTGATGCGGCCGACCATGAAGTCCTCGGGGATGAACTGGCCATCCTCGCCGCCTGTTCGCACCTGCAGGACGCCAACGTCGTTGCCGCCCATCTGCCCCGTGAACTTCGTGCCGAAGTCGATCTTCTGTGGTGTCGCGTCGGCGCTGAGGCCGATGCGCCGGCTGAAAAATGGCTGAATCTGTGGGCCGCCGATGCTGTCGCTGGCGAAATCGAAGAACGTGGCGCCGTCGAGGAAAAAGTCACGGCGTTCGGGGAAGAAGAGCGAGAAGCGCGTCAGGTTGACCTGCCGCTGATCGACTTCGGTCTGCGCGAAGTCGGTGTTGATCGTCAGGTTCGCGCGAACTCCCGGTGTCGGGTTGTAGAAGAGGTCAACGCCGGCGTTGGCCTTTTCAAGCGACTGCTGCCCGTTGATTCCCGTCGATGACTCCGACGTCACCAGGCCGTACGGCTTGAGGTCGAGACCGACGCCCTGTGTGACCTCGCGAATGCCGGTGACGTGCCCGGCATTCGTCATTCGCCTGAGGCCCTGGTTGCGCGCCCATCCCATCCAGATGCTGTCCTCGTTCTTGCGGCGAACCGTGCGCTGGAAGTTGAACCCCCAGGTGTCGTTATTCGGATCGAAGTTGAGCGTGCGGAACGGAATCTCGATCTCGATCGTCCAGCCGATCTCGCTGCGAACGACGCGGGCGTCCCAGATCCCGTCCCAGGCACGATTGTCTCCATTGACGCCGAAGAGCGAGTCGGCCATCAGCCCGGACGGGTTCATTTCGAAGAAGTAGCCCGATCGTTCGTCGAGAAACGTGTCGATCGTCCACATGAAGCGATCGTCGGCCGGCAGGAACTCGTCACGGCGCCGCTGGTAGCCGAGCCACTTGTCCGGTTCGGAGTCGTAGCAGGTCACTCCCATGTAGATGGCGTCCTTGGTGAAGACGATGCGCACCTCGGTGGGTTCGGTGGCCGGGGAGCCGTTCGTCGGGTCCACCTGGATGAAGTCCTTCGCCGGGAGGGCACGCGCCCAACCGGACTCGTCGAGCACCCCGTCGATCTCGATGCGCTCGTCATCGGCCAGGCGCGTGGCCTGGATCGTCCGTCGTGCGGGTGCGCTGGTTTCGGGGATTTGGGCGCTAGTGCCGAAGGGGATCGCCGCGACGAAGAGAAAGGTACAGAAGGATTTCGAGAGCCGGTATTCCGAGACCGCAATCAATAGGGACCATCCTTGTCATGAATCAGGGTCGGCAGCCGTGGAGCAGGCAGCCAGGGACCGTCTGGACTACGACCATGCGCCGCTTGTCGTTGACCGCTACCGGTTACGTACGTAGCGAGGTGAGGGAGGGCACCTGGGTACCGCCCCGGACTGCCATATCACCGCAGGCGGCGACAGGGATGGCGACGAGCATGACTCGATTCTGCTGTGCGGGATACTTCTCGCATGGGCCTTTACTCGCGCGCGATCCTGCCGCGGCTGATTCATGCCGGGATGAGACAAGAACGGTTCCTGTCGTATCGACGGCGTCTCGTGCGCGAGGCAGAGGGACGGGTGCTGGAGATTGGATTTGGGTCGGGTCTCAACCTGCCGCTCTACACGACCCCGGTCGCCGTCCTCGGGTTGGATCCATCGCACCTCGCGCTGTCGATGGCGCGCACATCCGTGCAAACGATGTCGCGTCCGGTGGGCCTGCTCGAAGCGTCGGCGGAGACGATCCCGCTGGCCGATCACAGCGTGGATACGATCGTGAGCGCCTGGACGATGTGCTCGATTCCAGACGTGGCGCGAGCGCTCGGCGAAGTGCGTCGTGTGCTGAAGCCTTCCGGCCGCTTGTTGTTCGTCGAGCATGGCCGATCACCTGATGCGACCGTTGCGAAGTGGCAGGATCGCCTGACGCCGATCTGGAAGCGTTTCGCCGGCGGCTGCCACCTCAATCGCGCTGTCGCGCCGCTCGTCGAGCAGGCCGGGTTTCGCATCGAGCGGCTGGATACCGGTTACATGACAGGACCACGGCTGTTGACGTTCACGTACGAGGGCAGCGCCCGTCCGTTGTGAGACACAATGACCCTCACGGGAGCAGATTGAATGGATCGAGACACGGTCTTCGAGATGGCGGTTGCCGCCGTGCGCTACGGCGCAGGCGTCACGAGTGAGATCGGCATGGAGCTCGTCGATCGCGGGCTTCGTCGCGCACTCATCGTGACCGATCCCGTCGTCGCGCGTCTACCGCCGGTGCAAGCGGTTGTCGATGCGCTCGACGCCAGCGGGGTGGCATGGGTGATGTACGACCGTGTCCAGGTAGAGCCCACCGAGGAGTCGTGGCTGGACGCGATCGAGTTCGCACGCGGTCACACATTTGATGCGATCGTTGGTGTCGGAGGAGGTTCGTCCCTTGATACGGCGAAGGCCGTGAACCTGTACACGACGCATCCGCCGGCGGACTTCCTCGACTACGTAAACAAGCCCATCGGTCAGGGAGTGCCGGTCCCTGGTCCGCTCAAGCCGCTCTTCGCGATTCCGACGACTGCCGGCACCGGCAGTGAAACGACTGGCGTCGCAATCTTCGACCTGACGCGTCGCCAGGTGAAGACCGGCATCTCGAGCCGCTTGCTCAAGCCGACGCTCGGCTATCTCGATCCCAACCACACGCGCACGGCGCCGCCTGCGGTTGCGGCGTCCGCCGGCCTCGACATCCTGTGTCATGCCGTCGAGTCGTATACGGCAATCGCATTCACCGATCGGCCTCGGCCTGCGCGCCCCTCGCTGCGTCCGCCGTACCAGGGAGCCAATCCGATCAGCGACGTCTGGTCACTGCAGGCGATGCGGATGGTGGCAGGCCATCTCGTGCGCGCGGTTGAAGACCCAGGTGATGACGAGGCGAGAGCGAGCATGGTGCTGGCCGCATCGTTCGCGGGCATCGGGTTTGGCAACGCCGGTGTGCATCTGCCGCATGCGATGGCGTATCCCGTCGCGGGAGGCGTGAGGCAGTATCGGGCGCCCGGATATCCCGACGATCACGCGCTCGTGCCGCACGGCTTCTCGGTGATTCTCAATGCGCCTGCCGTGTTTGCCTATACCGGGCAGGCCGGTCCCGAGCGGCATCTCGAGGCTGCCGCGGCTCTTGGGGCGGACGTGTCTCGCTGCCGCAAAGAGGATGCTGGCCGGGTGCTGGCAGATCGCATCACGTGGTACATGCAGCGGCTGAATGTACCCAACGGCCTCTCGGGTGTCGGCTACTCGTCGTCTGATATCCCTGCGTTGATCGAGGGAACGCTGGCGCAGGAGCGGCTCACCAGGCTATCGCCGCGCCCGGTCGGTGAGGACGAGCTCGCGAGGATCTTTGAAACGGCGATGCGTTGCTGGTAGGGCACTATGTTCAATTGAATCCGACCCGCCGAGGCACAGAGGCACTGAGAAATCCAGTCTCGGTGCCTCACTGCCTCTGCGTGTCGTGGTCACTCGTAGTGTCCGGCTTTAGCCTGACCGTGGATCACTTGGCGAGAGGATCGGGTCGCAACTGGAAATGGGCCGCGAGCGGCTTGTTTCCCTTGCCGCCCTCGATCAGCCACGGCGTGCGATCGCCGTTGGCCGCCCACAGGCCGCGTCCTTTCCAGCCGGCCTTTGGGTCGTCGATGCGTCCGTCGAATCCCTTCGAGTAGAAACCCATGGGGTACGGCACGCGCAGGACGACCATGCGTCCGTTGGCGTAGGCGATGATGCCGTCGTTCAGGTTGCCGGTTGACATCGGCACGTCGGTGCCCAGCCCGAAGGTGTTGTGCTGGTCGACCCACGAGTAGTAGCTCGACTCGGCACTGTTCTCACCGATGCCTTTGAACCCGGGACCGGGATACTGATGGAACGTCCAACCCTCGGGGCAGTGTTCGCCCGTGGCCTTGGGGCCGTTGAGCGGTGCCTTGCACTTGCGTCGATCGAAGCTGCCCATGTGGCCGCTGCCGAGCGACACCCACACGACGCCCTTGCTGTCGATGTCCGCACCGCGCGCGCCGAAGCCGGGCATCGGGACGCGATAGACCTCAGCGAGCGCAGTCTCTGGAGGATTCGCTCCCGGTGAGAGCCTCACCACTGCACCGGGGACACCGAGCGTGGCACCCCAGACCGATCCGTCCGCCGGGTTCGGCATCACCGCGTAGAACGCCGAGTTGATGCGCATGTCTTTCGTCGGGTCCATCGGCTGATCCGGCTCGGTATACGCGTCGCGCTTGCCGTTGCCGTTGGTGTCGAGAACGAGAGCGGTCCAGCCCTGGGATTTCGCCGCGTCACCCGTCTGGTCGAACATCTTCGTGTTGACCCAGCCGACGACCGGGCCGCCGCCGCTCGTCCATAGCGTCTCGTTGGCGTCGTAGCCGAACTGAAGGTGATGTGTCGAGAAGCAGGTGTCGACGAAGGTGTACTTCTGCGTCTTGACGTCGAAGACTGCGATGTGGCGAACGGCCCGTTCCATTGGGAACGCCTTCGCCGATGGATGATCCGAACCGGCCTTGCAGAACGCCGGGTTGTCCGCACCGCGCACCGACGCTGCCAGCCACACGCGACCGTCACGACCGAACATCGAGTTGTGGTTGTTGGCGCGCGTTTCCCAGATCCGCTCGGTGCCCCAGTACGGTGAAGGCTGAAGGGCGTCGAGTGCCGCCGCATGGCCTGGTCCGAGGTTCAACGGCATGTTCGGATCTTTCACCGGCGCCTTGAAGGTCGTCGCCACGTTCTTCACCGGGTCGAGGATCGGCAGCATGTCCGAGCTGTACTCAGGTGAACCGACGAGCGGACCGTAAGCGTTCACGGTCGGATACCGGCGATCGCTGGCGATCAGGTCGTGGAGATATTGCTTGTCGTTCATCCAGTCGCGCAGCGTGACTACGATGTTGCGCTCGACGCCCTGCGGGCGCGGCGGCTTGGCAAACGGGAGCTCGCCCTTGGCGATGCGATCCGTCCAGTCGCCATAGTTGGCAAACGACACCTCGCCGAGGCCGGTGAGCTGTCCAAGCATCTGCTGACCCGACTGACCCGATTGCACGCGGCGACGCCATGCCTCGGCACCAGACGCAAATGTGCCGAGTGCCGCCGGGATCGTTCGCGTGGACTGTTGACCGAGCTGGTGACAGCCGACGCAGCCGGTGTTCTTCATCGCGCTGATCCACTGGGTTTGTGACAACCTGGCGGCGATGCCGCTGTTCTTGCCACCGAACTGATCGGCCGCGGGGATCGTCAGCATCGAGTACCAGTAAATGGCAGGGTAGTAGTGCGCCGCGGCGGCTTCATTCGGGGCGGGTGTCGCGGTGATCGTCAGCCGCTGCCCCGGCTTGGTCGTGGTCTTGGCGCTGTCGACCAGGCCGTAGCCACGTGCCCACACCGAGTAGCTCGCTGAGGGCAGATCGGGCACGACGAATCGTCCCCGGTCGTCCGTGACGACGGTCTTGATGTAGCGAACGGGAAGATCGCGCGTTTCAGCGATCACCCACACGCCGGCTTCCGGCCCTTTCGGACCATTGACGACACCGCCAATGTCGTCGTTGTCGATGGCGACCTCGTTGGCCGGTTGCTGCGCCTGAGACGGAGTAAGAGAAAGGATGGAATACAGGCTGACGCAAGCCCCGAGGCCCATGATGAGGCGGACGAGTCGGCTCGTGAACATGAGGCGATGCTCCTCTAAACGGATGAGGAGTGGATGGTACCACCGCAACTTCCAACTCCCAAGAACCAACTCCCAGGTGGGCCTGGGAGTCGGAGGTCGGAAGTTGGAAGTTATGAGTCAGGCAGTTCAGAAGCGGAAGACGGCGCCGACCGAGCCGCGTGAGAAGCTGAAACTCCCCTCGTTCAGGCTGATCCCGACGACGTTGCTCGATTCATCGGCGTTGACGGTGCGGAAGTAGCGATAGTCGGCTCTGATGCCGAAGTGATCCGTCGCGAACCCATCGACACCGAAGCCAATGCTGTAGCCCAGGTCGTTGTCCTTGATCGTGTCGATGCCGGCCACCGACAGGTCGCGCCGAATCCACCCGAACCCGGCGGTGCCGTACGGCCGGATGCCTGGACCGCTCTCACCGCCCACCGGCACGCCGACGATGAGCGACGGCATGAGCGTGAGCACGTAGTTGTTTCCGAGGACGTCATCGTCGCCGAAGAAGTGACGCGCGTAGGCGAAGTCCACTTCAGCGCCGAAGATGCCGTTGAAGGTGCCGCCGATCGCGCCGCCCCAGGTGAGACGGCTGCCGTCATTGAGAGCCGCACTCAGCGAACGCCCGGCATCGCCGGAGAAGTTCGAGCCGACGAACACGTTGGCGTGGCCCTGCGCGTGGGCGGCCGGCGCCGCGAGCAGTACCGCGACTGCGGCGACCGAAAGCAAACGAATCAGTCTCATTACGATTCCTCCTCAAGCATGTTCGGAACGGTCCAGGTCTCCGCTGAGACCCCGTGCTCGTAGGGGCAAGCTTTGGACCATCCATGAATCCGGGTAATTTCGTTCGATCGGCCTTATGAGTCGGCTCGTCACGTGCACCGTGCCCGCGGGTGAGGGCACTGTGGCGCTGCAAGGCTTACAAGCGACACATCGGCCCCTCAGGGATTTCCTGCGGGGGCTTTCAGGTGTTTTTGTGTGTGCGGATCTGTGGTTACCAGTTGAGGATTCGCGCGATCGATGGCGCCGATTCCGTCCTCGAGCGCCACCGGTTTTCCATCTCGAACATGGCGCCGCTCGTCTCGAGTGATACATCTTTCATCGAAGAGCGCGGTCGGATCGACCCGATGGAGGTCACTGATACGATTAGGCACGCCGACGCCGGGGTGGCGAAACTGGCAGACGCACAGGACTTAAAATCCTGGGTCCGGAAACGGACGTGCGGGTTCGATCCCCGCCCCCGGCACCAACAGTCAACAGCTTAGAGGCGGTACATGGCCTGCGGTCGGTTTTGAACGAACGAGTGGTGGCCTATCCTCAAACGATCCTCGGAGAGCACATAGAGAACCGAAGAACGAACGGGCTGTCTTGAGGCGGTTGCTCGTCTGATCGGAAAGAGTCGTAGAGAAGACGTGACTGTCGTTACCCGACCGGATCAGGACGAGCATGAGCGAGAGGTCGTTGAGCTCGTCTTAGAGTCGTCGGGCGGGCGTTTGTAGTGGATCACACGAGGATCGCGTGCGACACGGGATTCCGGCGCCGTGGCTCCCTCGGAGAAGGTGCAAGGAAGTGCGGCTGATCTGGCTGAATCTCGGCCACGCAGGGCTATGGGCGCTGCAGATCCCTGCGCTCCTGGCGGCAGGAGCCTACGACGGTGCTCCGCTGAACATCTCGCCGCCGCTGCGGAACGGCACGTACTACGTGGTTACCGGCGGAGCCAACGTATTCGTCAACCAGCACGCCTTTGCACCCGTTGCGAAGTACGCAATGGATATCACTCGGCTGAATGGTGCCGGAATTTCAGCGGCAGGACTGTTCCCGGGCGACTTGAACAAGTACGCGATATATCACGATGACATCATCGCGCCCTGTTCGGGTGAAGTGATATCGGCTGAAGGGAGAGTGCCAAACCGCACGCCGCTTGACCCCGACAGCAGCGATACCAGGGGAGGCAACCACGGCGTCATCTATTGCGAGGGCACCAGTGTCCACCTTGCGCATATGGACCCTGGGAGTGTCATGGTGGGCGCCGTGCGTGGGCGTCACGCGGACTTCAGGAGCGCAGCGAAACAGGGCCCGCTGGTTTCCGTCCCGCTGCTGATCGACGGACGATTCTTGATCAAGGGCGACTCGTTCACGCACGGAGGCTAGTGTGTCGTCATCGCGCGCTGCTGCCACAGCCGCGAATACAACGTGCCGCTTGTCACCAGATCGTCATGCGCCCCCTCCTCGACGAGCCTTCCATCACTCAGTACCAGCACCCGATCGACCTCCGTCGCCATCGACAGGCTGTGCGTCACGGTGATCACCGTGCGGCCACGGGAGACAAGGGCGATCGCGAGACGGACGAGGCGATCCGACTCGGCATCAAGGGCTGACGTGGGTTCGTCGAGCAAGAGGATGGTCGGGTCGTGCATGACGGCTCGACTGATGGCGACGAGTTGTCGCTGGCCTCCCGATAACTGCTCTCCGCGGGTGCCGACCCTGGTGTCATAGCCGTGCGGCAGCGTTTCGACGAGCCGATGCAGTCCCACCAGTAACGCGACCGCCTCGATCTCCGAGTCGGTCGCATCCAGCCTGCCCATTCGGATGTTCTCGCGGATCGTGTCGTCGATCAGGAGACTGTTCTGAAACACCACGCCGACCTGGCGTCTCAGTGATGAGAACGTCAGGTGGCGCAGATCTTGTCCATCGACGCGAATCCTTCCTTGATCGGGGTCCACGAATCGGGCCATCAACTTGAGCACCGTGCTCTTGCCCGACCCGATTGGCCCGACGATGGCAATGCGCTCGCCCGCCCGGATGGACAGGTTCAGTCCGTTGAGAATCGGCCGCTGGCCAACGCTGTAAGTCACCTGCTCGAACCGGATGTCGTGCTCCAGTTCGCGCATGGTCTGGGCGGACGTCAGGTCGGCAACGATCGGCTGTGTCGCCAGGAGTTCGTCAATCCGTTGCAGACCACCGGCCGCCAGTACGAGGCTGGGCACGTACTGTGTGACATACGACAGCGACCAACTGACCGTCATGAACAACGACTGAAACGAGACGAGGGCCCCGATCGTCAGCTGCCCGTCGAACGCCATCAGCGCCCCGATGCCGAGCACAACCACCTGCAGGAACAGGATGCCGATGGCCGCGGAGCGTTCGACAAGTGCGCCGAGGAAGGCGGTACGTGTGCTGATGGCGACGAGGTCGTCGACGCGGTTCACGAAACGCTGCCGCATCCAGTGCTCGAGGCCGAACGCCCGGACGACCTGCCGTGCAGCCAGGTTTTCCTGGACGTCTCTCAGAACATGCGACTCCAGCGTCTTCCTCGTGTAGCTGGCGCGTGATGCCCGTGGTGCGATGAAGCGCGGACCGAGAAGCGCAAGTGGAAAGACGAGCGCTGCGATCAACGCGAGCCGCCACTCCAGCACGAACAGGAGCACGGTGCCCAGGAGCACGTCGAGCGCCGGGAGCAGGGCCCATGGCGCCGCCGAGACGACCGCGTGCTCGATCGCCGCCAGATCAGTGGAGAAGTGCGCTGCGATCGAGGCATCGTCATCATCGCTGCCATCAGCGGGAGAGAGCCGATGGACGTGATCGAGCATCTCTATACGAAAGTCGCGGAGGACTTTGCTGCACAAATGCGCGTAAAGGTAGTCGCGCCCTAGCCCCGCCGTCGCCACGATGACCACACCGATGATGAGCAGTGCCAGTAGCGTTGCCAGTAGTTGCGTGTCGCGAGGGAGAATGGCGCGGTCGATCAGTTGCTGGAACGCGAGAGGAACGGCTGCGGTGAACGCCGCCTCGAGCAGGAGTCCCAGCGCAATGAGCGCCGCCTGGAAACGGTAGGGGCGTAACCAGCCGGCACTTCTCGTTGCAAAACGGGTAAGTGGGCCGACGGTCACCGTGTGTCAGCTTTCAGCGGGAGCCCGCAGAGTAATTCCGCGACGTTGACGTAGTTGGCCTTCACCGAAGCGATCGGGCTTGCTCCCGACAGCGCCGCCTCCACGCTGGCTTTCTCCTCGAGAAAGCACCACAGCGGCTGCGGCACGTTGGGAATCAGCCGGAACGGTTCGGCGACGATGCGATCCCAGTCGCCGGCGAACGACAGGAGATCCCCTGGACGAATCTGGCGCCGGCACTGGGGCAGGCCGCACGAGCAGTCGAAGTCATACTCCAGATTCAGCGAGCCGTAGTCGTCGGTCAGTTCTTCGCCAGGCTCAATGTCGCGCACGGCGACCTCGAAGTCGTAGCCGGCGCTCCGGCACGTAGGCCTGCACGAGTGGTTGACGAAGCGCGCGTGATCCCAGCACAGGACAAAGCGACCTGCTCCGTCGATGAACGAATACTTCAGCACGATGTCGTGATACGCGGTGGGAAGTTGGGCAATATCGGCTGGAGTGAACGCCTGGTCGAGACGATCGCGCACCCAAGTGATGGTCCCCCTGGGGATGAAGCGCGTCGCGAACACACCATGACCGATTTGCGGATTGGCGAATCTGAGATCGGTGTCTGGATGAATCATGAGGGCGTCTGCTGCGGAAGAGTTAATAGCAGAACGATCAACCGGGCCATTGCGGACAAGCTGTGCCGTAGACACTGGTGGCGAGTGCGGCCTCGCGCTACGGAGATTTACGGGCAGGGAGGCTAGTTGACGGCGAGTCGCTTCAACAGGTTCTTGTCGGCAAGCATCTTCCCGGCGCCGACGACAACGGCCGAAAGCGGTTCGGCCACGACCTGCACAGGCAGCTGCGTCTCCTGGTGTATGAGCCGATCGAGGTTCCGAAGCAGCGCGCTGCCGCCGCACAGGGCGATGCCGCGGTCGTAGATATCTCCTGAGAGCTCCGGTGGAATCTGGTCGAGCGTTTCTCGAATCAGCTTGAGGATCGTCTTGAGCGGTTCGCTGATTGCTTCTCTGATCTCGCCGTCCGAAATCGTCACACGAATGGGGACGCCTTTCCCCAGGTGCCGCCCCTTCACTTCCATTGTCAATGGCGTCTCGAGCGCGGTGGCCGACCCGATCTGCATCTTGATGTCTTCGGCGGTTCGTTCACCCACGAGCAACTCGTGCCGTTTCTTCATGTGGTGAATGATGGCCTGGTCGAACGCGTCGCCGGCAACCCGTGCGGAGCGACTGATCACCACACCGGTCAGCGAGATCACCGCAATGTCCGTGGTGCCGCCACCGACGTCGAGGATCATGTTCCCACCCGGTTCGGTGACCGGAAGGCCGGCGCCAAGGGCAGCCGCCATCGGTTCGTCCACAAGGAAGACCTCACTCACCCGGGCGCGGAAGGCGCTGTCCTTCACCGCGCGGCGCTCAACCGGCGTGATATGTGCCGGCACACCAATGACGATGCGCGGACGCATCCAGCCGCCAACCTGCTGGTTCGTCTTGCGGATGAAGTGCGTGAGCATCTTCTCGGCCGCGTCGAAGTCGGCAATCACGCCATCACGAATCGGTTTGACCGGACGGAGCGTTTCCGGGTTGCGGCCGACCATCCCTCGCGCTTCCTCGCCGACGGCTTCGATCGCGCCTGTCGCGGTGTTGAACGCAATCAGCGAAGGCTCATTGAGCACGACGCCGCGGCCGCGAGCGAAGACGCACGTGTTGGCCGTGCCGAGGTCGATGGCCAGATCGGTTGCAAGAGCGAATGGCATGACCAGTTGGGCATCGCAAGGGACGTTCCGGGACCGGACAGGGCGCAGAGTCGTGAAAGCGTGTGGAAAATCCAGCGGATCAGCGATGCGGATGATGGGATCTCGTCGTGGCTGTTACGGAAATCGAGGGTCACTGACAGTCTTGCGATTG
>JALDXQ010000027.1:0-50851 GCA_032156805.1 Acidobacteriota bacterium
CCGCGGCTGGGGCACTGCTCTTTGCCCCAGCCACTGGAGAAGAGACGCGCGAGTTTCTCAATCAGCGTGCTCGCGAGGGCAAGGATCGCGCGACGGAAGCGGCGCGCCAAGGTCGTGAGATTCTCAACAAGCAGCGCGACACGTTGACGACGGCGTTCGATCGCGCGCGCGAGCAGTTCCAGGCACGCGAGACGGGGCAGGACGCGTGACCCTGGACCAGGTATTCCTCGGGCTGATCGCCCTGGCCGTCCTCGGGATGGCAGCAGGACAGATTGTGGCGGTCGTGCTGACGATGCGGGCAGTTCGCTCGATGGGCGACAGGTTGAACAGGTTCGACCAGGAATTCCGTCCGATCGTGGCCAATCTTCATGCGATGTCAGCCGATGCGAAGCGGGCCGCAGCGATGGCCACTGCGCAGGTCGAGCGCGCCGATCGCCTATTGAGTGATGCCGCACGTCGCGTCGACGACACGATGGGTGTCGTGCAGCGCGCGATTCTCGGGCCGGCGCGAGACGGCATGGCGATCTTCGAGGGCATCAAGGCCGCCTTTGCTACGTTTCGTGAGCTGAAGCCACGTTCGCGGCGTTCCGTGCCGAACATCGGGCCCGTACCCCGCGCCGTTCCGGATCCCGGCGACGACGATCACGCCTCGTTCATCGGTTGATGCGCTGATGATGCGGCCGGCAGTGGCACCGTCGATGGCACAGTCGATGGCACTGTGGCTTGCATCGTCTGCAGTCGTCTTCGCGATGGCGAGCGCGGCGTCGTCAGCGCAGGAAACCGGACGCCAGCCACCAGCACCGGGGCTCGTCTTCGCATTCGAGGCCCGCGTCGAGGTCGGGCCTCCGCTCGAGGTCGGCCAGCTACCTCGCGGCCTGCGGCGCATTGTTCCGATCTTGCGCGGAACGTTCGAGGGTCCCAACATCAAGGGGCGTGTGCTGCCTGGCGGAGCCGACTGGCAGACCATCGGCACCGACGGCTTCAGCGACCTCGACACGCGCTACACGCTCGAGACCGACAGCGGACGCCTGATCTACGTGCAGAACGCCGGGATCCGCCACGCGGCGCCGGAGGTCATGCAGCGCCTGTTGCGTGGCGAGACCGTCGATCCTACCTCGGTGTACTTCCGTACCGTGCCGAAATTCGAGACTGCCGCGCCGGAACTGCAATGGTTGACGCGGAGCATTTTCATTGGCACCGGCGAGAGATATCCCTCCGAAGTCGTCATCCGGTTCTGGCGCGTCGAGTAGCCGCCCCACAAGGCCGAGCGGGTCCTTCCAAGGCGAGAGGCACGGCCGTTTGACCTGTGGGTTCGGCGGTGATACAACTCGCGCATATTTCCAAAGGGAGGATGGTCTGATGATTACCATTCGTGGCTCGAGCCTGATGGTCCTCGCGGGTCTTCTCCTGCTGCCCACCGCGGTAACCGCCCAAGACTCCAAATCAGCGGCCGTTGCCGCCCAACTCACTCAACTGCTCGACCAGATGAAGCTGGACGCGGTTGCCGCCAGGCATGGAACCGATCAGTTCGTCGCGGCGCTGTATTTCCAGGGCAGCCAGTTGCTGGTGGTCGGCGCCAAGTACTCAACGCCGGATCGCATCACGTATCTGATCGGCCAGAAGCAATATCGTGATGTCTACGCCGATTTGAGTAGTGCCTCCGAGCAGGCGACGAAGGTGTTCGTGATGGACCTGGGCGCGAACGGGCTCAAGTTCAAGCGTGAGAACAACGAGCCCTTCGACACCGTCGACTCGTCCGGAACGAGCATCGCCTTCAACGGCGAGCGCGGCAAGCTGTCAGAGGACGACTATCGAAAGGCGTTTGCCACGAGCGACGAGCAGTACACGGCAATGCTGCAGGCGCTCCTCGCGGCGCTCAAGAAGCCCTCGTAGCCGGCGCTTGTCGCCAACGCTCGAGGCAACAAAGAGGGCAGTCTTCGGGCTGTCCTCTTTGTGTGTAAGGACACCGACGTCAGAGAATGTCCCTTTGGCAACGACCTCCGGTGCGCACCTGTTCGTGAGCTACGCAGTCGAGGATCGCGCGACTGCGGCGCGTGTCGTTCATGCGCTGGCCTCGCTCGGCTGGGAAGTATGGTGGGATCGCGAGCTCTCTCCCGGCAAGGCCTTCGACGAGAAGATTGCCGCTCGACTCGCAAGCGCCAGCGCCGTCGTCGTGTTGTGGTCGCGGCACTCGGTTGCTTCGGAGTGGGTTCGTGAGGAGGCCTCGGACGCGAAACGGCGCGAGATTCTCATCCCGGCATTCATCGAGACGGTTGAACCACCGTTCGGCTTCAAACTCCGCCACACCGTCGACTTGACCTCGTGGGACGGGTCGCCGACCGCTCCCGAGTTCGCTACATTGGCAGCGGCGATTACCGCCCTGGTGCCTCCTGCAGTTCCCGCCACGCCTGTGCCGGTAACCGCGGCATCAGCTCGCGGCGAACGTTCGACCGCCCGGTGGGGACTCCGCGCGGCCTTGCTCATCGCCTGCGCCGTAGCGGTTGCCGCGGCGATCGGTGGCGTCTGGTACTGGGATGCCTACCATCGAGTTCACATCGCGTACTTCGCCAACGTGATCAAGCGCCATGGGCTGCCCGAGGGCATTGTGCGCCTGGATGTGTCTATGGTCGCCAGACGAAATGTCACTCTTGCGCTCATCCGCCGCGGCCGGCGAAACCCGGTCGATGAAGTCCGATTGGTGAATTCGAACGGCGACACGCCTCCGACAGCGACATATGCACCCCCGACCTCGTTCGTCGATCTGAACCCCTTGATGTCACGTGCGTTCGACGAGGATGACGCCTGGAACTCAGAAATCATCGTCGTGACCAGAGTGACGTTTACGCGAGACGCGAGCGGCCGAGTCCTCGAGCAGACTGGACTGAGTTCGGGCGGGCGTACTGTCTACACCCTGCACTATGGCACGCCGGAAATCGGTGAGTACAAGAGAGGTGGGTTCGCGAGCCCAATCCGCGAATCAGGCATCGTGTATCTCCGGTTTGCGCGCGTGGTCGAAGGTCCGCATGCGGGCCTTGACGAGAAGGTGAGCTTCCTCGATGCGGCGCAGCACCCGCAGCCGGATGAATCTGGCGAGTACGGGTATCGCGTGGTGTTCGACGACCGCGGGCTGGTGCGTGAACGGGTCGCGCTCGGCGCGACGCTCGAGGACCAGTCCAACAGCAACGGGTTGCTCAAGATCGTTCAGGTCCACGACGCGGCTGGCAACGTCATTGAAACATCGAACGTCGATTCGAGGGGTGAGCTCACGCGCAGTCGATTGAGCATCGCCGGGGTCCGAGTGCAGTACGACTCGGCGGGTAACCTGTCGCGCTCCACGTTCCTTGACCAGTCAGGGATGCCGACGGTCGTGTCCTCCCTGGGTGCCGCCGGTTTCTCCATGACGTACGACAGCCAGGGTCGCATGACGAGTCAGACTCTGTTCGGATCCGACTACCAGCCAGTGATTGGTCGAAATGGTTTTGCGAAGCAGACGTTCGAATGGCTGGCCCCGACACGGTCGGTGATCCGTACCTACGGACCGTCAGAGCGTCCGGTCCCGGTGTTCGGCGGCGCGTACGAGGTCGTCCAGACGTGGGATGCGAAAGGGTTGGCGATCGAGACTACTTACCGGAGTACCAAGGGCGAGCCCACTCGCATCAACAACGGCTGTTCGACGATTCGTATGGAGTATGACTCGGTGGGTAATGTCACCGAGTTCCGATGCCTCAACGAGGAGCTCGCACCCACGATCATGACCGACGGGGCGTCGATCCTGCGTGTGTCCCACGACGAACGCGGAAACCCTCTGACCACTCGCTTCTTCGATCGAACCGGCAAGCCTGGACTGCAGGGCGAGTCCTACGTCGCGATTCAGCGAGCGTACACGCCTGCCGGAAAGCTCGCAAAGGTCGTGTTTCTCGACGGGGCAGGCAAGCCGATCAAACTGCGTGAAGGATATGCCGGCTACGTTTTCACGTATGACGGTGCCGGTAACCGGGTGCGCGAGGCGTACTTCGACGAAGCAGAACGTTCGACCCTGGTGGTGGGCGGGTTTTACGCGGTGACATCCGAGTACGACAGCCGGAATCGCGAGATACGGACAACGTTCTGGGGCACTGACGGACGGCAGGTACGCTCGGACAACGGGTACGCGTCGATCAAGCGCGTGTGGGGCGACCGCGGATTCGTCGACGAGTCGATCTACGTCGGGGAAGACGGGCACCTCACCAAGTCTGTCGATGGTTATGCCCGCGCTCGCTTCAAGCGCAACGAACGTGGACAAATACTCGAGATCGCGTACTTCGACGAACGGGGCCGGCCGGCGGTCACGATTCGACCCGGCAGTGGCCGGACAAGGTTTACGTACGACGCATCCGGTCTGCTGGTTGAGCGCGCGGAACTCGACTCCGACGGAAGACCCATGACGAACGCCTACGGGTACTCGGTGATGCGCTACTCATACGACGCACACAGCCTCGAAACCGGACGAGAGCTGCTTGACGTACGCGGCCGGGCGTTGACCTTCAAGCTAGGCGTTGACAGGGTCGTCAGAGGTTCTGTCGCAGCTGACAGTGGCTTCCGCGTGGGGGATGTGCTCCTGACCTACGACGGAGAAGCAGTCACGACCCGCTACGATTTCACGAACCGGCTCGAACTCTTCAAGGGCGATCGTCGGCGTGAAATCACCGTCGAGCGCGGCGGTCAGGTTATCAGCCTCGACCTGCCGGCCGGACGAGTGACCGGCGTGACGCTGGAAGAGCGGGCATATCCGTAGCGGCTCGCCGGCAGGCGCATGAGGCCGCCGGCCTCGCGCGCGACTCCAGACTACAATAGCGCGCACGAGATCCGGGCTCGCCCGAGAACGCCGGCGCCGGTGTCAGACGTGGAGACTCATGATGATGAAGAACATCGCGGTCGCGCTCGCCGGCGTCCTGCTTGCCAGCCCCGCCCTCGCGGCGACACCCTGCTCCGATCTGAAGTCGCTGAAGCTGCCCAACACGACGATCACGTTGGCTGAAGCCGTGACCGCGGGTCCGTTCGTGCCGCCAGGGCGCGCTGGCGGTCCGCCACCGGGACCGGCGCCTGCCGCGGCGCCAGCAGGACGGGCAGGCGGCGCTCCGGCAGCGCCGCCTCTGATGCTGCCTGCGCACTGCCGGGTCGCTGCGACATTGGCGCCATCGTCAGACTCCGACATCAAGATTGAGGTCTGGCTGCCCGCAGAGGGATGGAACGGGAAGTATCAGGCGGTCGGCAATGGCGGGTGGGCTGGCATCATCAGTTACCCGGCGATGGCCGCGGCGCTGCGCGAAGGCTACGCCACCTCGTCGACCGACACCGGACACGTGGGAGGAACGTCGGCCCCGCTGATCGGTCACCCGGAGAAGGTCACCGACTACTCGCACCGGGCGGTGCATGAAATGGCGGTGACGTCGAAGAAGATCATCGACGCTTTCTACGATCAGGATCTGCGCCTCTCGTACTGGAATGGCTGCTCGACCGGCGGCCGCCAGGGATTGATGTCCGCGCAACGCTTTCCGGAAGACTTCGATGCCATCGTCGCCGGCGCGCCGGCGAACTATCACTCGCACCTGCACAGCAACGACTTGGTGAACGCGGTGCCTGCATTGACGACCCCGGGAGGATTGCTGCCGCAGGCAAAGCTCACGATGCTCAACCAGGCAGTGCTCAACGCGTGCGACGCGAAGGATGGTGTGAAGGACGGGCTCCTGAACAATCCGAACGCATGCACGTTCGACCCGGCGTCGCTCGTGTGCAAGGGCGAGGACCCGGCGAGTTGCCTTACGCCGGCACAACTGGAGAGCGTGAAGCGGATGTACGCGCCGTCGAAATTCCGCGACGGCAAGGTCATCTTCCCGGGCAAGACGATCGGCAGCGAGGCGTCGTGGGGCGCAGTCGTCGACACGTCGACGCAGCCGATCTTCGTTGCGCTCGGCTCGTTCCAACTCGCGTATCAGGATCCCAATTGGGACTGGAAGAAGTTCGATATCGATCGCGACGTGAAGTTCGTTGACGAGAAGACCGCGTTCATCAACGCCGTCGATCCCGACCTCAGTAAATTCAAGGCACGCGGCGGCAAGATCCTGATGTACCACGGCTGGAACGACGCGGCGATCTCGCCGCAGAACAGCATCGACTACTACCAGAGCGTGCTCGGGAAGATGGGCGGGAACCAGAGCGACTTCATCCGCCTCTTCATGGCGCCCGGCATGGGGCACTGTCAGGGTGGTCCCGGTCCGGATCAGGTCAACTACATGGCGGCGCTGGAACGCTGGCGCGAAGGTGGGGATGCGCCGGCGACACTGACGGCGACGCGAACCGCAGGCACGCGCGTGGACATGACGCGGCCGCTCTGCCCCTATCCACAGATCGCGACCTACAAGGGCAGTGGCAGCACGAACGATGCGTCGAGCTTCGTGTGTAAGTAGACCGGCGGACTCTTACGTCGAGGAGCCGAATCGGCGATTGAGCACGGGAAAGGGGACGGCGCCCGCAAGCCGCCCGAACGTGCCGTGTTCGGCGATCTCCTGCGCGGCATAGAGGAAGTTGCTCCACGCCGAACGGGCCAGTGCTCCGCCGACGCTAATCCGACGGACGCCGAGCGCGGCCAGGTCCGCCACGGTCGTGAAGTCGGTGCCGACGAGCACGTTGACCGGCTTCGGCGCCACTGCGCGCACAACCGCCACGATGTCGTCCTTCTCGCGAAGACCGGGCGCGTAGAGACACTCGGCACCCACCTCCGCGTAGGCCGTGAGCCGACGAATCGTCTCCGCCAGATCGGTCCGTCCCACGATGAAGCCTTCAGAGCGAGCGGTCAGGACCACGCCGGTGCCGCTCGCGTCGATCGCGTTGCGCGCGGCCCGTATGCGGTCCACCGCCAACTCGAAGTCGAACAGCGGATTGGCTTCGTCGCCGGTCGAGTCCTCGATCGAGAGTCCTGCAATACCAGTCGTGACTGCTGCCGACACGTTGTTCGCGACGTCGATCGGCATGATCGCGAAGCCGCTCTCGAAGTCGGCGTTCACGGGCACATCGACGCTCTGGGCGATCGTCTTGAGGTGATGCACGGTCTGAGCAAGTGAGACGCTGTTGTCCTGTTGACCCAGCGACCAGGCGAGCCCCGAGCTCGTCGTCGCGATCGCGGGAAAGCCAATCTGCGACAGGACTCGGGCTGTACCGATATCCCACGGATTGGGCATCACAAAGCACCCGCTCTCGTGAAGCGTACGGAAGGTTTGCCGACGGTCGGGGTTCTTGGGCGGCATCCTCTTCATTATCGACCCGGCAGACACGATCGTTAAGACGGGGCATCCCGTGCGATGCCCGTGGTCCTATGAATAACCGTGAAAGGGAGTGATCTTCGGAGGCGTCACGAGCTAGCGGTGACGAATGATCTGGGCTGCACTCGCGGGCCTGCCGACCGGTTTGCCCAACCGTAGCTCAGTCACGGTGGGTGCCCTTCGACTCGCGACCGCTGGCCGCTCGCTCAGCGCGAATGGTCAAGCATGGGGTACAGCTTGCCCAAGGCTTACGGCACAGCTTGCCACCAGCCTGACGGCCCAGCCTGTTTCCCTGGTCTTAAGGCCCAGCTTGTTTTCTGGGTATCACGGCACTGCCTGCGCCGTCTCGGGCATCCAGCCAAACGCGACCTCGAGGTCCGGGCCTGCATTTTGGCAAAACTTGCACGCGCGACTCGCGCGTGCAAGTTGTAAAGTGTTGTGCAGAAACTGAAGCAACCCGGAAGTTCGCCGGCTGATCATAGGCAACGAGCCGGCGACGTACAGTTGAGGGCGATGCACTCGATACCTCCGTCGCGACCAGCTGCGGTCGCCAACACGAGCGGGCGACAACCTCGGGTATTGGTGTCGCTCATTGTGTTCACCATGGTCGGTTTTGCCTGTAGTTCATCGACCACATCCGAAGTCACGACCGGCCCTACCGCTGCCAAGTGCCAGCTGATGCTGGCGCCGCCACCCAACATCGTCGCCACGGGCGGAACAGGTGTCGTGTCGGTCACGGCTCAACCCGAATGCGCGTGGACGGTTTCTACCCAGGCGAACTGGATCTCCAATGTGTCGCCGGAGTCCGGACAAGGCGACGGGAAAGTGGAGTTCGTCGCAGCCGCCAACACGGTACCGACCGTGCGCGAGGGCGAGATCGTCATCAACGACAGCCGCGTTCGTGTGATGCAGGAAGGGGCACCATGTCAGTTCGGGATCGACCCAGAGCGTCGGACGATGGCCGCCGGAGCCGCCAACGCCAGTATTGCGATCTCGACGCACCAGGCCTGCACCTGGACGGCACGCAGCACGGCGGAATGGATCACCGTCACTGCCGGGGTTGACGGCGCAGGCAATGGCACGGTGACGTACCGTGTCGCCTCGAATGGCGGCGACGCACGCACGGGTAGCGTGACAGTCGGCGACCGCACGCACACCGTCATCCAGCAGAGCGCCGCGCCTGAGCCGCCACCGGCTCCGCCATCACCGCCGCCACCGCCGCCACCGCCTCCCTGCACGTATACGATTTCTCCCACCAGCCAGCCCGTTGGCGCTGCAGGCGGACCCGGAGGTCCGGTGACGGTTACGACCGCCGCTCACTGCTCGTGGACCGCGAGGAGCAACGTGTCGTGGATGACGATCACCTCCGGTGCAGCCGGGACCGGTAACGGCACCGTCGGTTTCACCGCCACGCTCAACGATAGCGGTGCCCCGCGAACCGGCACGCTCACGATCGCCGGCCGCACGTTCACCGTTTCGCAAATCGACGCGGCGCCGGAACCGTGTGCGTACGACATCAATCTGTCGAGAGACTCTTTCCCCGCGATAGGCGGCACAGGTTTCATCAGAGTATCTGCACGGAGCGGATGCACATGGACGGCAACAAATAACGCGTCGTGGATCACATTCACCTCGAACACCAGCGGCGATGGAGGCGGCAGGGTCGATTTCCTCGTGCTGCCCAATCCAGGCGGTGCCCGCTCCAGCGGGGTCGTTGTCGCCGGCCAGTCGTTCTCGGTGTCGCAGGACGGCGTGTTTTCCAGTCAGCCATGAAGGGACCCTCGTCATCACCGGTCAGACATTCGCGGTGAGCGAGGCGGCCGGAGGACCGGTGGCCAGCCCTCGGGCTGGGAGGCGGCGATGCGAGGACAACGACAACGGGAACAGTGGCGAGGGAAATGACAAGAACAAAGACCGGGGCAAAGGACGACGCGCTGCGTGGGGTGATCCGATGACGACAATCTGCGGCGCGACGGCGTCGAGGGAAAAGAGACTGGTGACATCGCTGGTGACGTGCATAATGCTGGCGGCCGTCGCCACCCCGGCGCAGGCGCAGCAGACGGCCACCGAAGTGTTGTCGTTTCTCTTGACGAACCGAACGATCATCACCGGCGACTTCGATCGCGACGCGCAGGCCGCGGCGACAACGCGTGACACGATTGGCCGGTTCCTCGTGCAGGAGATCGCCACCTTGCCGGTGTCGTCCTCGTCGGGAGGCTTCACGTATCGCCTCGATGGCGCCCTCGGCACCTTCATTCGCTCGAGCGACAGCTTCGGCCCCTTCTACACGGAGCGATCGCTCACGGCCGGGCGCAGCCGCGCCTCGTTTGGCGTCGGCTATCAGGGCACGTTGTACGACACGATCGACGGTCGTGACCTGCGCGACGGAACGCTGGTCTCGACGGCCGCCATCCTGCGTGGCGACGCGGCGCCGTTCGACATCGAGACGGTCTCACTGCGCATTCGCACCGACACGATGACCGTGACCGGTAACTACGGCGTCTCCGATCGGATCGACGTCGGTGTCGCCATTCCATTCCTGCGACTGGACCTGCAGGGCGAGCGCGTGGATACCTATCGTGGCCAGGCGTTCGTCCAGGCAACAGGGTCGGTATCGGCTTCCGGGCTCGGCGACATCGTCGCGCGCGTCAAGTACAACGTGCTGCGTGAGGGCGCGAGCGGCCTTGCGATCGGAGCTGAGACCCGCCTCCCAACCGGCGACGAAGAGAACCTCCTCGGGACTGGAGAGACCAGCTTCACCCCGCGAGTGATTGGGTCATTCGAAGGGAGCACTTTCGGATTTCACGGCGAGTTTTCATACACGATACACGGCGTGTCGGAGGGGCTGGGATACGGCACCGCGCTGACCGTGGCAGCCACTCCGCGATTCACGCTCATCGGCGAACTCTTCGGTCGCCGGATCGAGGGACTGGGGCAGCTGTCCTCGACGACAGTAGCGCATCCACGACTGATTGGGGTTGATACCATCAGGCTCACGGGTACTGAGGAAACCGCCGACCGCATCGTGGCAGTCGCCGGATTCAAGTGGAATGTCACGGGTGCGTGGCTTATCACGGCCAACGTCCTGCGTCCGATTACCGAGGAGGGTCTCAATGCGAGTTGGGTGCCGGCAGTGACGTTCGACTACTCGTTTGGCAGGTAGCGAAGACGGGAACGAAGCATGGCAAGAGTTCCGATCGAACGAGAGCAAGATTTCAGCTGGGAACAAGAGTTCGATTCCGAGCTGAACCTTCGGCCCGAGGAACCCCCGCGATCCGAGGAATACCGACAGTTCGCCGAACGCCCCCGGCCCCAGCGAGGCGACACCGAGCCCAGACACGGTGCCGCGCCCAGACGCGCCGGCGCCGAGTCCAAACGCGCTGTCGCCGAGCCCGAGCAACGTCCGATTCGGATCCGGCCTCGGGACGACCGACCCAAGATGGGGCACGTCAGTCGCGCGGTGTATCTGGCGATCTTCGCCGTGTTGGCGCTTGGCGCGGTCTGGGTTCTCCTGCCTGATATCGAGGGACCACCAACGAACGAGCAGCAACAGGCCACAAGTGGAGCACCGGCGGGAGAGCCACTGCCACCCGCGACAGGTGGAGCACCGGCGGGAGAGCCATTGCCACCCGCGACACGCGAGCCGGACGCCGTCCCCAACGGCGAAGACCTGGTCGCGGTAGGAGAGCTCGGCGAGCCGCCTCCGGCGGACTTGCTCCCCGACGCCCCTCTTGAGGATCCTCCCCCGACTTCGAATGCTGCGCCGCCGGGTTCGAGAGCTCCGACGTCACGCCCGAGAGCTGCGCCACCGTCATCGAGGCAACCATCGACGGTTGGTTCAGGGGCCACGACATCGTCCGGCTCGTCGGCTGCGACACCTTCGACCGATGCCAAGCGCGAGGCGCCCCCGACTCCCCCCGAACGACGTCTCGGCCTCGAACCACCAGCACGTCCGCCGTACCGTTCGATTCCTGAGCCCACTCCCCCTCGGTCGGCTACCGTCCCGCCAGCGCCTCCGGCTCAGGCCGCCACGCTGCCTTCTCCAGCACAGGTCACGCAATCCTCGTCGCCGGTCACCCCGTCCAGGCCTCCGGCGCAGGTGGCGACATCGCCATCTCCGGGCGAGACGACGACATCGCCGGGTCCTCCCGGAACCGTGGTATCCGAGGCCGCTCCTGCTCCGCTTCCCCGCGTTGCGGTTGACGAGCCAGCACTTCGTCCACCCCCTTCGTCACCGCAACCCACGCCCGCACCGGTCGCGGCTCCTCCAACGGCCGCGGCGTCACCAACATCCGCACCCGCGGCACCCGTACCCGCGGACGTCGACAGCGGCGCCATCCGCAACGTGCTCGGACGCTACCGAACTGCGTTCAACAACCTGGATGCCAGCGCAGCACAGCAGGTGTGGCCCACGGTGAATCAGCGGACACTCGACCGGGCCTTCGGACAACTGGAGGAACAGAACCTGTTATTCGACAAGTGCACGATCGCCGTCAAAGGTGTCCTCGCGGAAGCCAATTGCAGCGGCTTGACGCAGTTCGTGCCCAGGGTCGGAAGCCGCTCCGTGCAGACCACGCAGCGGCAATGGAACTTCAGTCTGCGCAAGACTCCCGACGGCGGATGGCTGATTCAGAAGGTCGATGTGCGATAGGTCTCAGAACGAGTACCGGAACCGGATTACGCGTCGAAGGGGAAAGGCTGCGCAGGGACCCAGAACGTACGTCATGGTAACCGGGGATAGCCCTTAAAGTGGTGGGCGCGGGTGGAATCGAACCACCGACCCCTCGCGTGTGAAGCGAATGCTCTACCGCTGAGCCACGCGCCCGACCGAACTCTCAGTCTAACTCGGCCGAGCACGACCGGACAACATCAGGGCCTTCACGTCCCATAGAGTCGATCGCCGAAATCGCCCAGCCCGGGCACGATGAACTTGTGCGCGTTGAGTTCCCGATCGACAACTGGCGTGTAGATCTCCACGTCCGGATGGCGGTCCTCCAGGAACGCGACGCCGTCCGGTGCGGAGATGACGCAGACCAATGCGATGCTCCGCGCGCCGCGCGCCTTGACCAGATCGATGGCTGTTGCCGAACTGCCGCCGGTTGCCAGCATCGGATCGACCATCAGCACGCGACTGTTGCCGATGTCTGGTGGCAGCTTCGCGTAATACCGTGAAGCCACGGCAGTCGCCTCGTCTCGCTGCAGCCCGATGTGGCCCACGCGCGCCGACGGGACCAGCTGCAGCACCGCATCCACCATGCTCAGACCGGCACGCAGTACGGGGACCACGACGACGTCGGTGCGGACGACGCGGCCGTCGGCGGGACCGAGCGGGGTGGCGACAGTCGTGACCGTCGTGGGCAGCGTCCGGAGTGCCTCGGCCGCCAGCAGCAGGCTGATCCGGGTGGCAGCGCGACGAAATGCCGGCGGCGCGGTCCCGACGTCGCGCAGCTCCATGAGCGCATCGTGCACCAGAGGATGGTCGATCATGTGAAGAGGCACGTGAAAATACTACTAGAATCCCTCTATGCGCACCCGGTTCCCCGCTGTGGCCGCTGTTGCCGTGGCGGCGATAGTGGTCGTGTCTGCTCAGAACGATCAACGTGAAGTCGACCTGGTGGTGACTGGCGGGACGGTCGTCACGGTGGATGGCACGGGTCGCGTCATCGCGCAAGGTGCCGTCGCCATCGACGGCACCGACATCGCAGCGGTCGACAGCGCGGATGCGATCGCGAAACAGTTCCGCGGCCGCGACACGATCGACGCATCGGGGCAGATCGTGATGCCGGGTCTCGTCAACACCCACACCCATGCGCCGATGGTGCTCTATCGCGGGCTGGCGGACGACCTCCCGTTGATGGAGTGGCTGAACAACTACATCTTCCCCGCAGAGTCGAGGACGGTGTCACCCGAGTTCGTGCGCGCCGGGACCAGGCTGGCCGCGCTCGAGATGATCGAGTCGGGCACGACGACGTTCGCAGACATGTACTACTTCGAGGAAGAGATCGCGCAGGAGACGCGCCGTGCCGGTCTGCGCGCCGTCCTCGGACAGACAGTCATCCAGTTCCCCGTGGCGGACGCCCGGACGCCAGCCGATGCCCTGGCGCGCGCGGAGACCTTCATCACTGCCTTCAAGGGCGATCCGCTCATCACACCCGCCGTGGCGCCGCATGCGATCTACACCCTGGATGGTCCGACGCTGAGAGCGGCGCGTGAGCTCTCGAAGCGTCACGAAGTGCCGACGTTGATTCACCTCGCGGAGTCGAATGACGAAACCCGCGTCGCCCAGGAGCGTCGTGCCTCATCTTCAGTCGCGTATCTCGATTCGCTGGGATTCCTCGGTCCCGGCGTGGTGGGCGCACACGGCGTGTGGGTCAACGATGCCGACATCCAGACGCTGCGAATGCGCGGGGTTGGCGTCTCGCACAATCCGGAAAGCAACATGAAGACGGCGAGTGGTGTGGCGCCGGTGCCCGCGTACCTGCGCGCAGGTGTTCCGGTAGGTCTGGGTACCGATGGCGCCGCGAGCAACAACGACCTGGACATGTTCGAGGCGATGCGTGTCACGGCGTTGCTTCACAAGCACGAGAGCAAGGATCCCGCGGCGCTGCCGGCGCGGACGATCCTCGAGATGGCGACGATTCGCGGCGCCCGCGCCCTCGGGCTGGACGCGCGCATCGGATCGCTCGAGCCGAAGAAGCGTGCTGACCTCATCACCATCTCGGTGTCCGGAGCGCGACAGACCCCGATGTACGATCCGATTTCCCACCTCGTCTACGTCATCCACGGCGACGACGTGCGCAATTCGATCGTCAACGGCCGGGTGTTGATGAGGGACCGGAAGGTTCTGACCCTCGAAGAGTCGGCGGTCATTGCCGAAGCGCAATCGTGGACCGAGAAGGTTCGCACCGCAGTGACGCCGCCGTCAGTTACTCGCTGACGATGGCGAGATGTCGGAGATTGCGGTGGCGTTCCCCCGCATCGAGGCCATACCCGACAACGAAGTTGTCCTCGATCGTAAAGCCCACATAGTCGACGGCGACGTTCGTTTTCCGCCGCGACGGCTTGCTCAAGAGGCAGGCGGTCTTCAGGCTGCGCGGCCCGCGCGCACGGAGGATCTCCTGCAGATATGCCAGGGTGAGCCCGGTGTCCACGATGTCTTCGACGATCACCACCGATCGTCCTTCGAGCCCTGAGTCGAGGTCCTTGAGCAGGCGCACTTCCCCCGAAGAGTGCGTGTTCATGCCGTAGCTCGATAACGCCATGAAGTCGAGTGTCACCTCGCAGCTCATGGTGCGCACGAGGTCGGCCAGGAACATGAACGCCCCCTTGAGTACGCAGACCAGGTGAACACCGTTCGGGTGGTCGTTCGAAATCTCGCGCGCGAGGGCCGAGACGCGTTGTTGCAGTTGTTGTTCTGAGATCAGTGTCTGCATGCCTTGAGCGGTCGTCGCGGGCAAGGGTAACATAGCGCCGGATCGTGAAACGATTTCAGATGATCACAGAGGCCGACGCGCGTGTCCTCGAGTCGGGCAGCACGGTGATGCTGGTGAAGGGCGGCCACATCACACCGCTGGCGCAGGACACGCTCAGAGCGCGACGAATCTCGGTCGTGCCCGAGGGGACCGACCCTGACGCCTCCGATCTGGCTCCGCCGGCAACAATTCGAACCGTGGCTCTTGCGGGAGACCACACGACGCTCGCCCTGAAGACGGCGCTGGTGCAGCATCTGCGTGGCAAAGGTCTGATCGCCCACGATCTCGGCACTTCCACGAGCGATCCCGTCGACTATCCCGACACTGCGGCGTCGGCAGCGCTGGCCGTCGTTCGCGGCGAAGCTGATGCGGCAATCGTGATCGATGGAGCAGGAATCGGATCGGCGATTGCAGCGAACAAGATCCCGGGGGCACGCGCCGCGATGTGCCTCAACCAGACGCTCGCCCGCTACGCACGACAGCACAATGGCGCAAACGTCCTCGCCCTTGGCGCGACGCTTGTGAGCAAGGACGAAGCTGTCGCCATCGTCGACACGTTCCTGGACACACCGATGCGCGAAGCGCGCTACATCCGGCGACTGGCCAAGATTCGCGACCTGGAACGCCATCCGCGCACTTGATGACACCTGGCGAACTCGAACGGCTGATCCAGATCATCGTCGAGGAACTGGCTGCCAACGACACTCGGCGGCCGCCGGTGCGATGCCACTGCCATTCGGTGCTCTACGAGTGCTGCCCGAGCCGTGTGGCTCCCGTTGTACAAGCCGGGGCGACCCGGCTCGGCCTGCACGCCGCTGGTGGCGCTGGCGACGTGGCAGCCATGATCGACCACACGCTGCTCAAGCCAGATGCGACCAGGACCGAGATCGAGGTGCTCTGCCGGGAGGCTTCAGAGTACCGGTTCGCCAGTGTTTGTGTGAACCCGACCTGGGTGGCCGCGTGCGCACGCATCCTGAAGGGAAGTGCGGTGGCCGTCTGCTCGGTCGTCGGCTTCCCGCTCGGGGCGACCACGGCGGATGCGAAACAGTACGAGGCGCGGCGTGCAATCTTCGATGGTGCGCGCGAGATCGACATGGTCATCAACGTGGGCGCGCTCAAGTCTGGCGATCTCCACCTGGTGGAGCAGGACATCCAGGGTGTGACCCTGGCGTGCCGCGAAGCCAATGCCTTGAGCAAGGTGATCATCGAGACGGCGCTCCTGACCGATGACGAAAAGGCGACCGCGTGCACGCTTGCCAAGGCTGCGGCTGCTGATTTCGTGAAGACGTCGACCGGCTTTGGTCCGGGCGGTGCGACGGCCGCTGACGTTGCGCTGATGCGCCGCGTCGTGGGCGGCGACATGGGTGTGAAGGCGTCGGGAGGAGTTCGGACGCTGGAGGGCGTGCAAGAAATGGTGGCGGCCGGGGCAACGCGCATTGGCGCGAGCGCCGGAGTGCGTATCGTTCAGCAGTCTCGCGGACAGCAGCGCGCGGATGCGGGGAAGGGGTACTAGGGCGCGTGCGCCGGCTGACACGGATACTCATGGTCGCGGCACTGATGCCGGTGTCCGGTGCCTCGGCGCAGTCTCTCAATCCTGGCCCGCCAGGTCCGTTTGTGTTCGACTTCCGGGCCGCGATGAGCGGCGTTCCCGTCAGCCCATCGTTTGTCCCGGACCCTGGCACCGATCCTGAGGTCGCGGCCACGATACCGTCGCGTGGATGGGGCGGCAGCATTGGTGCGCACATCTATCCTCTCCAGATCGGCCCCGCTCGAGTAGGCGTCGGAGTCGACGCCATGTACGTGCGTGGCACGACTCCCGACGCGACAACGACGCTCAGCGCGATTGCCCCTCAGGTCTCGGCCAACTTCGGTACGCAGGATGGCTGGAGCTACTTGAGCGTGGGATACGGGGCCACCGGCGTGAACGTCGATCCTGTCGGCGTGTCAGAGTCGATGCCGACGTTCAACTGGGGCGGTGGTGCGCGCTGGTTTGTCAGCCCGCACGTCGGTGTGGGGTTCGATGTCCGCGTGCTTCACATCTCGGCGGGGGATGTCGTTCCGAAAGACACCGCCGTGGCGGTGACCGTCGGCGTGTCGCTGAAGTAAGGCTTGGCCGAAGCTCGCCGTGAGGTGTCGCAGTCAAGGGACTGCCGCAGGCAACACAGATGACCCGAATCTCAGTGATGCAGCCGTATTTTCTTCCGTATGCTGGCTACTTCCGTTTGATGTGCAACGTCGACGTATTCGTGGTGCTCGACGTGGTGCAGTTTCCTCGTGGCGGCTGGGTGCATCGGAACCAGCTTCGAACCTACGACAACTCGCTCGGCTGGTTCACTCTGCCACTGGCCAGACCTCGGCTCGGCACGCCGATCACGGCTCTGCGCTTTCGGAGTACCGCCGCAGACGACATCCGGCGCGCCGTACGTCGATTCCCCGCGGCAGCCACCCCGATCACTCAGACCAAGCCGCTCGTCGACGTCATCATGGCGATCGATCGCGACCCGGTCGCCCTGCTCACCCTGCTCCTCGAGCTGATTCGTGACCTTCTCGACCTCCGCGTCTTCATCGTACGCGCATCAGAGCTCGAGTGGACGTCACCGTCGGACCGACTCGAACGCATCCTCTCGCTCTGCCGGCACTTCCACGCCAGCTCATACGTCAACGCCCCCGGCGGAAGGGCGCTTTACGATGCGACGATGTTCAAGAAGTGCGGGATAGACCTGCAGTTTCTGCCAGACTATCGCGGTCCGCACGATAGCATCCTGCAACGCCTCCACGAGCTGCCAGCTTCCGAGGTGCGGCGAGAGATCCTGGCCAACCTGGCGTGAGTTCCAATGCGAGTCATCGTCTTCGGCCTCGGCGAGCTCTCGAGCCTGGCATGGTATTGCCTGACCCACGATTCACCGCACCAGGTGTCGGCGTTCACCGTTGACGCGGGCTATGTCGATCGTCAGGAGCACGAGGGATTGCCCGTCGTCGCGTTCGAGGAGGTGGAGAGATTCTTTCCTCCCGACATGCATGGCATGTTCGTGCCGATCGGCGCTCGCGCAGCCAACCGGTTCAGAGCAGAACGGTACGCGCAGGCGAAACGCAAGGGCTACTCGTGTCTCACATACGTGTCCACGCGGGCGTCGACGTGGCCGGACCTGCAGATTGGCGAAAACACCGTGGTCTACGAGGGCAGCGCGATTCAGCCCTTCAGTCGCATCGGGAACAATGTCGTCGTCCGGCAGGGCGTCAGCATTTCGCATCACGCGCGGATTGGAGATCACTGCTTCGTCGCCAATCACGCGGTGCTGGGAGGCAACGTGACGCTGGCCGAGCGCTGCTTCGTCGGACTGAATGCCACGATCCGTGACGGTGTGACCGTGGCGGAAGGCTGCATGATTGCTGCCGGATCGCTCGTCACGACCGACACCGCTCCGGATGCGGTGTACGCGGGCAACCCCGCGCGCCGTCGTCGTCTGGCGCCAGAGCGTTTCATCAAGTAGGCCCTCGACGTACGAGTTAGAGCCGTCCTCACTTCTTTCCGTCTTCGGTCATCCTGAGGAGTTGTTGTTGAGCGGCTACCAGAGGGCGGACCTCGTGGGCGTGCGTGACGGCGAGACGGATGATTCGGCAGATGGCTCCGACGTCATTCGAATCAAGGCTCGTTCCAGTGGGCAGGCAGAGCACGCTCCTGGTCAGTCTGTCCGTTTCCGGCAGGACGCTACCTGCGTCGGGGTAGAGGTTCCGATATGGCGCGATGCGGTGGCACCCGGGGAAGAAGTAGCGCCTGGCGCGGATGTTCTCGAGATGGAGCACGTGCATGAGGTCGTCGCGGCTCAGCCCTGCGCGGGACTCCTCGATCTCGAGGACGACATAGTGGTAGTTGGACCGTTCGTCCGCGCCAAACGACATCACCTTGACTCCGGTGAGCGGCTCGAGCTCTTGACGATACTGGCAGTAGTGTTCACGGTTGACTGCGATGAACTCGTCCACGCTCTCGAGTCCGGTCAGGCCCATGGCGGCCGCCACCTCCGTCATCTTGCCGTTTGTTCCCAGCATGGCGACGTCGTCGAGCGCTCTGAAGCCGACGTTGCGCACGAGACGCAACCGCGTCGCCAGGTCATCGTCATTGGTGACGATGGCGCCGCCTTCGAAGGTATTCAGAACTTTCGTGGCGTGGAAGCTGAGGACCTCGGCGTTACCGAAGTTGCCGATCATGCGTCCCTTGTAGGCACAGCCAAACCCGTGGGCGGCGTCGAAGAGGAGCTTGAGGTTGCGCCGCGAGGCGATCGCGGAGAGCTCGTCGACGTCACATGCGCCGCCCCACAGGTGGACAGGAAGCAGCCCTGTCGTCCGTGGCGTAATCAACGCTTCGACGCGACGGTAGTCGAGTGTGTGGGACCGAGGATCGACGTCGCAGAATACCGGAGTGACTCCCAGCCACTGCAACGCGTGCACAGTGGCTGGAAAGGTGAACGACGGCACGATGACCTCACCGCTCAGTTCGAGCTCGCGGATCGCAATCTGCAGCGCCACTGTTCCGTTGCAGATTGCGATGACATGTCGCGCGCCGAGCCGGTCAGCGACGCGCCGCTCGAACTCCTGCACGTACTGGCCGTTATTGGTCAGCCATCGTCGATTGAGCAGGTCATCAATCCGTTCGCTCAGCCGCTCGCGATTGCCGATGTTGGGTCGTCCGACGTGCACGGTCTCGTGGAACGCAGGGCGGCCGCCGGCAATCACCAACTGACGAAAGCCGGTCTTCACCTTGGCTCGTAGCGATGCTGATTGCGACATCGATCAGTGATCGTCCGGAGCCACAGCATGCATCACTCGTGCTGGAACAGCACAGGTCACTGCACGATCGGGAAGATCGTGCACGACGGAAGCGCGTGCCACGATATCCGCAGCGGCCATCGCCTGTGGACCTCCCCGAATCACGATCTTGGGGCGCATACCGGGACATTGCTGCTCGACGCGCGCACGTGGTTCTTCAAGAGGCCGCAGTCGTTGACGATATCCACGAATTTCGCAGCAGTGCTCGACCACGGATGGCTGCTGCGCGCCCGGTGCCCGTTCGTAGCCAATCGCCTCCACAGGACGGGATCGTCGACCAAGCGGTCCATGGATTGCGCGAATGCGGCCGGATCGAGGCTGTCGACGAGCAGGCTTTCTCGTTCATGCATCAGGATCTCGGGATGGCTGATGCTGCTGACGATGGCCGGGGTGCAGTGCAACAGCGCTTCGCGAATGACGCCCGGAAAAGGCCCGGACCTCCTCGGCATCACGAACATCTTCGCCGACGCGATCAATCCGTTGTAGATCGCCAGATCCGCAGGGATGCTTCGATCCAGGTATCCGTGGAACCGAATGTTCGGGTCTGGTGCACGAAGCGGTGCGGGCAGTTCGTTAGGGTTGACGCCAACGATATTCAGAGTGAACGCATCGTGGCGACGTTGGTTGAACAGCTTGAACGACTGAATCAGAATATCGGCGCCGCGGCTTTGCGCCCCGCGGCCGATGAACAGGATGTTCTTCGACTGTTCCTTCTCGTCCAGCAGGCGTTCCGGGTCCGGGACGTCGGCATCGGTGCTGTTTCCGGTTCGGAGGCAGAACGCCCGTCTCGGTCGATAGCGGCTCGTGATGAAATCCAGACAGGCTTGTCCGGTGGTCAATACCAGATCGGCGTTCTCGATGTTCTGTCGATCGATTTCGATGAACGCTCGATCGTTCCTCGTTGGCAGGCGCCCGATGTCCTCGAGGTGGTGCTCGTACGTCCGATCGCAGAAATGAACCACCGGCACGCTCACGAACTTGCGCGACGAGAACGTGAACGTCAAAAACACGTTCAGGTCGGCATCGCGATGTCGACGAGTCATGAACCAGAGCTTGCGGTTGACTACGGCGTGATGGAGTCTGGTCCGGAGCATCTCGTACCGGTAGTCCGGACGAACCAGGCGAATGACGCGTGCCCGCGCGTTCAGCGCCCTCCGGAGCACCACCTTCGTCCGCGGCTCCGGCGCCAGATTGAGCGGAGTTACGTCCATGCCATGGTTGCGCAAGCTCCGATAGAAGTAGTACGGAAGGCCCGACCAGGTGTTGATGTTCGTGCAGTCACCGTTCGTAAAGAGGTTGATGTGTATGGGACGCACGAGGCGATATTAGTCAAAATAGGGCGCGGCGGCCACAAACAGCAGCAGAGCAACGGGAGACCAGCACTGCCGATGTGCGCAACGATGGACCATGTTCCGCACTTTTGGGCGACAACGGCCACCTCGAGATCGAGGCACGCTCAGTGCTCAAGCTACGACATCGTGTCGCCGGCCAGTCTCCGAGAGGCCGCACGGACACTCGCTGACACGCGCTGGCACCATCTGGGCACGACGATTTTGGAAACCGCCGTCTGAGGCATGCCAGCGTCTTTCGCAAGTTGTTGAAGGGATTGGAGCGGGAGACGGGGATCGAACCCGCGACATCGAGCTTGGGAAGCTCGCGTTCTACCGCTGAACTACTCCCGCTTCAGTTGCCTATTGTAATTCAGAGTCAGCCTCGAATCACTTCCAGGACCTCGTCGCGCTTCTTCTCCATCAGTTCAGGGGTCTTCGCTTCGAGGTTGAGACGCAGCAGCGGCTCCGTGTTCGATCCGCGCACGTTGAAGTGCCAGTCGGGATAGTCCACGGACAACCCGTCGAGTCGAGCTAGTGTTGCGTCCTTGTAGTGCGTTTCGATCGCGTCCAGCCTCTTCGGTACTTCCTCGATGCTCTTCAGCTTCGTGTTGATCTCCCCGGAGATGAAGTAGCGTTCGCGGTACGGTCGCAGCAGTTCGCGAAGCGGTTGATTCTTCTTCGACATCAGCTCGAGGATGAGCAGCGCCGGGATGAAGCCGTTGTCGGCGTAATAGAAGTCCCGGAAGTAGTAGTGACCGGTGACCTCGCCGGCGAAAATCCCGTCTTCCTTGCGCATTCGCTGCTTGATGAATGCGTGGCCGACCCTGTTCATGAGCGCCTTGCCGTCATGGCGAGCCACTGTGTCTTTCACCGCGTGGCTGGCCCTGAGGTCGTAGATGACCGTTGCGCCCGGATGCTTCAGCAGGAAGGCCTCCGCGAGCAGCGCGGTGACGAAGTCGCCGGAGATGAACTCGCCGCTGCTGTCGATGAAGAAGCAGCGATCGGCGTCACCATCCCACGCAATCCCAACGTCGGCTTTCTGCCGGATGACTTCGGCGGTGATGTCCTGCCGGTTCTCTTCGATGAGCGGATTCGCCTCATGATTGGGGAATGTGCCATCGACCCTGAAGCACAGTCTCGTGGTCTTGCATGGCAGCTTGTCGAAGAACATCGGAGCCACGAGCCCGGCCATGCCGCTGCCGGCATCCAGCACCACGTTGAATGGCTTGATGATCGACGGGTCGATGAAGGACATGACCTTCTCGACATACCCTGGCAGGATGTCCCGGTTCGTGATGCTGCCACGCGTGGCCGCCGGTGGAGGCAACCGATCGTTGGCGATCATGTCCCGGATGTCGCCGATGCCGGCATCGCCGCTGAGCGGCAGAGCCTCTTCGCGCACCATCTTGATGCCGTTGTACTGCTTCGGGTTGTGCGACGCGGTGATTTGTGCTCCGCCATCGAGGCCGTCGCTGAACACGGCGTGATAGAGCACGTCGGTCGGGAGCATCCCGTAGTCGATCACCGACGCGCCCTGTTCGAGTGCGCCCTCGATGAACGCCGCAGCCAGCGCCGGCGACGACACGCGCATGTCGCGCGAGACGCCGATGCGGCTGGCCTTCAGATACGTCACGAAGCCGCGCCCGATGAGCCGCGCCGTGGTTTCGTTGATCTCGTACGGATAGAGGCCACGGATGTCGTAGGCCTTGAAGATGCCGGGGGTGATAGTCATGGCTGTGGGCTCTGGGCTCCAGTATCGTTCAACCTCGAACGTATCAGAGCCGAAAGCCGAGAGTCCAGAGCCGGCGTCGAGAGGGGGGTCACGCCTTCGTGAAATCCGTCAATGTTGTCTTGTCGCCGAGCAGGGCGCCGCTGTTGAGTGACACGTTGCGCCCGATGTGGCACTGCCGGCCGAGCGTGGCGTCACTGATCGATGCGTGACTGCCGATGCGGCAGTTGGGCCAGACAATCGCCCGTTCGATGACCGCTTCTTCATCGACCTGCGTCTGACGGCCGAGCACGGCGTATGGCCCGATGCGTGCCCCGGCCTTGACCGAGACTCCTTCGTCGATGAATACCGGCCCTTCGATGGTTGCGCCACTCTCGATGCGCGCATCGGGTGCGATCCACGTCCGTGGCGCGGCCAGCCCGGCGAAAGGGGGCGCCGTGAACCGTCCGTCCATGATGTCGCGGTGGACCTGCGTGTACTTCTCAGGCGTGCCGATGTCGATCCAGTAGCCGTCGTAGATGGAGGCGACAAATGTCTCGCCGCGTTCGATCAGCGAAGGGAAGTAGCTTCGCTCGATGGACCACGGCACCTTGCTGGGAATGCGATCGAACGTGTCGGGTTCGAGGACGTAGATGCCCGCGTTGATGTGATTGGTGGTGATCTCCTCGAGCTTCGGCTTCTCGAGAAATCGCTGGATGTTGCCTTCAGCGTCAGTTTCCACCAGCCCGTAGGCCGAGGGGTTCTCGACCGGCGTGAGGACGATCGTGGCACGGGCACGCCGTTCGCGGTGCATGCGGATGACGGCGGCGAGATCGAGCTCGGTCATGACGTCGCCGTTGAAAACGACAACGGACTCGGTCAGCTCGTCGCCGGCGTACTTGATTGCCCCGGCAGTGCCCAGCGGTATCGGCTCGACCACATAGCGGATCTTGAGTCCGAGGTCCGCACCATCGCCGAACATTTCCTCGACGCGCCGCGGCTGGTAGTTGAGGCTGAGAATCACCTCATCGATCTCGGGTACCTGCTTCAGGAGGTCGATCTGATAGTGAAGAAACGCCCGGTTGAAGATGGGAACGATGGGCTTGGGCGTGTGGATCGTCAGCGGTCTGAGACGGGTGCCCTTGCCTCCCGCCAGGAGGATAGCCTTCATGACAATCCGCAATCTTACACGATGGTAGAATGCCCTCGTCGAATGAACCTGCCCAACACGCTCACGCTCGTGCGGATGTTTCTGGTGCCGCTGCTCGTGGTTGTGTTGCTGACGGAGTTCGAGGGCCAGCAGATACTTGGCGTTTCGAAGGAACTTGCCGGTGCCGCCATCTTCGGACTGGCGTCGCTGACCGACTGGCTCGACGGCTACATCGCCCGTCGTCGCCGCCAGGTCACCTGGCTGGGGCAGATGCTCGACCCGATCGCCGACAAGCTGCTCACGTCGGCAGCATTTATCTCGCTAGTACAGCTCGATTTGGCGCCGGCCTGGATGGTGGCGCTCATCATCGGTCGTGAATTCGCGGTCACGGCGCTCCGCAGCCTCGCCTATACGAAGGGCATCACTATTCCTGCCTCGCCGCTTGGCAAGATCAAGATGGCGTCACAGGTCACGGCGATCTTGCTGTTGATTCTGGGCTGGCGGCCAATCCCGTGGCTGGCCCCGGTCGGGCACGTGGCGCTGTGGGTCGTGATGGTGGCGGCTGTCGTTTCGGCCGTCGATTACTATCGCCGGTTCCAGCGGATGCTCAACGCCAGGGTCGCCGACGTCAATATCGCCCGCCATCGCCGCGCCGGTTAGAGCGCGACTCCGAAACGTCGTGAGACGGCGCGTCGGGCACCGGTAGTGACTCTGGCGCGCCCGCCATCCGGCGCGGAAAAAACGCGTCTCCGGCCGCTCATTGGAGGCACACGTTTATCTTCCTGCCTGGTGGCAACGCCGTCGCCGTCTGGGGAGCCTCCGCCGCGTTTTTACTCACTTCGCTGATCGCGCCGTCTCGAGGGCGCGCCGCCGTCACTACCGATGCCCGAAGCGAAGGGGCATGAATGAAGTGCGAGCGGCCGGGGTACGTTCAAGCGAGCTTTCTCATCCCCAACGCAACACAGAGCCAGGCGACAGTCAGGCAAGCAAAGGCGAAGAACGACGGGACGGTGGACTCTGCCAACGAGACAAAGATCCCGCGCAGGCCAGCCGGATCGAACGACTGGACCGACTGGAGGCCGAGCAGGGTGTTAATCGCGCCGAGGAACAGATTGGAGACGCCCGCGAATATGCCGGCCAGTGAGAGCGGCCGCATCAATGCCAGGCGCTGTTCATTGGGACGGATAGCGAACATGACGCCCATGACGAGAGGGCTGACGCTGACCAGTAGTCCAAGGAGCGCCATGATACTGGCGTGTCTGAGAACCTCCACGTTGACCTCCATCCCAGAAACGCCTGAGCGGGTGATCTGTGACAGCGCCGGCCGCCATCGATGTCACGATATGGCCACGACCGCGTTAGATCGTCGTGGACCGCGACTCTGAGCTCGAACTCGTCAGGCGGCTCCGGCACGCCGACTCCGAGGCGTTCGACGTCGTCTATGCCGCGTTCAATGCGCGACTCTTCCGGTTCCTGGCCCGGCTGGCGCGCAGCAGGGAAGTGGCTGAAGACCTGCTCGAGGAGACCTGGCTGCGGTTTGTCCAACATGCAGATCGCCTCCGCGACGACACACAGTTCGGCCCGTGGCTGTTCACCGTGGCCCGTAATCTGTACGTCAGTTACTGCCGCTCGCGGATGCTCGAAGACGCGCACGCGGCCGGCATGATTGGGCTATGGCCTTCGGCACCGCCCGCATCACCGTTCGAGGAAGCGGCGACTCACGAGTTCGAGCGCCGGCTCGAAGCGGCGCTGGCGACGATGCCGCTGATCTACCGCGAGGTGCTCCTGCTCGTTGCGGTCGAGGGGCTGCGGCCAGCGGAAGCAGCCGTCGTCTGTGGCATCAGTCCCGACGCGTTGCGTCAGCGTCTGAGCCGCGGCCGTGCGCTGCTCGCGCAGCGAATGAGTGATGCGCGCGCGCCGCTGACCAGCCTGATCAGCGAGGTGATTTCATGACGTCTGGGACAGACGATCTCATTGTGCGCAGGCTCGCCAGCCTGAACGATCCTGCGCCCGACTCCAGTCGTACAGATCGCGTCCGGACGCGCTGCCATCGCGTCCTCGACAATCGCAGACGGCAGCGCACGTCGCCGAAGCGCCGTTCACCCGTCTCACGTGTCCTCGACGCGACGTGCTTTCTTCTCGCTGGAATCTACCTGGCGGGAGCTGTGGGCGAGGCCGTCAGACTTGGCGGCCTCTGGTAGCCGCTACTTCCGGATCGCGACCAGATCCCCTTCCATGATCGCATCACGTGAGACGGTGATCTGCAGCGTGGAGCTGTCTGCCTTGACATCGACGGCAACGGCTTCACCGAGGTCGTAGAGGAAGTTCTCCGGCTGCTGCTTGTTGCGATAGAGGACGAACTGCGCTCCCGGCTTGATCCCCTGGTTGCTGCCGCGGTCGAGCAGGAAGTAGTCGCCCTTGCCGAAGAGGCGCTTGCGCGATTCGCCGGTCAGGACGCGGCCGTAGTTGTCGCGCTCCGGCTTCGGCTTGTTGGACGCCGGCGTCGGCACTGTCGGAAGGACGAACGGCTCGAGGTGGTCACCGACGTCGACGGTGTCGCAGGCATGCGTGATCGTGGCCAGCGACAGCGTTTCCTCCACGGCGTAGACGCGAATCCAGCCAGAGGTCAGCACAGTCGCGGGCGTTGTCGGCGTAATCTCCTCACGCTCCGCGATCAGGATCCGGCGGGTGTAGTACTCCTGTCCGACTTCGATCCCGTTCTGGGTGCCTGCATTGATGGTGATGAGGTCACCAGGCGCGTGGGTGTGACGGACTCCCGAGTCCTGGCCGCCGGTCACCCTGAGCGGCGTATTCGGTATCTCGAGAGCGGCCGTGGGCGCGCACGCCAGGCCAATGACTTCAGCCGGCAGATGTGACGCGGCAGCTGCCGGACCACGTTGAGCCGCAAGCGTGGCGCTTGCCAGGACGGCCGCCACGGCCACGGCCGCGAAAGTTCTCGACGTCATCGGTCTCTCCCCCAAACTGTCCACGGCGGACCGGCAGGCGTCCGCCCCGAGTGGATCGCTACAGCTTTCTTATCGGTCGGGGCGGGAGAATCCGCAGGAGAAGAAATCGACAACAGGCGCGACTGCGCCCGGCTGCACGCATCTGCGCACGACCGGTCTTACTGAGTCTTGGCTTCGGTCTGGAGCTCTGCCAGACGTTTCTTCGCGTCCTCCATGTGTTCGCTGTATTCGAACTCCGCCAGCACGCGCTCGAAGTACGGAATGGCTTCTGCCGCTTTGTTGGTGCGGGCGAGCGATTCCGCGAGATAGAAATAGACCTCGTCGCGGCCGGAAAACTCGGGGTCCTCCTTGAGCACCTGGCGGAACCGCGGAATCGCCCCGGGGTACCAGCGAATCCTGAAGTAGTGGTAACCCACGCGAAACTCCGCCCGGCTCAAACGGTCGCGCGCCTCACGCCACTTCATCCGCACCTCGCCTGCGAGCGGGCTCATCGGGTAGCGGTCGAAGAAGACCTGGAACTCGCGCAGCGCGGACGTGGTTTCCGTCTGATCACGCTCTGGTGCACGCATCTGCTCGTAATGCGTCATCGCAAGCTTGTATTGCGCGTAGTCGGCACGAGCATTGGTCGGATAGAAGGTCAGGAACTCCCGGTACTCATTCGCGGAAAGGACCAGCGACTCTGCCGTCTTCTCACCAAGGAATGTGTCGCCCACGCCGAGCTTGGCGTCCGGGCGGAGCGGGCTGTTCGGGTAGTTGTCCACGACCTGCCGGAAGTACTCGCGAGCATCGGCCCACTTCTTGTCGTTGAGCGCCGTCGTCCCACGGTCGTACAGAAAGCGGTCGGGGTTCCCTACGTTGTCGGGGACGTTGTTGCGGTTGCCGCCGCACGCGGCAACGGTCAACAGCAGCAGGATCGGCGAGTACCGGATGATCGCAGCAGTCACTCGAGTCTTCAAGAACCTCATTCCTATTGTAGACAGCCCTGACGCTTCGTGCGCCGGTCAACGTTTCAGACGTTCGAGACCCGGCTATGGCCGCGGACCTCGGCTATCCGACCAGTGCCCTGACCCCGGCCGGAAGCCGGCAGGGCCGCCCATTCGTCCCCAGCGCGGCGTGGACGGTGTGTCCTTCGGCCACAAGCGTCCTGCCGATCGTTCGGATGGCCTGATAGTCGAATCGCAGACGCGCCGGTGTCAACGCCGTTGCCCTCGTCAGAATCTCGATCTCATCATCATAACGGGCCGGCTGCCGGTATTCGCAATGGGCCTCGATGACAGGAAGGGCAACGCCGGTCTCCTCCATGTCCCGGTAGTTCCATCCGGCATCGCGTAACCATTCGGTCCGCCCGATCTCGAACCAGACGAGATAGTTGGCGTAGTAAACAACGCCCATCTGGTCGGTGTCCGCGTAGCGAACGCGCACGCGGGTGCTGCGCGTTTGAGACTGGGCATTCACGGCTGGTTGTTCGGGGGTGGTGTTGCGCGCGGTCACGATCAGGCACCAGCCCTACCCGCCAACCAGCTGGTTGGCAGATGCACGAAGCGCGCGGGTCGCGGCCTCTGGATCTCCGCTGCCGAAGATCGCCTGGCCGGCCACCAGGATGTTCGCGCCGGCGGCAACGACGTCACTGACGTTCGCCTGGTCGATGCCGCCGTCAATTTCGATGAGCGCTGACGACCCTACGCTGTCCAGCACACTGCGGACCTTTCGCAGTTTGTCGAGGCTGTGGGAAATGAACGACTGCCCGGAGAAGCCGGGGTTCACCGACATCACGAGCACGAAGTCGACATCGGACGCAATCGCTTCGAGCGATCCTGCGGGCGTGGCCGGGTTGATCACGACACCCGCCTTCGCCCCGAGCTTGCGAATCAACGAGACCGTTCGATTCAGGTGCCGCACGACTTCGACGTGTACCGACACCATGCTCGCGCCCGCCGCGACGAACTCCTCGATGTAGCGATCGGGATCCTCGATCATCAGATGCACGTCGAGCGGCCGGGTGGCCACGCGCCTGATCGCTCGAACCACTGGTGGTCCGAGTGTGATGTTGGGGACGAAATGCCCGTCCATGACGTCGACGTGGATCAGATCCGCGCCACCGCGCTCGGCCGCAGCGATGTCGCGCCCGAGGGCGGAGAAGTCTGCCGAGAGAATCGAGGGTGCGATCTGGATCGGGCGCAACCTCATCGACTCACCTCGAGTGAGATCGCGTCGCTCGCCCCGACGCGAAACCCGCCGGCCGGCTGCTGACGGACGACAGTGCCGGGTGGTACGCCGGGATAGGGCTGAGTACCAACGATGGAGACGCGAAAGCCCTGGCGGCGGAGCGCGTCGGCAGCTCGATCGCCATCGACCCCGATGACGTCGGGCATGACGTAAGTGGCCGCCAGTTCACCGCGATTGAGCAGGATGGAGACCTCCGGCGCGCGGGCGGTCGCGGCCGGATCTTGCGCCACGACGACATCAGCCGGGTATTCGGCCGAGCGAAACTCGGAGACGGAAGAGACAGCGACACCATCCTGCTGCAGTCGCGAGTGCGCAGCACGCTCGTTCTGTCCGACCAGCGGCGGCACGATCGATCGCTTCGGTCCTGAACTGATCCAGACACGCACCATGCGCTGCCGGCGGCTGGTTGCGCCGGCGTCCGGCTCCTGCTGCATGACGCGGCCGGCCTCGACCTTCTCGTCCGGGCGCTGGTTCTCCTCGACGCGGAGCGCCAGATCGCGATCGGCCAATGTCGCAGTGGCTTCGTTGACCGTGCGCCCGACGAGAGACGGCACCTGCACCTCGCGGGCCCACAGGGCAATCCGCATCGATGCGCCGAAGAACACCAGGAACGTCAGACCCAGGGCACCCATCAGGACGAAGAACTTGCCCAGGTTCCAGACGCGGGAACGCAGAGGAGTCAACAGCAACATTTTACTCGACCTCTCGTTCACGCCTGAGTCTTCGGTCTCTTATGAGCCCTTGGACGCCTTCGTGCTCACCATGGCGGCCGCGAAGAAGGCTTCGAGCCCGTGCGCGAAGGGCAGGGTGCGGAGCATGCCGCGATCGTCGAGAACCGCCGCCACCTCGCCCCGTCCATCTCGTCGCAGATCGATGAGGTCGAATCCGGCTTCGTTTGCCAGGAATCGATCGACGACCATCTCGTTCTCTTCCGGTTCGCTCGAACAGGTCGCATAGACCAGCCGTCCTCCCGGCCGCACCACGGTTGCCGCGCGTTGCAGCAGGGTGAGCTGACGGTCGGCCATCGCAGGCAGATCCGGAGCATGCCGTCGCCATTTGATGTCAGGGTCGCGTCGTACCGTGCCCAGGCCCGAGCACGGAGCATCGACGAGCACGCGATCGAATCGCTCGGCAAACGGGAGTGCTCCAGCCGTTGGCACATGAATGACATGCGCGTGCCTGCAACCGGCCTGGCGTATCGTGTCGCGGAGCAATGCCACGCGCCGCGTACGCACGTCGCACGCGGCCAGCACGCCGGTGTCGCCCATGTCGCCGCTCATGAGCACGGTCTTTCCACCCGGTGCGGCGCACAGATCGAGCGTCCGTTCCCCAGGCCGTGCATCGACAGCGAGCGGCACGAGTTGCGATGATTCGTCCTGAACCAGGAACAAGTCGTGCGCATGCTGGCGAAGCGGGTGTCCCGTGACAACCCGCAGACCATGTGGGGAGATTGATGTCTCCTCGGTCTCGACACCGTCGCGTGCGAGAGCGGCGCGAACCTCTGCGCGCGTTGCGCGAAGCCTGTTCACGCTCAACGTGAGTGGTGCAGGGTCATTGTTGAATTGAACCCACTTCTCGGCCTGCTCGAACCCGACGCGGTCGAGCCACCGTTCCACGAGCCACTCCGGGTGCGACCACGTGATGCCGAGGTACGATCGGGCGCTGTCCCGATCAACAGGGTCGGCTGGCCGCTGCGGAAAGGGCAGTGCGCGACGCTGGCGCAGTGTCGAACGCAATACCGCGTTGACGAATCCGGCCGCGCTCTTCTTTCCTGCCGCTCGAGTCAGGTTCACGGCATCGTCGACGACGGCAGCGGCCGGCACCCGATCGAGATGAAGGATCTGGAAGAGGCTGAGGCGCAAAATGATGAGGACGCTGTCGTCGAGTGCGTCCAGCGTCCGCGCCGACACTCGCTCGATCAGGTAGTCACAGGCACGTTGCCAGCGCAGTGTGCCATGAACGATCGCGGCAGCGAGGGACCGATCCCGTTCGTCCTCCAGGCGGCGACGGCTTTCGACGAGCGCGGTTGGCAGATCGCGATGACCAGAGGCGATGGCGACCAGCGCACGGAATGCCGCCGCGCGGGCCGGCGCCGTCATTGGCCGCCGAACCGGGCCCCGGGCTGGATCTGGTGGCCGGCCAGGTAATCGCGCGCTCTCATCCCTCGTCGTCCTTCTGGTTGCAGTTCGGTGATACCGATGCACCCGCCTTTACCCGTGGCAATGCGGAGGACACCACTGGAGGTGTCGACGACGGTGCCGGGAGGCTCGCTCGTTTGCGTCGACTCCACCTGGCTTCGCAGCAGGATCAATCGCTCGTTGTTCAGGTACGAGTAGGCATGCGGCCACGGATACAGACCGCGTACACGGTTGTGGATCGCGAGCGCTGTTTGCGTCCAGTCGACGAGCCCCTCGTCTTTGGTCACCTTGGAGGCGTACGTAGAGAGGCTGTCGTCCTGCGGCTCTTCGGCCGCGTTGCCAGCGACGAGGTCGTCGATCACGCGCAGCAGCAGCCATGCACCGATCGTCGCGAGCTCGCGCTCGACGACGTCACTCGTTGCGTTCGGGTCGATTGGCCGTGTTGCCTTGGCGAACATGGCGCCCGCATCGAGCGCCGTCACCATGCGCATGATCGTGATGCCGGTTTCGAGCTCGCCCGCAATCACCGCTCGTTGTACTGGTGCGGCACCCCGATATTTCGGCAGGAGAGATGCGTGCACGTTGATCATGCCGAGACGCGGAATATTCAGCAGGCTGTCGGGGATGATCTTGCCGTAGGCCGCAACGACGCCGAGATCCGGGGTCCAGCCGGTGAGCGTCTCACCGACTCCGGGATCGCGCAGCCGGGTCGGCTGATACACGGGAATGCCGTGTTGCACGGCCGTCAGCTTCACAGGAGCGTCGGTCACTTTCTGGCCGCGACCGCGTGGGCGATCGGGTTGCGTCACCACGCCCACGACCTGATGACGAGAGGCGATCAGGTGTTGGAGCGACGGCACGGCGAACTGAGGCGTGCCGAAGAACACCACGCGAAGGGTGTCGGTGCGAAGGCCTGATGGTGCGTCTACCACTTGCCGGCGCGTGTGAGCTTCTTGATCTTGCGGACGATGATGTCCTTCTGAAGGCCGCGCAAACGGTCGACGAAGACCGTGCCGTCGAGATGATCCATCTCGTGCTGGAAACAGCGGGCGAGGAGGCCCGTCGCCTCGACGGTGTATTCCTCTCCCTCCCGGTTGAGTCCCTTCAGGATCGCTCGCGCAGGACGAGCCACCGTCGCATTGAATCCCGGGACGCTGAGGCAGCCTTCTTCCTCGAGTTGCATGCCATCGCGCTCGACGAACGCGGGGTTGACGAAGGTCATGAGGTCCGCGGGATTGCGGCCGACCGAGATATCGCACACGAAGATCCGCACGCCGACCCCGACCTGTGGCGCGGCCAGCCCTATCCCCGGCGCCGCGTACATCGTCTGGATCAGGTCGTCGATGAGCGACTGGATCTCGGGAGTGATGGTCTCAACCGGTGCCGCAGGTACGTGCAGGACATCGGCTCCGTAGCGAACGATGGGGCGCAGCATCGACAGGTGCGGGATCAGCGCGTCACGAACCGTCGCTCGATGGCGGCCGTCGTCGCCGCCAGGTGCCTGGAGATCTCGTCCACTGAATCACCGCCGAGCTTCTCGAGAAAGGCATCGGCGAGCACGAAGGACACCATCGCTTCGCCCACGACCGCGGCTGCCGGGACCGCACAGACGTCGCTGCGCTCGATTGCCGCCGGCGCATTCTGAAGCGTGGTGAGGTCCACCGAACGAAGCGGCTGCATTAACGTGGCTATCGGTTTCATGAACCCGGTGACGCGAACATCTTCGCCGTTGGTCACACCTCCTTCGAGACCGCCCGCATTGTTCGAGGGGCGTGTCACCGGGCCGTGACCCGATATCGGGGGCAGGATCTCATCGTGTACCCGCGACCCCGGCCTGAACGCCACATCGGGTCCAATGCCGATGCCGACGGCCTTGATGGCGTGGATGCACATCATCGCCTGTGCGAGGCGGCCATCGAGCTTGCGATCCCACTGAACGTAGGACCCCAGCCCGGGCGGGAGCCCACGGACGATGACCTCGAACGCACCACCGAGCGTATCGCCGGCTTCCTTGGCCGCATCAATCGCCGCGATCATCTTCTGCTGAAGGCCTTCGTCCACACAGCGAAGCGGTGAGTCTTCGGCGAGCGCTTCTGCTTCTTTGAATGCCACTTCGCGTGTGGCGGGAAGAGCGATTCCGCCGATGGCGGACACGTGACTGGTGATGGAGACGCCGAACCGTCCGAGCAGCTGGCGAGCGAGCGACCCTGCCGCCACGCGTGCGGCCGTCTCGCGCGCGCTCGCGCGCTCGAGAACGTCACGCACATCGGTATGGCCGTACTTGATGGCCCCGGCGAGGTCGGCGTGTCCCGGTCGTGGCCGGGTGACTTGCGGACGATTTGCGCCGGTCGCGCCTTCCGGCATCTCGCTCTCGACGTACATGGTCTGTTGCCAGTTGACCCAGTCGCGGTTGCGAACCAGCAGGGCGATCGGCGCACCGGTGGTACGCCCATGGCGGACGCCGGCGATGATCTCGGCGCGGTCACTTTCGATTTGCATCCGGCGGCCGCGACCGTAGCCGCCCTGGCGGCGGCGAAGCTGGGCGTTCAGGGCATCGATATCGAGCTCGAGACCGGCGGGCATCCCGTCCAGTGTCATCACGAGTGTCTGGCCGTGCGACTCACCCGCGGTGAGAAATCTCAGCATCCGAGCTCAATTCTATACGAAGAAATTGCGCACTTTCTGGCCTGTGCCGCGCGATCGCCGCGAAGAACCGCGCGGGCCCGCGGTTGCATGGCTGAGGGCATGACTCGACTTCTGCACGATCGCTACTATGCCTACGCTGCGGACCACGCGTGGGATCTGGCAACAGGTGAGAGTGTTCCTATCGCGGAACTCACGATGACAACGTCCACGGCTGCCTCGGCGCCCGTGGTGGGGCCGCTGATCGAGATGCTCAATCACGGGCGCGAGGGTGAGCCACGGTGGGTGGTCGTCGAGACGCCGACGGGGCAGTCAGCGCTGGCGATCGCACGTCGTGTTGCCGAACAGGGCCGCGTTAGCGGCTTCGTGCCGATCGCAGTCGACATGTATCTTCGCCTGCGCAGCCTGCTCGAGGAGGAATTGCGGCATCGGACACTGATGCTCATTCTGCCCCCGGGATCGCCGCTGCCGCCCGCCCGCGAGGCGATCGTCTCCGCAGCCGCTGTTTCCCCGCGGCCGCATGTGCTCGTCTCATTCCACCGTGCCAGGGAGTTGCCACGATCAGCGAGCCACTCGCTCGTCAAGCGCGCCACCGCCGATGCCTCGGGGCACGCGGTGCGCGAGGCGCGCGCACGATACGGAGCGGCTCTCTCAACTCCTCCTGCGAGCGAGGTTCTCCCGGAAGATACCCTGCGGCATCTGACGCGAGCAGCGCGTTGGGCCGATCTGTGCCGGTCGGGCAGGCACGCCAGTGCCGAACGACTGTTGCGGGACGTGACAGGTGCCCTCGTTCGGCGACGCGCGCTGGTGCCGGCGGCGAGGACCCTTGTCACCCTCGGGCGGCTGGTGCTCGAGCGCGGAAGAGCCGCCGATGCGGATGCAGTGTTCAACGAGGCGGCCGCGTACGCACAGGATGCGCACGATGAAGCGCTGTCCGCCGCCGCTCGGATCTGGCAGGCGGCAGCCCGGACTGATGCTGCACAGTTGACTGCCGGTGAAGCGCTCTGTCGGGCGGCGATTGTGGCCGGCACACTGATTGGCGGCGAACGTGCACGCGCCGAGGCGACGCTCGCGCGAATCCTGTTCTGGCAGGGGCGCATCGCAGAGGTGGCCGCGCTAGATGCACCGGCTGATGGAGCCGACGGTGAGCTCCTCGCCTTTGTCGGATCCACATCCGTTCGTGTGCTGATTGCGCACGGAGATCTGTTTGCGGCTGGCCAGCGTGCCCGAGACCTGTTGATGCGCGCGCAGCCGTCGGACCACGCCCTGGTGCGAGTCATGACGCTGACCGCGCATCTGCGTGTCGTGATCGAGTCCGGAGACCTGGTGCTCGCGGAGAACGTCCTGGCTGACATTCGCGCCGCCGCGCGGGCCGCGCGTACCCCACTGCGACTGGTGCGTGCCCGTCTCCTCTGGATCGACGGTCTGCGACGCGCTGGCCGGACGCGCGAGGCCGACCGCGAGCTGCGCGATCTTCAGCGGTTGCGTGGCGCGACGCCGCCGCTGCTGCGCGCCGCGATCGACGGACGGCTACGCGGCGACGCCCGGCTGTCGCAACGGCCGAATCTCTCGCTGAGTAGTCCCGGCGCGGCCGCGGCCATGGTCGTGATCGCGCGGGAGGAGGATCAGGACCGCGATGCCGTGCGCAAGGTGCTGGCCTATGCCTCCGAGTCGCTGCAGACGAGCCGCATTGACCTGTGCTCAGCGGACGCGGGGCCTGACACAACTGTTCTGAGTGTGGGCTCAGGCCTGGCGACCATCCTCGGCTCACGCGTCCTCGACGCGGGCATTGTCATCGACAGCAGCGACGGAGGCGGCGCCGAGTTAGGCGTGCCCGTGCGCGTGGGCTCGCGTCTGATCGGAGCGATCGTGGCGCGTTGGCCGATCGATCGATCATCTCCTGCGCACGCCCGGGACCTGCTGGAGTTGACGGCTGCCGTCGCCGGCCCTCGCATCGACACGATGCGCATGACCGCTCGTGAAGCGGCCAGCGCGTCGATCGCCATTCCGGAACTGGTCGGATCGAGCGCGGCGATCTCCGAAGTGCGCCGAGCCGTCGCCCGTGCCGCGGCCGCACCGTTCTCAGTGCTGATCGAGGGCGAGAGCGGCTCTGGCAAGGAGTTGGTTGCGCGCGCGCTTCATCAGCTCAGCCCGCGCCGCGAACGGCGGTTCTGTGATGTCAACTGTGCGGCGCTGCCCGACGATCTGCTCGAGTCGGAACTGTTCGGCCACACACGCGGAGCTTTCACCGGTGCTGTGGCGGACCGATCGGGGCTCATCGAGGAGGCCGACGGCGGAACATTGTTCCTCGACGAAGTTGCCGATCTGTCTCCGCGCGCGCAGGCCAAGCTGCTTCGTGCGTTGCAGCAGCAGGAAGTGCGTCGCGTCGGTGCGGCATTCAGCCGGAGGGTAGACATTCGTGTAGTGAGCGCAGCCAATCGCGACATGCGGAAAGAAGTTGCGGACGGCCGCTTCCGGCAGGACCTGCTCTATCGCCTCGACGTCATACGCATTCGCGTCCCGCCGCTGCGTGAACGGCCGGAGGACATCCCCCTGCTGGTCGCTCAGATCTGGCAGGCGGCCGCACTGCGCGTCGGATCGCGAGCGACGTTGACACACGGCGTGCTGGTCTCGCTGTCGCGTTATGGCTGGCCCGGGAACGTGCGTGAGTTGCAGAACGTCATCGCAGGGCTGGCCGTCTCGGCGCCGGCGCGTGGCCAGGTCAGGGCAAGCCAGTTGCCGCCCGTCATCGCAGGGGCGACCGGGCCATCGACGACGCGCCTCGCCGATGCACGTGAGCAGTTCGAGCGCCGGTTCATCGAGTTGGCGCTGGCGCGGGCCGGAGGACGCCGGGCCCGTGCGGCGCGCGAACTGGGATTGTCGCGCCAGGGCCTCCTGAAGATGATGGCGCGCCTGCGCATCGAGTCGCGCCCGGATTCATCTGGAAGCCCATGACGCCACGCACGGCGTCACACCTAGAGGATCGCGTCGAGGAAGCTCGAGCCCACGTTCAGGCAGTCGAAGACGTGCAACCCGAGACGTGACGCCAGGTCCGCGCAGACCTCGGTGCCCCGGCAGCTATTGCCGTATGGGTCAAGCCGCGGGGAGTAGGTGCCGATCCCGAGCTGACGGTTTACGACGGTGATCACGCCGCCGCTGACTCCGCTCTTCGCGGGCACGCCAACTCGATATGCCCACTGGCCCGAGTAGTCGTACATACCGCACGTGAACATGATCGACAACATGTCCTTGACGTGGGTGATGGAATAGGCGCTGCGCCCGCTGACCGGATGCCGCCCCATGTTCGACAGGGTGGCCGCCATCATGGCGAGATCACGGCACGTGACGAGAATCGAGCACTGCTTGAAGTAGGCGTCCAGCGCCGCCTCGGCTTCCGCGTGAACCAGGCCGAAGTTGAGCAGCAGATGCGCGATCGCTCGATTCCGGTGACCCGTCCGGCGTTCCGAGTCGTACACCGCGCGATCGAATGTCAGTTGGCGTCCGGCGATGATGCTGAACCGATCGAGGAGGTACTCGAACGTCCGGTTTCCGTACCGTGCATGGAGCAGTGCGGTCACGGTGATCGCGCCGGAATTGACCATCGGATTGAACGGGCGGTTGCTGCCGTTCTGCAGCTCGATGGAGTTGAACGCGTCACCGCTTGGTTCGACGCCCACGTGCTCGAAGACCTTCGAGGGGCCAAACTCCTCGAGCGCCATGCCGTAGGTAAAGGGCTTCGAAATCGACTGGATCGTGAACGGCCGGTCGCAGTCGCCAGCCTCGAATGCTCGCCCGTCGGCCGTGACGACGCAGACACCGAACGCATCGGGGTCTGCGTTGCTCAGTTCAGGGATATACGTGGCAACGTCGCCACCGGAGTGCGGCAGATACTTCTCGTACATCTCGTCGATCAAAACCTGTAGCTCGTGACCGCGCGCAATCGCGCTGTTCGTGTCGGACATGGACATGTGTGATGGCGGACAAATGTGTGGGTCGGAAGTGCGTGAGTGATCTCGCTCTGCCGTAGCAATCGGGATGCCCGCGCGAGCCATGGGCGGCCGCGTGGCGATGTGATGAACCACAAGGACTTACGCCGAATGGAGCGGCGAGCACCGAGCCCCCGTGGTGCTACAAGAATGTGGGAGGCCCTGAAGACGCCGACATGTTCGAAGGATCGCCGTGCTCGCCTATAATCCGCGCCGGAGGGGAGCAGCATGAAAAGGACGGTTCTGTTTGTGGCGGTCTGTGCGCTGTCGCTGTCGGTGTCAGGATCACCCGTGGGTGCGCAGGCGGGGGGCGGCTGGACGACGCTCTTTGACGGCTCCAGCCTGAAGGGATGGAACATCGTTGGCGACGCCAACTGGGAGATCGTTGACAAGGAGGTACAGGCGAACAAGGGCAACGGGTACCTGGTGACGCCGGTCCCGTATGGCGACTTTCAGTTCACGGCCGAGTTCTGGGTCAGCGACGATGCCAACAGCGGCGTGTTTATTCGGTGCCAGGATCCCAAGAAGATTGAGGCAGCGAATTCGTACGAGGTGAACATCTTCGACAAGCGGCCGGATCAGTCGTATCGCACTGGCGGCATTGTCGACGTCGCCAAGCCTGCCAGCGTGGTCATGACTGGTGGCAAGTGGAACACGTTCGACATCACGGCGCGCGGGACGAAGCTGACCGTCATCCTCAACGGAATGAAGATGGTGGACGTGGACGACAAGAAGTTCGCACGAGGACCGATTGCGCTGCAGTACGGGGCCGGAACGGTCAAGTTTCGCAATGTGCGGATCAGGACGCTGTAGTTCTCAGTTCCTCGTTCCGCGCCGCCAGCGCGCGGCTGAAGACGTCGGGCGCCTGCGCTCCTGAGAGGCCATAGCGCCCATCGATGACGAAGAACGGAACGCCGGTCACCCCGAGTGACCGCGCTTCGTCGAGGTCGTGCGCGACCGCGTCGACGTAGCGGCCACCCTCCAGGGTCTCGCGCACCTCGGTGCCGTCGAGGCCCTCCTCAACGGCGAGGCTCACCAGCGACTCGAGATCGAAGACCGAGCGCTGCTCGGTGAAGTACGCACGATAGAGCCGCTCCAGCATCTTGTCTTCCTGGCCCTGGCGGGCGGCCAGATGTACGACTTGGTGGGCATCGAGCGTATTGCCGGTGAGGCCAGCCTCGGTCAGGTGATACTCGAGCCCTTCCTCGGCCGCGGTCCGCTCCATCTTGTGGTCCAGCGCGCGGACTTGATCTTCCGAGAGACGGTACTTCGACATGAGCATCACGCGCCGGCTCGACGTCTGACCCTTGGGACGGGTTGGATCGAGCTGGAAGGATCGATGCGCAATTCGAACCCCGTCACGGCCTTCGAACTCCGCCAGTGCCTTCTCGAACCGCCGCTTGCCGAGATAGCACCAGGGGCACACGACGTCGGACCAGATGTCTACGTTCATGGCTCAAGTCTAGTCCGGCTCAGGGCGCTGGGCTTTAGGCTCTCGGCCTTGACTGAGGTGCCTGGCGCATCAGCCAAACCGTGCAGTGCAACGTCCAAATGGCGTGCGAGGACCGATGTCCGGACCGATCGCCGCTGTATTGGTCATCGTTCTTGCTGGCGCGGCGTCCACGTACGAGCAGGTCGCTGAGCCCACGCGCGGGATCGTTCTGCTGCTTGTCGACGATCTTCACTTCGAATTTCGATCGACCCCCGGCGTCCGTAGTCTGCTGATCCAACGCGTTCTGCCCGCCGTGATGCGTGAGGGACAGGCGCTCGGTATCGTAACAACCGGTTACTCGTCAGTGACTCTCGCGCCAACGACCGACCGCGAACTCGCGCTGGCGAGGCTCCGAACGATTACAGGCGGTGGCCTCCGTCCAGACGGCATCATCGACGAGCGAGGCGCCCCAGAACGTCTTCGTCGTGCCGGCGTGTCGCTTGCCACCGCGAAAGACGTCATTGGGTACCTTGCTGCTCGCAGCCCGAGTCGAAAATCGATCCTCTTCTTGAGCGATGGATACGGAGACCCGTCTTTGACGCTAGAACTCGATGAGATCGCCGCGGCAGCATATCGCGCGAGCGCGACGATTTACGTCGTCGACCTGCATGGCCTGCTCGCCGCAGCTCCCGAACTGACGGCGCAACAATGGCTGCAATGGGATGCGCATCGCGTGACCGCCCAAGACGGTCTTCGGAGACTCGCTGAGAGCACCGGAGGGCTGCTGATTTGGACCTGGTCTGACCTCGACGCCGCTCTCGAGCAGATTGCCTCGCCGTGAGCGGCCTCAGAGCGTCGACACGTCAGCCGAGATGATCCCGCGACACGAGGTGCACACGAGCGCGCGGCCGCCTCGAGGCAGTGGAGAGGTGAAGCTCACCTGGGAGCGCTTCAACCGCAGCACTCGCAAACTGCGAATGAGCTCACGGCAGTTTGGGCAGCGCGCGGCGAATTCGAGCGTGTAGACGGCGCCGCCCTCCCACTCGGTGGGAATACCCTCACTGGATGCTTCGAGGTTGTAGACCTCGTCTTCCTCCTGCTGCACCGGTACCAGGCACAGTGGACATTTCGTGGCGCCGGATGACAGCTTTTCTCCGCATGCGCTGCACGTGTTCATGGCGGAGATTGTAACGGCACTCGTCGGTTTTCCAGCGGCGAGTTGCACGGAGTGCGGCGCGCAGGAACAATGACCGCGTGCTGCGGTATCTGGCGCGACGCCTCCTGCTGACGATTCCGGTTCTCCTCGGTGTGGCGACGCTGGTCTTCGCCTTGATCCACTTCATTCCCGGCGACCCGGCGCGCGCCATCCTGGGAGAGGTGGCCGCGGAAGCCGACATCGCGCAGCTGAGAAATCAGCTCGGCCTGGATCGACCGCTGGCCGTGCAATACGTCGCGTTTCTCGGCGGCCTGGTGCGCGCAGATCTGGGAACATCGCTCAGGACGGGGAGCCCCGTCACCAGTCAGATCATCGAGCGCCTTCCAGCCACCTTTGAACTCGCCCTCGCCGCCATGCTGGTGGCGCTCGTCATCGCCATTCCACTCGGTATCGCGGCAGCCGTGTGGCAGGGAAGCGCTGTCGATCACACGGCCATGACGCTCTCTCTTGCGGGTGTCTCGATGCCGAACTTCTGGCTGGGGCCGCTGCTTGCGATCGTGTTCGGCGTCGAACTGGGATGGCTTCCGGTGTCGGGTCGTGGTGGGCTCGAGAGCCTCGTGCTTCCGGCGGTCTCACTGGGTGCGGCGCTGGCCGCGGTGCTTGCGCGAATGACGCGAGCCACGCTTGCCGGCCAGTTGCGGCAGCCCTATGTACTGGCGGCCCGCGCCCGCGGTCTCTCGCGTGCCCGCGCCGTGCTGCTGCATGCGTTTCCGAACAGCCTCATCCCGATCGTGACGCTGGCCGGACTTCAGATCGGCGCGGTCCTGACCGGCGCGGTCATCACGGAAACGATCTTTGCGTGGCCGGGGATCGGGCGGCTGCTGGTGCAATCGATCGGATTCAGGGACTACCCGATGGTGCAGGGGTGCATCCTGCTGATTGCCGTGACGTATGTCGGCGTCAACCTGATCGTCGACCTGCTGTACGGCGTGCTCGATCCACGGATCCGATATCGATGAGAAACGCCGGAGCGCTGATCGTTGCCGTCGTCGTCGTCGCGGCCGTCGTGGGACCGTGGCTGGTTCCGTTCGACCCCTCGACCCAGGAGCTGGCCCTTCGGCTCGAGGGGCCGGGCCGACAGCACTGGCTCGGACTCGACGAGCTGGGGCGCGACATCCTTTCACGCGTGATGTCGGGCGCGCGCGTGTCACTGCTGGTTGGCCTGGTGGTCGTGTCGCTGTCAGCGTCGATCGGCGCCGCGCTCGGGGCAGTCGCCGGCTATTACGGCGGTGTGGTCGACGAGGTGATCAGCCGCCTCATGGACGTTCTACTGGCGTTCCCGGGGCTGCTGCTTGCCATCGCGGTCGTGGCAGTGCTCGGCCCAAGCCTCGCCAACGTGGTGCTGGCGCTGTCGCTGATCGGTTGGGTCGGGTACGCGCGTGTCGTCCGCGGACAGGTGCTGCAGGCGCGCGAGTTCGAGTATGTCGCCGCGGCGCGGGCGATTGGTGCAGATACGCCGCGGATCCTGGTCCGTCACATCCTGCCGGCGGCGCTGCCGGCGCTGACCGTTCAGGCAACGCTCGGCATTGGAGGCGCGATTCTCTCTGAAGCGGCCCTCAGTTTTCTCGGCCTGGGCGTGCAGCCACCAACTCCGAGCTGGGGCGCGATGATCAACTACGGGCGCGCACACGTGCTCGACGCGCCGCACCTGACGGTGTTTCCCGGGCTGGCGATCGCGACCGTCGTATTGGGTCTGAATCTGTTAGGCGACAGCCTGCGCGACAGATTCGGCGGCGCCGATCAGAACAATGCCTGATTCAGGATTCACGCTCCGCCAACCAGTGCCGCGTGCCGGGCTTCCGCTTCTCTCGCAGCGTCTCCGTGACCCTGGCGCCTGGCCGCCGTCGCGAGGAAGGTGAATGCTGCGGGCTCAACCGGGAATTGCTCCGTGGCGCGGCGGAGCACGCGCTCGGCCGCCGCACTATTTCCTGAGCGTAGCAGCGCCCGCCCGTAGAGCGTCAATGCGTCGCTCGTGGCATCGGGCCGATCGGCGACCGGGCTAAGTGCCTCCATCGCCTTGTTCAGCGCCACGCGATCGTCCTGACTTTCGGCGGTCTCGAGCCATACCCGTCCGAGCGCTGTGTAGACGATCAATGAATCGGGGTGACGTTCCGCCGCGCGTCCGAGCGTGAGGATGGCGGCATCGTGTCGTCCAAGACGCGCGTAAGCGAGTCCAACGCTGACGAGCCGTTCCGGACGCGTCGGCTCGAGCGCCGAGAGCGCCTCGAGTTGTTCGATCGCCTGACGCTGCCGGCCTGACGCGGTGTACAGCGCAGCCAACTCTTCGCGGGCCGCTGCCAGGGTGGGCTCGATCTCCACGGCACGGAGCAGTGCGCGTTCGGCTTGATCGCGCGGGCGCCCCCCGCGAAGACAGAGCCCCAGCAGGTAGTGCGCCTGTGCCAGGTGGTCATCGAGGCTGATCGCGCGTCTCAGGGTCTCGATGGCAGCAGGGATGTCGCCGTTGCGATAGTGCGCGAGTCCGAGTTTGTACACGACTCGTGGCGCCCGATCGTCCAGGCGCAGGCTACGGTCGTAATCATTGGCGGCGGCCTGATATTGCCCCATGGCGGCGTGGGCATCGCCGCGCAGCTCGAGTGGACGCGGCGCGGAAGGATCGAGAGTGCTGGCCTCGGTCAGGTCGCGGACGGCAGACGAGAATTCGCCCCGTTGCCGGTACGTTTCGCCCCGCATCAACCGGGCGATCATCGAATCCGGCTTGAGTGTCAGCGCACCGCTGAACGCCTCGATGGCCTCCAGCGTCTGGCCTCGCTCCACGGCGTCATCCCCGGCGGCCAACAGCCGGCGATATTCCCGTTGCTGCCGGGCGTCGAGCCAGAGAAACGCCAGGGATCCAGCCAGCGCCATGACGCCGACCGCCGCAACAATCGGGCGATTCACGGGGAAATAGTAACCGCCCCGGCACCCGGGAACCATCGGTCTTTACCGGGGTCTAATGCTGGTAAGGACGGTGCTAGACTGATGGGGACGCCTGTTTCCGGAGGGTTGGTGAAGAACGCTGGCGCTATCGGTTGGTCCGACGTAGACACGGCAGAAGCCGCCCTCATTGAACGCTGCACAACGGGCGACGAGAGTGCCTGCGCCGACCTGGTCAACGCGCACCAGCGGATGGTCTACACACTGGCGCTGCACCTTCTTGGCGACCCCGACGAAGCCCTGGACCTGTCGCAGGAAGTATTCCTGCGCGTCTTCCGCACGCTGTCCAGCTTCCGCGGGCAGTCGGCTCTCCGCACCTGGATCTATCGCATCGTCATCAATCAGGCTCGCAATCGACAGCGCTGGTGGAGGCGCCGTCACCGTTCGAGCCAGGTCTCGCTCGACGAGCATTTGCAGCAGTTCGGGGACGTCGAGTCCAAGGGTGATGTGCTCCCGGATCGGCTGCTGGCCAGCAAGGAAACCTCCACGCTCATCTGGCAGGCGCTCGACCGCCTTCCGTTCGATCAGCGGACGGCGCTGATCCTGCGCGAGGTCGACGGTCTCCATTACGACGAGATTGCCTTCTCGCTTGGCGTAGCGATCGGTACCGTGAAGTCACGGCTCACGCGCGCGCGACAGGCACTGCGCGCCGAGTTGCTGGGCCTACACGCATGACTCCCTACGTCGGCTGCGAGTACGCACGCGAGCGGCTCGAGGGACTCCTCGACAACGAGCTCTCTGTAGACGAGCAGGTGCTCGTGGAGAGCCATGTCCGCTGGTGCCGGACGTGCGCCGATCGGATCGAAGACTTTCAGCTGATTGGAATCTCCATTCGAGTTGGCCCTCCGAGCGTGCCGGCGGTGCAGGTGGATCCGGCGCTGAGCGCCGTCTACTCAGGGGTGTTGACGCGGATGCGCGCCGAGCGCGATCAGGCGTTGCCCGCGCGCATGCGAGAGATGTTCACGGACATGCGTCTGCTGTGGCCCGCCCTTGGCGCGACCATGGCGGTGCTGGTCTGCCTCAGCGTTGCGATCGGCGTGCTGAAGAGCACGACGACCGAGCGCCCCGAGTCGCTGGCCATGCGTCTCGACGCGCTGTATCCAGGTTCCGAAGCCAATCCGCTGAGGCCCGATAACAACGCTCGCGTGGATCGGTACTTCGATAAGTACGTCGACAGCGACAGGGCGGGCGGGATCTCGATTCCGCGTGTGCTCGGCGATGGAACCTTCTTTGCCGGTATCGGGGACCAGGAAGCCATGTTTACCATGGCGACGGTGGTCAACCGCGAAGGGCGCGTGACGAATGCCGCGTTGTTGAATTCCGAGCGGATTGGTACGAACGCCGAGCGCTCGCTTCACGCCGACGACCTCGAGGCGGTGCTCGACGCCGTGCGGCAGTCGCGATTCGCGCCGGCACAGACACCCATCGGGCGGACCGTTGCCGTCAATATGGTGTGGCTGATTGTCGTGACGACCGTGCAGCAGACGCCTGAAGCCACGCCCGCCGTTGTGCAGCCAGCCCCGGTCGTGGCGCGCACCAAGCGTTTGCCTGCGACCGATCCGGCCGTGCCAGTGCCGGTCGGACGTCAGTCCTCCCGGCTGAGCAGCTCACCGACGGCCTGACGCAGGTTCGGGGGCTTCTCCTCGTGAACTCGCGGTGTTGTTGAGCGCGTCGGTCGCTCGCAGCGTGACGCCCCTCGACACCGCATCACCTTCCAGCACCAGCTCGAACTGTTCGAATCGCGAGTCGGCGATGCCGTCCTTCGGATAGACGGACTGCCACCGGTCCCCGTCGAGCGAGAAGTCCACCTTCTGCACAGAGGAGTTCGCGTCACGGACGTCGAACGCAATCGTCGCGCGCCCGTTGTCGCGACGGACCGACGTGACCGTGATGACCGGTGGAACGTTGTCGATCGCGAAGGCCGTGCTCTCGCGCGCGCCCGAGAGAGCCGTGCCAGTCGAGTTCGAAGGTGTATCGGCGGCGACGATTCGCACCGTGTAGCGGCCATTGGGCACCGACATCGTGTCCCACACGAGAATCTGGTTGCTCATGCCAGCCTTCAGCGTCTTCCAGGCGGTCTCGCCCTCACGCCGGTAGAACACGTCGTAGCTCAGTTCGTCACCGTTGTCGTCCTCAGCCCTCCAGACGAACGTCATCAACCCCTTCTCGTACACGCGCCGGCCGAGCGATGGTGATCCACTTCCGGGCGGCTGATTGAGCCGCCGGTCGGGCAGGTCACCTTCGAAGCCAGCGATCTCCGGGTCGACCGGGAACGGACGCTGGAACACTGTCCCTGGAGGATGCACGGTGATCGAGGTGACCCGCGGTCGCAGGTTCCTCGGCAGATAGGCCGCGGTGACGGATGTGAGCACCGGCGCCTCGCCCTTGCCCGCGCTGAGTGTGGCGCGCCACTGGAGGTAGCGTGCGCGCGGGCTCGTGATCGTGCTGCCCTCGCGATCGGCGTAGGTCGGGCTCCAGTCGCTCCAGGTTTCATCGGGCTTGCTCGTGTTGCCCGAGCGCGTGGAGATTTCAAGCCGGCTGCTCGCCGGGGTGAGAGCCTCCCACTTGATCGTGCCCCAGAGCGCGACCGTCTGTGCGTCACGGACATCCGAGGTGTACGTGCCGCGTTCGGCACGTGCAGCGGCAAGTCGCAGCAGCTTCCCCGGATTCGCCGTCGAGACGAGAACGCGTCCTTCCGACTGCGTGAGCAGGCTGGTGACCTGCTGCGCGTTAGCCCGCGCGATCAGCGTCGGCTGGAGTGGGTCGCCGGACAGACGAAAGATTTTTCCCGAGTTGCCGGTCGCGACGAGCAGCGTGCCATCGCTCTCCACGGCGACGTCATACGGCGTATCGGTGCGGGATTCCCACAGAAGATCCCAGGCGCCATCGGGAAGGATTCGAAACAGCGCCCCCGCCGGAGCTCCGGTCGCACCGCGGCCCTGGGCTGTGCCGCCCCCTTGAGGTGATGACGTGACGACGGCATCGCCCACGGCAACGACGGTGATTTCGGTGGAGACATTGGGGGTGAGCGATGGCGCCGGCGGAGCAGTCGCGGGCGCCGGCTGCTGACCAGTCGGTGCTGGTGCTCGACCGCTCACGGCCGCAACGTAGATGTTGCCGCGAGCGTCCACGCGCAACGTGCGGATCTCGTTGTAGCTCGAGTCGAGCAGCACGAATGGTTTCCCCGATGCGTCCAGCCGGAACACACGTCCCGGAGATTCGGTGCCGGCCAGCAGCTGGCCGTCGCGGTCGAAGGCCAGCGTCATCGCGTGCGTGGCCTTCGTGGCGTAGAACGGCGCGCCCTTCCCGTCGGGTGTGACCTTGTAGATGATGCCCCTGTCGCCCGTCGCCGCGAAGACGTTGCCGGCACGATCGACCGCGAGGCTCCAGATGTACCGATCGTCGGGATCGAACAACACGGTGCCGGCACCCTTGGCGTCGACGCGATAGATCTTCCCGTTCGGTGACGTGCCGACATAGAGCCCACCGCCCGGTGCCAGCGCGAGCGCGTGCACCTCGAGCTCCTCGGAATCGAAGAAGACCGACCCCTTGCCCGACGAGTCGACGCGGTAGACCTGTCCTTCGTTGCCGCTGCCGGCATAAACGGAGCCGTCGGGTCCGGTGATCATCGACCACACGAATGGGGCGTTCGTTTCGTACACCGGCGCCGCCGTCGGCCCCAGCGTCAGCCGTCCGAAGGAATCGATCGAGAGGTTCTCGATCTCACCGCGGAGAAACTCCGTCTCGGTTGAGACCTCCCAGAACGTCGGCGTCGATCCGTAGAGCGTGACGGTCGCACCGAAGACAACTGCCGCGATCGCAAGGCGAGATACCACGTTGACCGACCTTTGAGCGTTGACGTGTGACCTGTGACGCTGACTTACTCTTCCAGTGGAAGCGTCAGCGTCTTCGATCCCGTGACGGCGTAGCCAGCTGTGATCTCCCACTCGCCGACGAGCGCGCTCTGCAGCGGGCGGAAGCTGCCCCCGTTCCGGTCCGATTCCATGACAGCCAGCACCGACGAGGGAAGCGCGGCGAGCGGTTCACCCTTGACGACGGCGCCACCGTCGCGTGTGACGAGCCGGACGTAGAGCCTGTTGTTCCTGCGCGCTCCGTTGAGGACGCGAATCATCTGCGGCACGCCAGTGGCCTGCAGTGGCTGAACCTGAAGCTCACGCTCCTCGAACTGCGACAGACGCGCGGCATCGGCCACCATGATCGAGACGTTCCCGCGCGCGTTCGCCGGGATCTGCACCGGGATCGAACGCGTGACCTCTTCTCCCCGGTAGCTGCGCAACAGGATCCGCAGATCGACGGTCGACCCGGCCTTGGCCCTCGTGCCGTCGATCCACACGCGCTCGAGCGTGGCACTGCGTGGCTGCTCGCTGCCTTCGATCTCGAGATTCAATCCCTCGAACTCGATGTCTTCGAAGGCGTTGCGCAGCAGGACGTTGAGCGGCGCAACGACAGAAGCGGCGGCGAAGTTCGATGGCCGGTCGCCAGTGAACAGGTCTTCGAACGAGACGTCGTTGTGATTCTTGACGCGCGCTGAGCCACGCAGCGCATACGTGCCCACTCCGTTCTGCCGCTCGTACGAGGTGAGCGTATTCAGGATCGCCACATAGGCGAGCAGCGGGGTGAAGAGCTGGTCCTTGACGATGCCAATCGAGAACTTCTTGCTGGTGCCGCGCTCCGAGTTCAGGGTGAGCGAGATCGGGATCATCGAGGGGCCGGGCCCGAGGGTTCCGGCGATGGTCGTCGCGCGGTCCTGCTGAACGATGCCGATCACGTCGCCGGTGCTGGCGATCTTCATCGAGCTCGCCAGGCTGGGCAGGACCGTGATCACGTGCGCGCGTGTCATCGGGAACTGCGTCGGACCGAGACCGAAGAACGGATGGCCGAAGGCGTAAACGCGATTACCATCCACCTCGGTCACCGTGCCGGTCGCGCCGACCTCGAAATCCCCATTCATCAGGGCGACGCCGACCGGGTCACCCGGCCGCAACGGTGCGGTAGACGAGTTCAACGGTGCGGAAGCCACTGATGATTGCGAACCCAGCTGAGCGCCACCGGCCATGACCGGTGTGAAGCCGAACTCCCTGAAGGCCGAGACGAGCGGGTCGAGCGCGCGCGCGTCGAATCCCGCGAAGTTGATTGGAGTTGCGATCGGCCGCAGCAGCGTGGCGATCCCGGCGTTCACCGCACCACCGCCGATGACTCGCACATCGCTGGGACTGTCGGCGAACGGCCGGACCCATGAGAACGCCTGACGCAGCGATTCGCGCAGCCCTTCCTGCGTGACCGGCAGGGTGAGCTCTGCACGCGCGACTTGCGCGCGCCGCTGGCCGGGCAGCGTGGCGTCCGCGATCATTTCCTCGATTGGCGTGATGCCGGCGATCGGCTCCTTGGAGAATTCCCCGAGCGAGTACGACACCGCCCCAATGAGCCGTCCGTCGATGTAGACGGGACTTCCGCTCATGCCGGCGATGACGCCGGTGTTGGCGAGTGGTCCGCCTTCGAGCCGCGCCAGGATCAGATCACGGCGTGGTCCGATGCTGTTGCGCAGGACGCCAAGGATGTGGGCCCTGAACTCCTCGAGCTGGTCGCCCTGAAATACCGTGCGACCGGTCGCCACCATACCCGGCTTGAGCTCGCTGACTGGGAACGTCTTCGACTGCGCGGGCAGCCCGACAGCCACGCATGACAAGACAGCAACGACGACGCCGATCGTTCGGATGTACATCGGGAGACTCTGGGTTGATGATACGGGTAAACCCATGAAATTCCTAGGGTCTCAGGGACTTTGGTTGACAGACCTTCAGCGCCTGGGTTACTGTCCCTGCACAAGTTCAGACGTCATGTCGCGCATCTTTAGCCGGTTCGTGCCTACCTTTACCAGTGGTTACTGGTGGTGGCACAGATCTGCAGCTGAAGGGACCGCCGGCGTCTAGACGATTTCGAGTAGCCAAGACCAGAGCCCCTTCAGCCACAGGCTGCGGGGGCTTTTTTTTTGCCCGATGACGCCACTCTGCGAAACGGTGACCGGCCGATCGATGGCCGAGCTCCTGGCTGCCCGCGATGCCGCGGTGAGCGGGACCATGGTCGAACTCCGCCTCGACGGTGTCGTCAATCTCGATGTCGCCCGTGCACTGGCCGGGCGACGCGTGCCCGCTGTGGTGACGTGCCGCGCGATGTGGGAAGGCGGCCACTTCGATGGCAGTGAAGAAGAGCGTCGGGCGATCCTTGCGACGGCGCTCGAGCTGGGTGCCGAGTTCGTCGACGTCGAGTGGCGTGCCGTCGATGGAGTTTCAAACGGCGTTGCATTTCGCGATCTCGTCCAGCGAAGCCCCGAACGCATCGTCGTCTCGTCGCACGACTTCGACGGCGTGCCATGCGATCTCGAGTCGCGTGCCCGCGCAATGCGTGCAACAGGCGCCGGCACGATCAAGATCGCGGTCCTGGTCAGCCGGGTCAGTCAGATGCTGGGGCTGAAGGCGATCGCGAAAGACGGCCCGGCCGTTGTCATCGCGATGGGCGAAATGGGAGTCGCGTCGCGGCTGCTCGCCGGGCGCTTCGGTTCGCGCTGGACATACGCAGGCAATGGCCTTGCCCCCGGACAGCTGCCTGCGCGCCAGATGATTGCCGACTACGGATTTTGCGGCGTCACCGATTCGACTCGAATCTTCGGTGTCGTCAGCACGAACGCGCTGCACTCGTTCTCGCCGGTGATGCACAACGCGGCATTTCAGGCGGCCGGGATCGACGCGGTGTACGTGCCGCTGCCCGTGCACGATTTCGCTGACTTCCTTGCGTTCGCCGAGGGAATCGGGATCGAAGGTGCCAGCGTGACGATTCCGTTCAAGCTCGATGCACTGCGGGCTGCGTCATCGAGCGATCCACTGACGCAACAGGTTGGAGCCGCCAACACGCTTCGAAACAGAGGCAATGGTTGGGAGGCCACGAACACTGATGTCGAGGGATTCCTGCAGCCTCTTGGCTCGGTGTGGGACAGGACGATCGAGGGCGCGCGAGTGTCCGTGCTTGGAGCCGGTGGTGCGGCGCGCGCAGTGATTGTGGCACTCGCGTCGCAGGGTGCCCATCTCACGGTGCATGCGAGGCGGGAGGAGCAGGCACAGGGGCTCGCGGCGGAGTTCGGTATCGCGACGGGTCCGTATCCGCCTGAGTCCGGATCGTGGGACGTTCTCGTGAATTGCACGCCGCTCGGAGGCGCCGCGCGCCAGATGGAGTCGCCGATGCCACCGGATCGGCTGAGCGGAGGGCTCGTGTACGACCTGACGTACGGACGAGGCGAAGCAGCGCTGTTGCGCGACGCCCGGGCGGCTGGGCTGGCGGCGATCGATGGCCTCGCGATGCTCGTGGCACAGGCCGAGCGGCAGTTCGAATGGTGGACAGGGCAGAAGCCTGCGCGTGGAGTGATGGAGGCCGCGGCGCGCCGCCGTCTCTCGATGTGAAACGTTCACTTTTCGGTGTCAGACACCGAATCGTGAAGACGGTTCAGTCACGATT
>JALDXQ010000028.1:0-50122 GCA_032156805.1 Acidobacteriota bacterium
GTCCTTCATTCGTGAGACGTGTTTGTTTGGCGCGGGAGCGAAGTCGCGACGCCCGCGCTGTCGGGCCGTGTTCGCTCTGGCCGTGCTCGACTGACTCGCCGGGTCAGTTCTGCAAGCTTCGACGCCGCGTTGCGCCCGTGCATGTCGCGCTGCGCCTTCATGCGAAGAACTTCGTTGAACCTCTTCTGAATCTGCTGCGGATCGCTCATCTCATACCTCACCGGTCGAATGAGTCGTTCGGACTCAAGGCGGCGATCATTCTTCGATCGATCGCTATAATCTACCGCCCAGCGCCTTGGCGCCCGCAGACGAGAGGACGCCGCGACGCGTCCGATGGAGGCACCGTGGCAAGAGTGCTCTGGACCCAGAAGCAGGACATCGGCCCGCGACCGCGTGCTGCTCACGCGATGACGTTCGATGTGACGCGGCAGCGTGTCGTTCTCTTCGGAGGCGCCTCGCTCGACGGCGCGCTGTTCGGCGATACCTGGGAGTGGGACGGCGAGAGCTGGACCCAGGTGCAGGACATCGGCCCCAGTGCGCGGTCTTTCCATGCGATGGCGTACGATAGCGTCCGGCGACGCGCGGTCCTGTTCGGCGGTGCCCTTGCCGCGGGGCCGCTCGGCGACACATGGGAGTGGGACGGCGAGAATTGGACGCAGGTTGCCGACTCGGGACCGTCGGCCAGGTCGAGACATGCCATGACGTTCGACAATGAACGCGGGCGCATCGTCCTCTTCGGCGGCGCCTCCACGACGCGCTTGAATGACACCTGGCAGTGGGATGGCGACGAGTGGGTGCAGCAGGCAGATTCGGGTCCCTCGGCGCGGATCCATCCGGCGATGGCGTTCGACTCGCGCCGCAATCGCGTCGTGTTGTTCGGCGGCGTCACCGCGGATGCCGGCCTGGGCGATACGTGGGAATGGGACGGTGGGGCGTGGACCGAAGAAGCCGACTTCGGCCCCGATCCCTGTCTTGGCGCCGCGATGGTGTTCAAGACCGATCGCATCGCGATGTTTGGCGGCATCTCATCGCTGAACGAGGTCGCTCCGACGATTTTCAGCCGAAGCTGGGAGTGGGACGGCCGGCACTGGACGGCCAGACAGGACATGGGTCCCGGTCCACGCGTGTTCCATGCACTGGCGTTCGATGGAACGCGCTCGAGGGTGGTGCTCTTCGGCGGTTCTCCTGTCGCCATCGATGCGGAGGGGGCGCAAGCAAGCCTGCGCGGCGACACTTGGGAGCAATTCGAGTCAGGTCCTCCCGCCGTCCAGTTCGCGAGCTTCGTCGTCGTACCGAATCCCGTTCCAGCAGGTGGCACGATCACTGTGACCGTCACGCTCACCTCCCCGGTTTCCATGGACGCGGACGTCTTAATCTTTCTCGACGGTCAGCAGGTGTGGGCCATTGCGATGCCAGCTGGATCGACGGAAGGAACCTCGGAACTCTTCATCGATCCAGACGTTCCTGCCGGCACCACGATCATCGTGACCGCACGACTCGGTACGGCGGAGGCAAGTCAGCCGGTGCTGATTGCCCCCGCCGCCGACGTGCAGGTCGTCTCCCTCACGGCAGTCCCCAATCCGGTTGCTCCCGGAAGTACAGTCACGCTGACCGTCACCATCGCGGTGGCGCAACCAATTGCTGCATCCGTCTCGCTCGAAGCGGACAACCAGGTCGTTGCGGCAATCCCGATCGCGGCTGAAGCCACGACCGGGACGCTCGAGGTTCCGATTCAACCGGACACGCTTCCCGTCACCGTCACACTGACGGCGCGATCGGGTGCGTCGCAGGCGAGCGTCGATCTGGTGATTCAGTAGGAAGGTTGCGCCTTCACCGCGTGATGAACCGTTGTACTGCTGCTCAGAAAATCTGCCGGGAGTTGAGGAACCGGTGAGCCATCGCGGCTGCTGGTATTCGCCGGGACGACGAGGTTCCGGAGTTGGGACCCTGTTTTCGTTGCTCAAGAGAGACCGGACTGTGTTCGTCCTTCCTTGGCAACGGCAGGCGTCGCGCGAGAGAGTTCTGCAGGCATCCTCGCATCGCCCATGCCTGAACTATCCTCTCGATCCTCGCGCCAGGATTTCGAATCGTCCGGGCACTTCGAAAGCCACGGCAGTGTCTCGCACATTGGGCCCAACGAAGTCGTATATCAAACAATCAGCCGTGTCTGGCACGACAGAGCCGAGCAAATAGTCCTGAGCCACGAGACCCTGACTCCTGCGTGTGCGCATCAAGATCCACGCGCGGATCGGCTCGCCGACGTCGTTGAAGTCCAGGCCGCCAAGCTCGGCCACGTAGTCAATGGTTCGGCCTCCCATTGCCAATCGCAGGAAGCCGCGGGCGCCGCCGCCAGGCTCGACCCGCAAGTCGGTCGAGAGAGTGGCGGTAAATGTCACGCCATTGCAGTCGGTCAGTGCGACGAGCGTCGAGTCCACGTTCGGCCGAATTTGTACCACAACCTTCGAGGCCGCCACGGCATTTGCGATAGGGAAAGCCAACCCAGACAGCAGCAACGCCGCCGCGCTACGTCGTGTGATCCTCGTCTCCATCGCGTCCTCCTGTTCCCCGCCCAGGTTGAGCATGATAGCGCCTCCTCGTCCTGAATACTCCCGCGTCATCAGCAGAAGTGGGGATTTCTCCAAGGCCCATCACCAGGGCAATCACGCGTGTCTTCGCACGCCGCCGATTCGAGGTTGCGAGAGTTCTTGCTACCCAATCGCACTTGGATGTGAGACGAACGACCGAGTGCATTTCGCCGGGCATCTATCAAAGAAGGTCGTCTCCTACCGGGATGAGCTGTTCACGCAGCTTGGGATTTAGCGAACACACTTCGCGACGCGTTGAGGCTCGCTCGCGTTACGGCCATCGTCAGCTGCGCCGCGGACCGCGTGCTCCGATGTCGCCGGCACCCTCGCGGCCATGCAGATCCAGGTCGAAGTGAAGTCGTGAGGCGACCCGTTCTGCTCGAAACGTCCTTCCTAATCGAGTTGGACCGCGAGACCGCCGCCCGGCGAGCTGGGGCCTGCGCGCCCATTCCTGCCATCAACGCGGGGGCGTCCGCTCGTCGTCTCGATCGTGTGCGTCGAAGCGCGATCCTTACGATGGTCCAGCGACCCGTACGTCTTGCTATGGCAGCGCGAAGGCCACGAGCGAGTTGGTGGCGACGGCCGCGATGTACTGTTTCCCGCTCTTCCCGCGATAGATCATGGGGTTGGCGTTCACCTGCGCCTCCAGTCGCGTCGACCAGAGCTCATTGCCCGTCTTCATGTCGAATGCGCGCAAGCGGCGATCAGACGTCGCGCCGACAAACACGAGACCACCCGCAGTGACGCTCGGCCCCGCGCTGCCGCTGTTTCCCGTGAGGCGCTTGCCTTCCGGCAGCGCTTCGTTCAACCCGAGCGGCACTTCCCACACCACGTCACCAGTGTTGACATTCACGGCGACCAGGCGCGCCCACGGCGGACGCCAGCACGGCAGGTTTCCGATCGTGCGGCCAGTCTCGTCTTTGAGCGGCGCCGTGAAGTTGAAATACGGACCGGGGCCGTTGACGCTGGCGCGATCGAGCGGCTGCGTCGATCCTTCCGTGTTGCGACCGTAGTTCAGACCTGGCTTCTTGCGCTCGATGTAGCCGACCAGCGAACTGTCGTGCGCGTTCATGAACACCATCCCAGAACGGGGATCCGCCGCCGGCCCACCCCAGTTGACACCGCCGCCGGCACCCGGAAACTGCACCGAGCTCCGCGCCGGCGCACCTTCTTCTCGATACAGCCACGGCGTGAACGGCCCGGCATTGTGGAATCCTCCGCTCTTGTCCCACAGCGCCTGACACTCGGCGACATGCTGCGGTGTGGTGTCTTCGGGCCGGACGAAGTCTCTTTCTTTCACGAACTCCACGCGGGCAAAGGGCCGCGCTGGCTTCACCGGAAACGGTTGCGTTGGCGAATACCACTCGTCGGGCACGCTGCCCTTCGGGACCGCCCGCTCCTCGACACCGAAGATCGGCTTGCCCGTCACGCGATCGAGGATGAACATGTAGCCGGTCTTGCCGATCGACGCGAGGGCCGGGATCCGCCGGCCGTTCTGCGTGATGTCGACGAGCACTGGCGGCGACGGCATGTCGAAGTCCCACAAATCGTGGTGCACCGTCTGGAAGTGCCAGCGATACTTGCCCGTTTCGGCATCGACGGCGACGATCGAGTTGCCGAACAGGTTCGCACCAGGTCGATCGCCACCCCAGTAGTTAGCGGCGGGCGACGACACCGGCATGTAGAGAATCCCGCGCTCGGTATCGATCGTCATGTAGTACGCCCACACGTTCGTACCTGAGCGATCGCGCCATCCGAAGTCGAGCCACGTCTCGTGACCGGGCTGACCTGGCAGAGGGACCGTGGCGAACTGCCACAGTTTCTTGCCGGTCCGCACGTCGAACGCGCGCGTGTCTCCCGTTGGGCCGAGCGGCACTTCGCCGGGGTAGGCACCCAGAATCGCAATGTGCTTGTAGATGACAGGCACACCTCGCCACGGCACCTGGATTTCGACCATGCCATCCCGACCAAATCCGGCGGCAGGCCGGCCGGTCGCCGCATCGAGAGCGATCAGGCGTGGTCCAGCGGTCAGCAGAATGCGAGGACCGAGTCCCGATTCGCCTGGCCAGTACGCGGTACCCCTCGCATCGCTCGTGACGTCCTTCGGCATCTGGTAACGCCAGATCTCTTTGCCTGTATCCGCGTCGAGCGCCAGCACCTGGTTCCCACGTGCCGGCAGGTACATCACACCGTTGACCACGATTGGTGTGACCTGTGGATTGCTGGTGCTCGCGCCCTCGTCGCCTTCACCGCCTGCGTTGCCACCACCCGCTCCGCGGCCGCCGGCTGCTCCACGACCCTGCGCTTGCCCCTGTGCTGCCCCCTCAGTCGGAGGCGTTGTTGCGGGCGGCGGTCCGCCCCCTCGGCGGCCAGCCGGTGCCGTGAGCTGCACCGACCAGGCTTGCGTCAGCTGCGCGACGTTCCCGGTGTTGATGTCGGCGAGCGGCGAGAACCGGTTGCCTGTGAAATCGCGGCTGTACATCGGCCAGTCGTTGTCAGCGGACGACGCGCGTCCGTTCTGCGCGATCAGCGCGACGCCGAGCACCAATGTTGACGCGGCCACGATGACGAGCTGCTTAGTCGGGAACTGCATGCTGCCTCACTTTTGTCCGGGTTCACCGTAACGACGGCGGAAAGCGCTCGGCTTTCTCCTCGAGCTGCACGCCGAATGTATTCAACGCCATCGACACCATCCGATACCCACCGATCGTCGTCAGGATGTCGAGCAACTGCTTCGCGTCGAACTGCTTCGCGAGCTCGCGCCAGGTCGCATCCGACACGACGTGATCGCGGTGCAGCTCGTCGACCGATCGCATCAGGACCGCCTCGATGTCGCTGGCGCTGCCGGGGCCCTCGACGACGCGCTGAATCTCGGCATCGGTCATGCCGGCGCGGCGGAGCGCCGGTGCATGGGCGGCCCACTCGTACTCAGATCGACAGAGCACCCCGATGCGCACAATCAAGAGCTCGCGAATCCGCAGCGACAGCGTCGAATCCTGCCGGATGTGCTCCGACACGCTGGTCCGCGGCTGATCCATGGCAACGTGGTGCGCATACGTGCGGTAGATGTTCGGCACGCTCCGGTTGCCGTACCTCGCCAGCCACTTCTTGACCTCCGGCGACCAGTCATCCGGCTCGAGCGGTGGGATTCGCGGCTGCTTGCCGATGAGACGCACGTCGGTGCGAGCCGCCACAGGTTTCGAGGAGATGCCCGATGGCAGCCGATCGCTGAGACCCTCGTCGACAGGTACGCCGAGTGAGTTGACGGTTCCGGCAACCATCGTGAACTCGGTCACGGTGAACACGGCGTCCATGACCTGCTTGGTATCGAACTGCGCGGTCAACGCGGCCCATGTGCTGTCGCTGACGAAGCTGTCCACGAGCAGCTCGTCGACTGATCGCAGCAGCACAGCCTCGAACGGCTTCCACCCTGGCGCATCCGGCCCGCGGGCGATCCGCGTCAACTCGTCGGTGTTGATCCCGGCCTTGCGCGCGAGGTCGGCATGCTGCGCCCACACGTACTCTGAACGCGCCAGCCACGCGGTACGGAGAATCAACAACTCGCGATGCCGCGGCTCCAACGTTGATTCACTGGCGATGTACCGCTCGAACGGCAGGATGTTCTCCGCCAGCACGGGATGATGGAGGTACACGCGGAGTGCATTTGTGGCTCGGCCGTCACGTCCGTAACGGGCCACGAGTGCGCGCTGCGCGTCGGTCCATTGCGATTCGGGGACCGGAGTAAGCCTCGGTTCCACCCCGAACACGGCCGACGCGAGCGCGACGACCAGGACGACGACCACGCACACGATGGCTCTCCCGACACGCACAACGCTATTCATGTTGGCTCCCGAAGTACGGCTACTGTGTCGACGGTGCGCTTCGGTAGTCGGTGTCGCGGACTTCTTCGAGCCACGTGGTTTGACCGCGACTGATCTGATAGAGCTTGGCCTCGGAGTCCGGAGCCGCGCCGTGCCAGTGTGTTGCACCCGGCGGCGACCAGAGCGATTCGCCCTGCCGCAGTTCGCGAACCGCTTGGCCGCGGATCTGTATGCGGCCACGGCCTTCTTCGGCCAGGATCAGCTGCCCGCCCTCATGTGTGTGCCACTTCGTCCGCGCGCCCGGCCCCAGCACGTAATAGGACAACCGGCCCTCGGGCTTGAGCACCGTCACCTTGCCGCCGGTGAAGTTGGCAGCTTGTCCCGCGGCAGCCTGGTCTCCCGCAGGTGCCGGCTGCTGAGCGCCGGCCGTCCAGGTGACCGCAGCCGCAAGCAGAATACCCAGGTACGCCGTCGTTCGTCGTCGATTTCGCTGCAGATATCGAGTCATCGTCCAGAGCTCCTGTTCGCGCGTGGGTCTCGGTCTACATTCACAATTCCGGAGTCATCGACTGGCAGCCCGCGCTCCGTCAACAGCTGGCGAAGCAACGCGGCCGTGTCGCGGTGCACCTTCAAAAACTCGGCGTACAGCACGCCATCAGCGATGATCAACGGCGTCCATCCGATCCTGTTCTTGACGTCGAGTCTCGCTCCTGCGTCGGCGAGGTACTGCACCACAGAGTTGTGGCCGCGATAGGCAGCGCCGTGCATGGCGGTCTCACCATTGGCGTCCACGTCGTTGACAGCAGCGCCGCGCTCGACCAGGAGTTTGACCGCTCGTAACGTCTCAAGCTCGGTCCCCGCGTCGTCGCCCTCGTTGAAGATGGCGACGCCCGCTGCCAGCATCAGCGCCGTCGTTTCCTCCACGGTCCTGGCATGAAGATCGGCACCGTGCTCGAGCAGCAGCTCCATCATGTCGGGGTAGGCGCCCTTGGCGGCGAGCAGCAACGGCGTCGCACCGAGTCGATTGAGACGCGTACGATAACCATCGCCCATCGTGGGCACAGTCATGCGCGCGTTCACGTCCGCGCCGGCAGCGATCAGTTTCTTCGCCAGATCGATCGGAGAAAGACGACCCGTCTGCGCCGGATGAGGAAAGCGGCCGTAGCTCAGGCGGGGCGTGGCGACGACCTGATGCAATGCCGTCCAACCCTGACCGGCCGCATTCGGATCGGCGCCGCGGTCGAGCAGGAATCCCGCAAGCTCGTAATGTGCGTTGATGATCGCGAGGACCAGCACGCTCAGCCCGTTCGGTGCCGTCTCCTTCGCGCTGGCCCCGTTGTCGAGTAACGCACGGACTGCGTTCATGCGACCTGCGCGCACCGCGAACATCAGTGGCGTCATCGAGTCGACGACCATCGGCGTATTCAGCACACCGCCATTGCTACGCACGAAGTAATCGCCCACGGGCCGGGTCGGTTCCGCACGCCGCTCACGAGCGGCCGGCGGTGCGTCGCTTTCGCTCGCAGTGGCCGATGGTGTCGGAGCAGCACCACCGGCGCGGGAGGGCGTCGGTCTTCGCGACCGCGCCGTGATGTCGGCCCCTGCCTCGATGAGAACCGCAATGACTGCCGCATGACCTTCCGCTGCCGCCCACATCAAGGCAGTCTGACCCCGAACAGATTCGCGCGCGTTCACGTCTGCGCCACGCGCGAGCAGCGCCTTCACCGCTTCGACGTTTCCACTGCGCGAGGCGGCCATCAACGCGGTCTCGCCGCCAGCCGCAACGGTATTCGGATTCGCGCCGGCATTCAGCAGACGCGTGATCATGGCCGCGTTTCCGGCCTCGGCTGCCACGGAGAGCGGCGCCACGTCGTAGCGATTGACTGCCCCGGGATTGGCGCCGGCCTTGAGCAGCAAATCGACAGCAGTCAGGTTGTCGAGCTCCACGGCCCAGTGCAACGCCGTCGAGCCGTACGCGTCGGTACCATTCGGGTCTGCGCCCTGCTTCAGCAGCGTCGCCACTGCGGGAGCTGCCCCCTCGTTCTTGACGACGGCCACCAGCGGCGGATCGCTCGCACCGGCGGCAACGCCGAATGATGCGAGAACGAAGAACACACCGGCTGCAAGACGGCTGCGATACATGTCCCTACACACCGGCGAGCAACTCGGGCAGCTCGCCTGTACTGTCTCCAAGCCGTTCCTCGGGCACGCCGACCTTCTCGAGCAGGGAGACGAGCAGGTTCGACATCCTCGACTTCGCGTCCAGCGGGAACTCCAGGAACCGGCCGCCTTTCAACCGTCCACGGCCGCCGCCCACCAGTACCGTCGGCAAGTCGAGCGGCGAGTGCAGGTCGCCGTCGCTCATGCCGGCACCATACACGAAAATCGAATGATCGAGCAGCGTTCCGTCGCCGTCCGGCGTCGCGCGCATCTTGTCGAGGAATTCCGCGAAGAGCGCCACATGGTACAAGTTGATGCGCGTATAGCCCGCCACGCTCTGCGGGTTCCCGCCGTGGTGGGACACTCCGTGGTGTGCATCCGAGACGCCTATCCACGGATAGCTCCGCAGGCTCAGCTCACGCCCGTACTGGAACGTATGCACGCGCGTCACATCCGCTTGGTACGCAAGCCGGAGCAGATCGAACATCAGACGAACGTGCTCTTCATACGACTCGGGAATGCTCAGTGGTTTATCCGCCTGCACCGGCGAGCGGCTGTTGTGCTGCTCGGTGAGACCGATGCGCCGCTCGACACCTCGCACCGCTTCGAGATACTCGCCGAGCGCCCGACGGTCCACGCTTCCCAACTTCGCGTTGAGACGGGCAACGTCCTGGGCGACGGCGTCGAGGATGCTGCGATCGTCGCGCAGGTCCCTCAAACGGCGCTCAGGCGTGTCAGCCTCGCCGAACAATCGCTCGAAGACTGCCCGCGGATCGGCCTCCATGGGAAGCGGCGTGGTGGCATCCCGCCAGCAGAGTGAGCTCGTGTAGACACAGCTGTATCCGTTCTCGCAGTTGCCGACGAGGAATCCCGGATCGACGGTCAACTCGATCGATGAGAGCGGCGTGGACTTTCCGAGCTCGCGCGCGGCGACCTGGTCGACCGTCACGCCGCACTGGTAGTCCGACCCCTCGGTTCGCTTCGGCCGGCTGCCACTCAGCCATGACGGGCCGATACGAGAATGGACGCCGCCGCCCTCACCGCGTGGCTCCGCTTCCCAATTGCTCAACCCGGCAATCGGCACCAGCTGATCGCGAAATGGTTCCAGTGGGGCCATCGTCGGCGCCAGCGTGAACGAGGTCCCATTGCCCACGGGCCGCCACGTGCTCGGATAGATGCCGTTCGGCACGTAGAAAAACCCGAGACGCGGGACCGGCTGCGCGGCCGTCTGCCGCATGGCCGTCAGCGCGGGCACCATCGCATCGAGCAGCGGCAGGGCCAAGGTCGTGCCGATACCCCGGAGGAACGTACGCCGTGCGAGCGCGGTCTTGGTGATGAACATCAGTACGCCTCGTCTGTCTTCACGCCGGCTTCCGATTCGACTGAAATGGCAGACTCTTCACGATCTCCACGATCAACGACGCGAACCGGTAGTCGTCGTCGGCGGTGTCCCGCACGACCTTGCGCACGGCCGGCGCATCGTAGTACTCGAGCCCGCGACCGAGCGCGTAGGTGAAGAGCTTCTCGCTCAGGGTGGTCGCGAAGCGGGTCGGAGGATTGAGCAGGGCCGCGCGAAGCTCTCCGACGCCATTGAACTTCGTTCCGTCAGGAAGCATTCCCGACGTGTCCACCACCTGCGCTGACTCGTCGACGTCGCGCCAGCGGCCGATGGCATCGAAGTTCTCCAGCGCAAACCCCGGTGGATCGATCATCGAGTGGCACGACGCGCACGCAGGATTGGCGCGATGTTTAGCCAGGCGCTCGCGGACCGACGACACAGCCTGCGTCACGTTGCTCTTCTCCTCGAACGCCGGGATGTTCGGCGGCGGATCTGGCGGCGTGACACCCAAGATGTTCTGCAAGATCCATTTGCCGCGCAGGACCGGCGACGTCCGATTGGGCCGCGAGGTCGCAAAGAGAATGCTGGCCTGGCCAAGCAGGCCGCGCCGGTTCTCGTCGGCAACCATCACTCGTCGGAAGCGGCTGCCGTACACGTTGGGCATGCCGTAGTGACGGGCCAGCCGTTCGTTGACGAACGTGTAGTCAGCCGTCAGCAGATCGAGGGCGCTGCGGTTTTCACGCAGGATGCTCTGAAAGAACAACTCGGTCTCGCGGCGCATCGCCTGCCGCAGGCTGTCCTCGAAGTCGGGAAACAAGAAGCTCTCCGGCTCGATCGCCTCGAGATTCCGCAGGTAGAGCCACTGTCCCGCAAAATTGGCGACAAACGCCTCCGAGCGCGAATCGGCGAGCATCCGCCGGACCTGCCGATCGAGAGCCTCAGCGTTCCGAAGCTGGCCCTTGACGGCGGCGTTCAGCAGCTCCTCGTCTGGAATACTGCTCCACAAGAAGAACGACAAACGCGACGCCAGTTCCAGGTCGCTGACGCGGTAGCTGCGGCCCGGCGCAAGATCCTGCGGCGGCGTTTCGATTCGGAAGAGGAACTCCGGATGGACAAGCAGCCGGCGCAGCGCCAGCTCGATCCCTGCGTCGAACCCCTCTTTCCGGTTTGCGTTGAAAAACGTCAGCATCGGCTGCACATCGGCGTCGCTCACGGGACGCCTGAACGCACGGCGAGCGAGCGTCGTCAGGATGGTCCGCGCACAGCGCTCCTCATCCCCGCGTGTGGCCGGCTGACAGACGAGAATCCTCCGGCGGCTTGGTGTATCTCCGGCGCCGCGACTGTTGAACGGACCCGTAATCGTCATGCCGCTGAGAAACGGTTCCGTCACCGGCATCAGTTGATTGCCTTCGTGGAACGGACCCGGCCGTCGAAACAGTGTTCGCGAGCCCTCGATTTCAACGGCCCCCGCGGCCCTGATGAATGTCGCTGCGATTTCGCGCGGACCGGCTTTGACGGGAATACGCACCACCAGCGACGCGTTATCGCCAGGCTCGTAGTCCGGGTCCGCCGCCTGCCCGCGGCCTCGAACGGGCGGCGTGATCGTGAACACTCGTACGCGTTCGCCATCGATGTTGAGTTCGAGCTGCCGCGGTCCCGGCGCCGTTCCGGCGCCCAGCTGCAGCTTGATTTCATAGTCGGCGTCGAGCGGGAACGTGTGGCGAACCACCGTGCCTCCGCGCGTTCCAAACGGGAGGCCTTCCACGCGGTCGAACTGCGGCAGATCGGGACGAAGCCGCACGGTCAACGATGTCGCCGGAGCGTCGGCGCTCCCGATCGCGGTTCGACTGATCCGGCGTGCGGCCGACAGGTACCGCTCCATTAGAGGCTGGTTGATCTTCAACACGCCGCCGATGTTGTCGAAGCCGTAGCTGGCATCGTCTGGAGGCAGCAGATCGCGGACGTCGACCTCCAGGTCCAGCAGGTCGCGAATCACGTTCTGATACTCGGCGCGGTTCAGGCGATGAAACGGTGCCTTCGTACCGGGATTGGGGTTGGCGGCTGCCGCACGATCGATCTCGCGCTCGAGCCAGGAGGCGAGCCCATCTGACGTCGCGTGGTCCGGCCGCGGCATGCCTGCCGGCGGCATCATGCCCGTGCGCAGCTTGCGGATTACTTTCTCCCAGCTCTCGGCATGGCTCGGAACGTCAGCCAGGTTCAGATTGTCGAGTGTCAGCCCCGCCGTCTTCGCTCTCTCGTTGTGACACGTCACACAGTACTTGTCGAGCGTGGCGCGGTACGTGGCTACTGGCTGCGCGCCGACGACCGATTGACCTGACTGCTGGTCACCGGTCAGCGGAACACTCAGCAACACCAAGCCGAAAGAACACGCGACTGAAACCGGGACGGCTCTTTTCATTCGATGGTGCGTTTCGTCACGAGCGAGAGTGGAATAGCCGCCCGGGGAATGATTCCCGCAGCGGCTGCCCAACGCGCAACCGCACGATAACCTAAAACACCGGGTTTAAGGGTCTTGCACTCGCCAGACCCATCCAGAAGGTGGATCCCCACGGATGAGGCAGGTTCGCTTTTCTGCGACGCTCCAGCCACCTTTAGTTGCGATGCACGCATGGACGCGAATCTGCGGCGGGCCCGCGAACACCAACCACGTGCCTACCAACAACGTGGTACTCCTTGTGACCATTAAGGTTCTACTTGGTTCCGAATAGGCTCGGCGCATCGTGTCCGTCGTTGTTTCCGCTGCTCCACTCGCTCCGGTTCTTGATTCGTTCACGCGCCTCGCTGCACCCGGTTCGAACCGCGCCGCGATCACCGTGGCAGAACGCCTACGCGGAACGTGTCATCGGCCCGAGCCGCCAAGGAAAGAGCGTCGAAGACGCCGGTCACAGAGAATCAATGCAGATCGAGGCGAGTCGAGACTCCAATCTCAAACTCCTAGGGCCGACATTCCCGATCGAAGCGAAACATGGCCATGTCATGATTCAGCTCGGAACCGGTTTCCTGGCGCCGCCCGCGTTCAAGGGGTCCTCCGGAGCCGTGGAAACGACAAGCTTGGATTTCGTTCCGGTCGGACTGCAGTTGCGGGGACTGTGGACTGGCTCAAATAGAACGATCATGGTGGCCGCTGTCCGGAGTATGCTCGCTTGTTCTCTCGACACAGCAGGGCACGCATATGAGGTGGCGGATTCTCCTCATCAGTCACGCTCGCTCGCCGCTTGAGCGCGACGACCTCCTGGCAGGATTCGATGTCAAGCGTCTCGAGTGGCGTTCGATCGATCCAGCGAGGTTCCCTCACAGCCCGGCCGACCTGATCGTCGCCGTCGCGCTCGATGACGACGCGGCGGCACTTCAATGGTTGCGCGGGCTCCGGGACAACCCGAGTTCAGTACCTGTTCTCGCGATCCTTCCGGAAGGCACGAGCGAAGAGCGACTCTCGCTGGTGGCGGAGGCGGCCACTGATTTCGCGACCTGGCCCGTACGACCCGGAGAGATCCGTCAGCGCATCTTCCGCATCCTCGGCGACCCACCGACCGAGACCGAAGCCGTTCAGCGCACGCTCGTGGAGGAGATCGGACTCAAGCAGCTGATTGGCCGCGCACCGGCGTTCCTGAACGTCGTGGCACGGCTGCCGGTTCTGGCCCGAAGTAATCGTCCGGTCCTGATCACCGGTGAGACTGGCACCGGTAAGGAGCTGTGCGCACGCGCGCTACACCATCTCGGGCGGCGCCGCAATTTCCCCTTCATCCCTGTGGACTGCGGTGCCGTGCCTGACCATTTGTTCGAGAACGAGCTGTTCGGGCATGAGCGAGGCGCGTTCACGGATGCCCATCGAAATCAGAAGGGGCTTATCTCGCTGGCCGAGGGCGGCACGCTGTTTCTCGACGAGGTCGATACGCTGTCAGCGATGTCGCAGGTCAAGCTGCTCCGCTTCCTGCAGGACCGCACGTACCGGCCGCTCGGCGCCGACCGCTTCGAACGTGCCGATGTGAACGTCGTGGCTGCGACCAACCAGGAGCTCGAGGCGCTTGTGCGCGAAAATCGCTTTCGTTCCGATCTCTTCTTCCGGTTGGGCGTGCTGCGGCTACACCTGGTGCCGCTGCGCGAGAGGCGCGAGGACATCCCCTTGCTCGCGCAGCATTTCCTCGAGACGCTGCACGTCGAGGAAGGGACGCTGCCGAAGCGGTACGCCCCGGCGACACTTGCCCTGCTCGCTCGGATGCCATGGCCGGGCAACGTGCGCGAGCTGTTCAACGTCGTGCAGAGCGCATTCGTTGCCGCGGAAGGGCGACAGATTCTCCCCGGTCACCTTTATCCGACGCACAATGCGGCGTCGGAGACCCCAGCCACTCAAGCAGTCGAGACCGACGGGTTCCGCGCCGCACGCGCTCGTGTCATCGATGATTTCGAACGGCAGTTCGTCCGCGAGGCGCTGCGTGCCCATCACGGCAACATCACGCAGGCGGCTCGCGCGGCGCGGCAGGATCGGCGCGCGTTCGGGCGCCTGGTCAAGCGGCACAAGATCGATCCACGCAACGTGTAGTGACCGGCCTCCCAAACGTCGGACCTGACCCTCGCACGTCCGACCGGACTGTCGCACCCGCCCGGTCGCATCTAACCGCGATGATCGCCTGGAAAACGTGATTCACAGGTGGGCCGATTTCGACCCGCCCTGCGCGTTGCGATCCCACCGCCCGTGCTGCGAATTGCGGCCACATGCGCTGCCGAGTGGTCATTCCCGTCCCGCTCGTTGACGCCACGACAGTGCAACACGACGAGGTCACGCAGGTTTCCGCATCGCGGAAGCGGGCGCGCGCATTGCTTAGGCCGTGCCCGTCTTGGGTTGTGACCAACGGCCCGATCTGGAAGTCGTGACGGAAGTCCTCGCCTATTTCGTTCGTCACCCGCACGCTGCGGACGACCTCGAAGGCGTCGCACGTTGGCGCCTGCTCGAGACCGCCGTTCGCACGCGCGTGCAGGAGACGCACGACGCGCTGGAGTGGCTGGTTGGCCGGGGGTTTCTGGACCGTGTGACGACTTCAGGTTCGACGACAGTGTTCAGGTTGAATACCGCCGCTCGGGACGAGATTCACGCGTTCCTCGAGGCGGACTCGACGAGCGCTGACCCGGAGGATCACGGCGAGCCGTCTCACGCCAGTCGCCACCGTACATACCTCGCGGCGGACCCAAGCCAAGGAGAAAGCAGCATGCCTGCAACGTTAACGAACAAGTCTCGCTCGCTGGTCACAGTGGAGCTGAAGAGCGGCGAATGGGTCCATCTGGCGCCAGGGGAAACCTCGGGCCCGATCGACGACGTGGAAGTGACGCAGAACGATCGGCTCACCAAGTTGATCGACCGCAAGCTGGTTGCGCTGGCCAGGCCTGACGTCGATCGCGGCGCCAAGTCGGAAGAGCCGCGCGCCACGCGGACGTCGAAGCGCTGAACGCGCGAAGCCTGAAAGGAAGGACACATGGAGCGGCTGCATCCGGGCGTGTATGTCGAAGAGGTCCCGAGCGGTGTCCGCCCGATCGAGGGCGTGAGCACGTCAACCGCGGCGTTTCTCGGACGCGCGGAACGGGGTCTGCTGGACCGCGCTTACATGGTCACGAGCTTCACGGAATTCGAAGCGAACTACGGGACGTTTTTGAGCGACAGCTACCTGGCGCACGCCGCGCTGCACTTCTTCAACAATGGCGGCAAGCGTCTCTACATCGTACGCGTGGCGAAGGACGCCGCCACTGCGGCGGTGGGCATCAGCGATCGCAAAGCCTCGGCTGAGCTGACGATGACGGTCGCAGCCTCGAGTGCCGGCGGCTGGGGCAACTCGCTCGAAGTCGTTGTCGCCGACGGCACGGCCGATCCGGGCGATGACTTCCGGCTCACGGTCCAGCAGGACGGTGTTGCCGCCGAGACCTTCGACAACCTGAGCATGAATCCTGATGCGCTCAATTTCGCCGAGCTCATTGTCAACGCCAGCTCGCGGCTTGTGCGCGTCACCGTCGCGGCCGCGAACGAATCGACCACGGCAGGGACGAGCGTGAGCGGAGCATCAGCGGCGGCGACGCTCCCGGCGGACCGGCGCAGGTTCCGGATCAACATCGATTCCGACGGCCCGCAAACCGTGACGCTGGCTGACCCGGTGACCACGGGTGGCGAGATCGCTGCTGCGATTCAGACCGCGGTACGGGCGCTCACGCCGCTGCGCGCGTCGACGCCAGGAACCGCGTATTCGGCGTTCACGGCTGCCTTCGCCTTGGGGGTGTACACGCTTACATCCGGGGCGGCGGGCAAGCGCTCGTCGGTTGTCGTCACCAACGATCCTGCGGCCAACGCGGCGACGCTGCTGAAACTCGGCGGCACCAACGGTGGTGCCGAAGCCACTGGGGCTGCTGTCCTGCGTCCTGCAGTCGGCACGTACCTGCTCGGCGACGGGACCGTTGCCGGTGCGACGCTGTCGGTGACGCCGGGTAGCGACGGCACCACGCCCCAGCCGAGCGACTACATCAACGCGTTCTCGATGCTCGATCCCGTCGGCGACGTGAACATCGTCGCGGTGCCGGGCATCGGGTCGCGCCCGGTCGTCGAGGCGGGCAGCAACTATTGCCAGCAGCGCATGGACTGCTTCTACGTCGCCGACATGACCGCGACCGACGACACGAAGGAAGAAGCACAGACCTACGTCAACAGCCTCACCGTGAAGAGTTCGTACGCGGCGGTCTACTTCCCCTGGCTGAAGATGGTGGACCCGACGGGCGCCTCGCTCGATCCGATCGCCGTGCCGCCGAGCGGGTTCGTCACCGGGATGTACGCGCGCATCGACGCTCGCCGCGGCGTGTTCAAGGCCCCAGCCGGCACCGAAGCCAATATCGGCGGCGCAGTTGGTGTGACCAAGGTCATCTCGGATGCCGAGCAGGACACGCTCAACCCGATCGGCGTCAACGTGATCCGCTTTTTTGCCGCCTCGGGACTGGTCATCTGGGGCGCCCGCACGCTGGCGACGCAGTCCGACCCGGAATACCGTTACGTGCCGATCCGGCGGTTCGCGGTTTTCCTCGAACAGAGCATCTATCGCGGCATCCAGTGGGCGGTCTTCGAGCCGAACGGCGAAGACCTGTGGGCCAGCCTGCGCCTGAACATCGGGGCCTTCATGCTGACCCAGTTCCGCAACGGCGCGTTCCAGGGCGACACGCCGGCCAAGGCGTTCTTCGTGAAGTGCGACGCCGAAACCAACCCGCAGGACCAAATCAACGCCGGCATTGTCACGGTTCTGGTCGGCTTTGCCCCGCTGCGGCCAGCCGAGTTCGTCGTTATCCGCATCAGCCAGAAGACGGCTGAAGCTGCCGCGTAAGCACAGGAGACAGGCGACATGGCAAGGTTCAGCGTCAACACGCATCGCTTTGACCCCTACCGGAACTTCAAGTTCCGCGTGAAAGTCGACAATCAGTACGTCGCCGGCCTCAGCAAGTGCACAGCGCTGAAGCGGAGCACCGAGGTCACCCAGTGGCGTGAAGGCGGAGACCCAAGCACGAGCCGTCAATTGCCGGGGAAGACGAAGTACGACCCGGTCACGCTCGAATCCGGACTGACGCACGACGTCACCTTCGAGACCTGGGCCAACCTGGTGCACAACTTCCAGGGCGACGCGGCAATGTCGCTGCGCAACTTTCGCAAGGACATCATCATCGACGTCTACAACGAGGCCGGGCAGAAGGTCCATTCCTACAAGCTGTTTCGCTGCTGGGTCTCGGAGTATCAAGCGCTGCCCGATCTCGATGCGAGCGCGAATGCCGTGGCGATCCAGCACATCAAGCTTGAGAACGAGGGCTGGGAGCGCGATCCGTCGGTGACGGAACCCGCGGAGACGTAATGGCGGCGCGAGCGAGCATCGCGCTGCCCGGTGGATTGCTCGACGGACGCGGCGCGCTCCACCGCACCGCCGTCCTCCGGTCTCTCCGTGGCCGCGATGAAGAGTGGCTGCGCGATCTGCCGCCGGACACGAGGCAGGCGCACGCCGTGACCGAAGTACTGGCGCGCGCCGTTGTGTCGATCGGCCCCTACCGCTCGACGCGCGCGATAGTGCGCGCGCTGGCCGTCGGCGACCGCGACTACCTGGCGATGAAACTGATCCAGATCTCGTTCGGTCGTCGCGTCGATCTGGTGCTGACGTGCAACGCCTGCGGTCAGAAGATGGACGCGGATTTCGACCTCGATGCCGTGCCCGTTGCCGAACGGCCGCAGCAGGCCGAGTACGTCCTGCGCGTAGACGACGAAGACGAAGTGCGGTTTCGGCTGCCGCGAGGGGCGGATCAGGAAGAGACCACCAGTGCAGCTGCACTGCTCGCGCGCTGCCTGGTGGGTGGGACCAACCGAGGGTTGTCTGCCGCGGCGCGCGAGCGACTCGATCGCGAGATCGAGCGGGTCTCGCCACAGGTGGAGCCCAACGTCGATGCTATTTGCCCCGAGTGCGGCATCACATCGGTCGTGCGCTTCGATCCGTGCGCGATCCTGTTCCGCGAGCTGTACCGGCGGCAGCGGCAGCTCGACTACGGTGTCCACCTTCTGAGTTTCCATTACCATTGGCCGCTCCACGAGATCCTCGGGCTCAGCACCGCGCGGCGCGAGCACTTTCTGCGCCTGCTGGAAGGCGAACTGGCGTCGGCATGATGGGCGGCTATCTCGCGCGCGTCGTCGAGAACGGCCTGGCCAGCATGCGCGACGTGCGCAGCTCGATTCCCGGCACACAAGTTGACGGCAACAGGGAGGAGCAGCTCGCGGCTGCGCCGTTCACGCGGGAGGCGCCCGAGGACAGCGTGTCCGAGCTGGCTCACACGTTGCCCGTGCGCCGGTCAGAAGCGCCCATGGCCCCCCGCAATCCTTCAGTGGACCTGCCTATGGATGCGACCGTCGAGCCCGACTTCGCCTCGTACAACCCGCCAGCGATGGATGTCCCGCCACTGGCGCCTCCCGGTGTGGATGCTGTATTTCCCACCCGGCCGCCGGACACGCGTATCGAAGAGCGATGGTCACGCGAGACAGTCTCGGCCATCCCACTGGAAGCGAGACACACGGGCGCAGCTGCGCGGTCGTTGAAGGACGCAGGCATTCGCAGTGTTCGCGGCGGGTTGTCGCGCGACGGGGTGCCAACTGCAAGCGGGGCAAATCGCCAGTTGGCAGTGGCCTTCGACGTCACGGTTCAACCGCTCGATCGAGCTGCCGACGATGACGATATGCACCATCAGCGTGAAGTGCCACAGCCTGGCCACTCCAGTGCGGGAGACGCAGAACAACTGTCCCGGACATCGGGCGTGTCGGCGGCGCGCGTCGAGCAATGGAGGCGGCTGAAAGACCGGCTGCTGCTCGAGCACTACCCCAGGACGGTGAATACGAAGGCCTCCTTCGAAGGCGCCGATCGCGACGCATCGCAACAGACAAACCTGAACTCAACCGGCCGCGAGATCGTGATCGAGCAGCTCGAGGTCGTGGTTGCAGCCCCGCATCCGGTCCCTCCGCCGCCGGTCGCGGGACCGAGTTCTCGCCCACCACGATCCGGCGCGTGGTCTGTCGCCACGCGACGATATCTGGGAAAGCTGTAAGCCATGATCGGCCTGGTGAGCGAGTCGCTCAAGAACCTGCTGGAAGCGGAGATGTCGCCGGCAACGAAGGTGACGCTGCTGTCGCCAGTCGAGACGAGCTCGCACCAGAAGCGCATCAATCTGTTTCTGTATCGCGTCATTCCCAACCCACACCTGTCCAACCGCGACTTTCAGCCGAAACCGGGCGCGCCGAACGTCCTGCTGCACCCGCCGTTGGCGCTCAATCTCTTCTACTTGCTCACACCGTTTGCGCAGCTCGATCCGGAGACCGGCGACGCGAACGCGCACGCAGTGATGGGCGAGGCCATGCGTGTGCTGCACGAAAACTCGATCGTGCCGCCGTCGGCGCTCGAACCGCCGCTGACCAAGAGCCAGATCAAGATCACACTGCACACCGCCGAGACTGAAGAGCTGAGCAAGGTGTGGACGGCGCTCGAAAAGGACCTGCGGCTGTCCGCCATCTACGAGGTGTCGTTCGTCGACGTCCTCGCCAAACGCGAGCAGCCGCTCGGTCCGCGCGTGACGAAGACAGACCTCACTGTGAACGCCGTCGACAAGCGTCCGGCGATCTCCGGATTCGAGCCGCGCTCGGGCACCGCCGGCAGCGTCGTCACTATCGCCGGGACCGACCTCGCGGGCTGGGCTGCGACAGTGCGCATTGGCGGACAGCTCGTCCTCAATCACACGCCTATCTCCACGACCAACGTCATCGACGCGACAGTGCCGGCGCTGGCGCCTGGTATCTACGAGCTCGAAGCGGACGTGTCGGGCCTGGCTCGGTTCGCGGGCTCCTTCGAGGTGACGCCGTGAACGCCGTTCCGTACGGCAGCAGCGCGGAGCAGATTGCGACCGAAGTCGCGTGGCTCGACCAGGCGCTCCTGACGCTGGTTCGCGCATCGGCGTCAGCCGCCAACGCGAATGCTGGAGGGCACGGCTGGTTTGTCTCGCTCGGCGAGGCGGAAGCGATGCTTTCGTCGAACGACGACCTTGATCCCGCGCAGGTCGACATCCTGCAGGACAACCGGCGTGTGATGGCGGAACGGCAGACGGCGTCCGAATGCGTCGGGACGCCGCTGCTACTTCCACGGCTGTCGCGTCTGTTCGGTCTTGGCGCGGTCGAGGAGTTGTTGCTGGTCGCCTGCCTAGCGTCGGAAATCGACGGGAAGTACGCGCGCGTCTACGGCTGTCTGCACGACGATCTTTCACGGAAACGGCCGAGCGTCCCGTTGATTCACCGGTTGGCGCGGTTTCATCACCTGGTGGATCGCGCGTCCGTGTCGCCGGTCAGCGCAGAGACGCCGGCGTTCCGCTGGGAGCTCGTTCACCAGGCCGAGGATGGCCTCGCGCTGGATCCGCGCATCACGGCATTCCTGCTCGAACAGCCCGCGGCCGACACGCGCATTCAGCCTTTCGCACGCGCGGTCACGCAGTTCGAAGTCGCCAATTGCTATGACGCCGTCGAGCGCACGCTGCGCACCCGCGCAGCCGCCGTCGATGGCCGTATCGTCGTCAATTTCCACGGCCCGGCCGCTGGAGATGCGGAAGAGGTCGCTCGGCGGGCCTGCGCGAATCGTGGCATCGGGTTGATCCATGCCGATCTCGGCGAGCTGTTGCACCTGTCCCAGTCGGGCCTGCTGCCGTTCCGCGACGGGTTGAAGCGCGTCTACCGTGAGGCGCTACTCCGGCCGGCTGGCGTGTACTTCTCCGGCGTCGATCGCGTGGCCGAGGATCCGCGCGCGGCCGCCCACATGCGGCAACTCGAAGACGCCCTGCAGCTGGCTCACTGCTTCACCTGTTTCGAGAGCGGCCGGCCGTTCGTGCTCGACGTGCCCGAAAGCCTGGCCTTCGTGCCGCTGGCCATGGAGACGCCTCCATTTGAAACGCGTCGTCTCGCCTGGCGCGCGGCCGTCGGCGGCGCAGTCTCGGACGACGATCTCGATTCGCTCGCCGCACGCTACCGCTACACGTGTCGCGAGATCGAGGCAGCCGTCACACTCGCGCGATCGCACGCCGGCGTACGCGACGACGGCATGTCGTACGCGGACGTCGTGTGGGCGTGCCGAGGCCGATCGAGCGCCCGCCTCGGCAGTCTCGCACGCATGGTGACCCCACGCGCCCGCTGGGAGGAACTCGTGCTGCCGGACGACACGATGGCCCAGCTCCGCGAGATCTGCGTGCACGTCCGGCAGCGGCCGCGCGTGCTGCACGAGTGGGGGTTCGACCGGCGGCTGACCCTCGGCAAGGGCCTGTATGCACTGTTCGTCGGTCCGAGCGGCACGGGAAAGACGCTCGCCGCGGAAGTGATCGCGGGTTCACTCGGGCTTGATCTCCTACGCGTCGATCTCGCCTCGGTGGTCAGCAAGTACATCGGAGAGACCGAGAAGAACCTGGATCGCATCTTCCACAGTGCAGAGGGGGGCGACGCCGTCCTGTTCTTCGACGAAGCCGACGCGCTGTTCGGCCGCCGGTCCGAGATCAAGGATGCGCACGACCGTTACGCCAACATCGAGGTCGATTTTCTACTGCAGCGGCTGGAGCAATACGAAGGCGTCGTCATCCTCGCTTCGAACCTCGCGCAAAACATCGACGAGTCGTTCACGCGACGGATGCAGTTCACTGTCGACTTTCCATTTCCGAACGAGCCCCTGCGGCTTGCGATCTGGCGCAACCACTTCCCACCCGAGACGCCGCTCGAACGCGATCTCGATTTCAGGTACATGGCGCACGAATTCAAGATCGCCGGCGGCAACATCCGGAAAATCGTGCTCAACGCCGCGTTCCTTGCCGCCGACGATGGCGGAGTCGTGGGGATGAAGCACCTGCTCAAGGCCACGCGTCGGGAGTACGAGCGCATGGGAAAACTCTATCAGGGGAGAGCGTCATGAAAGTGCGCCGCATGCGGGTCCGTTTCGAGGATCCTCGCATCGCGTTCGACGACGCACAGGCGATCGCGCGCCGTGTGTCGGACTTGGTGACCAAGGAGCGCGTCGCCGATCGCGTCTTGCCCGACGACGGCGTGGCGCGGCAGGTCGCCGACAGAGTGTCCGCAGCGCTGCACGCGGCGGGAGAGTGAGTATGGGCAGCGGACTATCCAATCAGCCTCGTCTGCTCAAGGGCGCCCTCGTCGATTCGAACGTGCTGGCGTTCCCGCCGCTCATCGTCCCGTTTCAGTTCAACCCCGACAAGCTGACGCGCCGGCGATCGGTGCGTGTGCAGTCGCCGCGATCGCGGCAAGGTCGGGAAGAGACCACTCCGGAAGCCGAAAGTCTGGGAGAGACGCAGACCACGCTCACGAATCCGGAAACGATCACCCTCGATCTTCGGCTCGATGCGACCGACGCGCTCGAGGCGGGCGATCCGCTGGCCGGCGAGTTCGGCGTGCTGCCGGCTCTCTCCGCGCTCGAGATGATGATTACCCCGCGCGCCGAGAGCCTGTTCGGCGGCGTGCTGGGCCTCTCCGCGAATTTCGGATTCGGCGACCGCCAGAGCACTCCCGTCCTCATCTTCGTCTGGGGCAGGCAGCGCATCTATCCAGTGCGTCTCACCGATGTCAACATCCAGGAGGTTGAGTTCAACCCGAACCTCAATCCCGCCCGCGTCATCGCCAGCATCAGCATGCAGGTGCTGAGCGGTTCGAACCCCATCTTCATATTCACACAAGCGCAGCGGGAACTCCTCGCGGCCACGAACCTCATCGCTGCGCCAGATTTGGCACGGTCGGTATTCAACCTGGGGTGACGTGATGATTTTCCAGGGTTCGCGCTACACGAAGACGGATCTCATGGACGGGCAGCCCCGCCGAACGCTGAGTCTCCGGCGCATTCCCAACACCCCTGGTGCCATCGAGCACGTCGTCATGGAAGGCGAGCGGCTCGATCACCTGGCGACTCGTTTCTACGGCGAAGCCGAGAAGTACTGGCTCATCCTCGACGGGAACCCCGCGGAGATCGATCCGTTCGCGCTGCTCGTGCCGGGCCGCCGCATCCGCATCCCGCAGAACAGGCTGGTGACCCGGTGATCACCGAGATCGTGAGCGTGGCGATTGACGGCGCTGTCCAGGACGCGCTCGTCCCCGACATCATCGATGTCGAGGTCGAGGACGACGTGGCGTCGGCCGGTGTGTTCCGCCTGCGCCTCGCAATCGCGCAACGACGCGATGGCTCGTGGAAGCACCTCGACGATGACCGCTTCGCCATCTGGCGCCGCGTGAAGATCGACGCCGGGTATCCGGGCAGCGCGGCGACCATCATCGACGGCTACATCACGCACGTCGAAGCGCGCCTGACCAGTGAAGACCCGTACGTCGAAATCTCCGGTCTCGATGTCAGCGCGGCAATGGACCTGGAAGAGAAGCAGCGCGCCTGGTTGAACAAGAAGGACCACGAGATCGCGCAGGACATCTTCTCGTCATACGGGCTCAGCTACGAGGTCGAAGACACCGTCGCCGAACACCGCGAGGACGTCGCGACCATCCTGCAGAACGAAACCGACATTCGCTTCCTGCGCCGGCTGGCCTGGCGCAACGGATTCGAATGCCATGTGCATGCGGGCACCGGATTCTTCCGCAGCCCCAACATGCAGGACCCGCCGCAGAAACTGCTGGCTGTGGAATTCGGCGCAGAGACGAATGTCTCGAACTTCCTGATACGCGTGGACGGCACTCCCGCCACGTTGATCGAGATTCGCCGCATCGATCCGCTCGAGAAACTCGAAGAAACCGAAACGCTCCCGGCGTCGCCGCGACGCAGCCTTGGCGCCCGCTCCCTGGCCGACTTGCGTACCGGGCAGCCCGCAGGACGCGTGCTCGTGCGCAACCAGCCGTCGACGATCGCGCGCGAGATGCAGACCCGGCTGCGGCAGGCCTACGAAGGAGCCAGCGGCTTTGTCACCGCCGAGGGAGAAATCGACTCGCGCGTCTACCGCACCGTCTTGCGGGCGCGGCGCCTCGTGACGATCAAGGGCGCCGGTGAGAGCTTCAGCGGTCTCTACTACGTGACGCGCGTCCGCCACACGTTCACGACCGAAAGCTATACGCAGTACTTCGCCGGCTACCGCAACGCGATCGGGCTGACCGGCCAGGAGAGCTTCGCCGCCGCCACGCTGCCAATCCCGATCGAGCCTGGCATCGCGCAGAGCAGTCGCGCTGCCGGCGACCGCGTGCTGCCCGCACAGCAGTCCGCCGCCACGATAGCAGGAGGATTTTGATGGCATCCCCCAGTCCCGTCGTCGTGAACACTGCCGGCGCGCAGCCAGTCATCGACTACCTGACCAAGGACTACACGGGCTTTCGTCAGGGGATGCTGAATCAGATTCCGCTGCTGCTGCCGCAGTGGACTGACCGCAGCGAGGCCGACTTCGGCGTCGTCCTGATCGAGTTGATGGCGTACGTCGCGGACATTCTCAGCTATTACCAGGATCGTGTCGCGAACGAGGCGTTTCTGGCTTCGGCCACACAGCGCCGTTCGGTCGCCGACTTGCTGCGCCTCATCGACTACCAGATCGACCCCGGGCTGGCGGCCTCGGCGCTCGTCCATTTCGACGTCGCGGCTGACGTGGTCGTGAGTGGGACGGCGCTGCCCTATCGTTTGAAGACTGCCGGCGTCCCGGGCGAGCCCGACGTCACATTCGAAGTGGCGGAGGAATTCGCGCTGCAGGCCCTGAACAACACGATCGATCTCGCAGCGCTTGCCGCAATCCCCGCTGGCAGCACGGCGCTGGTCGTGCCCCGGGCATCGCACGCGCTCGCCAAAGGACACGTCGTCTACCTCGAGCAGAAGACGACGGACACCGACGGCACGATCCGCATCCGCCGCTCGCCGCCGCTGACACTGGCGGCCGTTCGCGATGCCGGCCTCGGCAGCGACGAAATCAACTGGCTGCCGCCGCTTCCCGAACCGTTCGTGCCTTCGTCAACAACGCTGAAAGGCAACAACGTCGTGGCGACCAACGGCTCGACGATTGCCGACGAGCCGATCTTCGTGGGCGATGGGACGCCCGGGCAGTCGTTTACGCTGTCACGCGTTCCGGTCACGCATCTTCTGCGTCCGCAGCCATCGTCGCGCCGGCGCTCGCAGCCGGCGCTCGAGGTTCGAGTGGACGGCGTGCTCTGGGAGCGTGTGGACAACCTGATCGCGAGCCTTCCTGCCGACACGCACTTCACGACGACGATCGACGAGAACGATTACCTGACAGTCAGGTTCGGCACCGGCGCTCGCGGCAGCGTCCCACCGGCGGGATCGCAGGTGACCGCCAGGTATCGGATTGGCCTGGGCAGTCGGGGCAACGTCGGCGCCGATACGCTGACGACCTTCGTCAGCGTGGTGACCGACGTGAAGACGATCACCAACGCGTTTCCGGCTGCGGGAGGCGCGGATCGCGAGTCGACAGAAGAGGCGAAGATCTCCGGCCCGGGCTCGGTAATCGCCCAGGAGCGCGCGGTCACGTTGCTCGACTACGAGTTGCTCGCCGAGGCGTTTCCCGGAATCGGCAAGGCCAAGGCGCGCGTCGGTCTGCGCGGCGGCTACAAGGTCGTGCAAGTGTTTGTCGCGCCCGAAGACCCGCAGACAGTGCCGCCGCCGCTGCCTTCGGACGAGTTGAAGGAGGCGCTCGAAGGGCACCTCTCCCTACGTATGCCGGTGAATCGGATGGCGGGCGTGGACGTGCTCGACCCGACCTACGTCCCGGTGGACATCACCGTGGACGTCCACTTGAAGGGCGAATCGAGCCAGTCGGTCGTGTTCCAATCGGTGCTCTCGGCTCTACGCGATCTCCTCAGCTTCGCGCGCCAGGACTTCGGCCGTCCGGTGCGCGTCGGCGAGGTCTTCGCGACGCTCTACCCCCTCGAAGGGATTTCGCACGTCCTGCTGCGGCGGCTGTCGCGCAGCGGCGCGGCGCCGGTGCCCGGCGCCGCCTGCGATTTCGAAGACGTCACGATTGCGGAACACGAGCTCGCCTACACAGGAGTGATCACCATCAACCTGTTTGGCGGTGTGCGATGAGCGTTGATTTTCCGGAGCTGCTGTATCACACGCTGCCCGGGCTCTATCGCGACAAGGACTCTGCCGGCGAGTTGCGCCGCTTCCTCGAGATCGTGTCGGAGCCGTTGGCGATGCTGCACGCGAGCATCACGCAGCTGCAGGATGATTACGCCATCGAGCGCTGCCGCGAAGCGTTGATTCCGCTGATTGGGACGCTCGTCGGCGTCACCGTCGATCCGACGCAGCCGGCCAGGGTGCAGCGAGCCGAGGTGCAGGACGCGCTCCCCTTCTACCGCAGCAAGGGGCTGCGCGCATCGCTCGAGCGTTACGCCGAAACGCTCACGGCCTGGCGCGCGACTCTGGTGGACTTCTCGGACGTCGTCGCGCAGGTGCCGTACGTCGAATCGTTGAACCCCGTCGTCACCCGCCGCGATCGACTCGTCGGCGAGGAGTCACCGGCAAGTGGCCATTTCCACTTCCGTGACGATCGTGCGCTGCAGCCGTTATTCGACGCGGTGACGGGGCGTCCGATCACTCGTGCGGCGCTCGCCGGTCACGAGACGGAGTACGCCGGTGTCCAGGGCCGCTTCACGATCGAGGAGCGTGGCATCGACGTCTTCACGCGCGCGGTGTCGCCCTACGTCGCCATTGCGGCCGACCTCACCGATTTCTCCAATCCACGGACTCCGGGCGGCGGCCCCCTGGTTGTCGCAGCGAATCAGGTGGCCGTCGATCCCGTGCTCGGCCGCTTCAGCATGGTGGCGCCGCTGCCGGTCACCGGCAACCTGCGCGTCACCTACAGCGAGCTTGTGCCGGCCTCCATCCGTTCGCAGGCATTCCAGATCGGCGATCCCGCGCGGATGGCGCAGCTCGGACGCCCTGACGATCCGGCGCCGTACTCACTCGACCTGCGCGCGCCACGTCTGGCAAGCGAGCGCATCGGGCAGAAACACTTCGACAATCTCGGCTTGTTCTTCATGCCAGGACGGGTGGTCGCCAATCGGCGTCCCAACGTTCTGCCGCCGCAGAGCGAGAGCGGCCGGTTCTCATTCGACAACCGGACCGTCGCGTTCGCCAATGCGCAAGGCATCGCGTTGCAGTTGCTGGATGCCTACACGGGTGCGCCGATCACGCGCCGGCTGCTCGCCGGGCGCGAGGCCGATTTCTGTGGCACGGCGCGCGGCTTTACGATTCGCATCCGCGGTACGAGTGTGACCGATCCCGCGTTTGCCCCGGCCGTGCAGGTGCGGGCCGCCAACCTGACCGACTTCGAGGCGCCAACCGACGCGAACGGCGCGCCGCTCGTCCTTACGCCAACCGACATCGCCGTCGATCCTCAACTCGGGCGGTTCCGGCTCGATCTCGTCGCGCTCGACGCTCGCGCGGAAGACGTAGGTGTGGACTACCTGCTCGGCCCGGCGACGCGCGTGCAGGGCGCCAACGCCGGGACGGTGTCGCCGCTCGTACCGGAGGCGTTCGCCTTCGCCACCGATGGTGCGCTGACGCCGTTGCGCGATGCCTTCGACGGTGTACCGCTGTCGGTCGCATTCCGCCTGGGTAAGTCGCTGGCCGAGTATCACGGAACCGTGCGCGGCTGGACGATCTATCGGAACGGCGCTCCGATCACCGCGGTACTTGCGGCGGAACTGCGCGACCTCGGGAACCCAGCGCCACCGGTGCCCGCCGGCCGCATCGGCATCGACCCACAACGCGGGCGTTTCAAGTTCCCGGCCGGCTTCCTCGCGCCGGGGGACTCCATCACCGTTGACTACGCGTTCGAGGACGTGCCCGAGCGCGAGCGCGCATTTCAAAACATGGCGCAGCGTCTGCCGCGGGCGCTGCCTGCCGGCATCGTCGCCGTGCTCGTCGACACGCGCCGCGAGCAGGTCGATCCGGCCAAGGTGAACTGACGTGTCAAGAGCCATCTCACGCGAGACGTTCAACGAACTCAAGAACTACCTCGGCGTCTACATGCAGCAGGGTCGTGTGATCCTCGACTCCGACTGGAACGAGAACCAGGATATTGCCGTCTCGTTCACGCGCCGCATGGGCCGTGAAGCGCTTGGCGATGGCAGCCCGAACCGCGGCTTTGCGATCGACCCGGTATTTCCGCCGCCGCCGTCGCTGATTCTCAACCAGGTGGATACGACAGGCCTGGACCTCAACGAGGCGATCGGAGCGATCATCGGCGCGTGCCTGGCTGACCTGCTCAGCCTGATGCTGTACATGATCTTCGGGCCGTTGCTCTTTTTCCTCGATTTTCCAGGTGACAGCATCGACGACTTCGAGACGGTGAACGGCTGGGCGCTTTCGTCGCCGCAGGGCACGATCCGCGTCGGCCGCGATCGTCCGTACCAAGGCCGCGCCTTCCTGCGCGTCTCGGGGCATGCGGGTCCGGTCACGCTGACCAAGACGCTCACCAACGTTCGCGACTTGTCGACCTACGACCTCGCCACGCTCCGCTTCCGCCTCAACGAGCAGGTGCCGGGAACCTTCACGTTCTTCATCGAAGACAGCGCGGGAAATCGCTCTGTGTGGGAGGTGAACAACACGGCCTTCGCGCGCGACTTCTGGCTCGCCGGGTTTGCCTCGCCGCTCGATATCAGCTTCCGCATCCTGACCACCACGCTCGGCGCTGCGGTCGTCAACAAGTCGTACTCCGGGAGTCTCTTCACCTATGGCGGCAAGACGCCGATGACGTGGGCCATCACCCAGGGCGCGCTGCCTGCCGGGCTGACGCTGGCGCCCAGCGGCTCTGGCGACGACTCACGCACCGGCCGAATCAGCGGTACGCCGACGGCCAGCGGTGACTTCTCGTTCACGGCGGAGGTCACCGATGCCGACGGCAAGAAGGCCTCGCGCGCGCAGACGCTGACGGTGAAGACCTCGGGCGACGTGCCGCTTCAACTCCCCGACGCCAACGAATTCCTGAGCCGGATCTCGGTTGCCACGGCGCCGACGGGGACCCCGGCCAACCTGCAACAGGTGAAGAAATACGGGTTCCAGATCTACCAGAACGCGACCACTCCGCTCGTGTGGGACTTCGACGATCTGCGCGCCGGCAGCAATGCGATGCGTGACGCGCAGGGAACAAACAATTTCATCATCCGCGGCTCCGAGCTCGCGCGGTTCGTCAGCCAGCTGACGCTGCTGACGATATTCCAGGGCATCGCCGACGACGACAACGGCGGCGGGTCGGATGACGACGAGTTCTTCCAGAACCTGCTCGATTTGATGAACACCGAATTCGACCTCAGCGAGCCGAGCGTCGACAACGCCGGTCGTCTGTACGTCGAAGGGCTGCCGTGCGTGCAGGTGAAGGACGCACTGTATTCCGATCAGGCCGATCCGAACGATCCGCCGCTCGCCCCACCCGCAGCGGGAACGACACGCAAGGACTTCGTGTACCTCGACGTATGGACCGAGCCTGTCACGTACGTCGAAGACCCCGAGATTCGCGAAGTGGCACTCGGCGGGCCGGACACGACGACGCGGATGCGCGTGCGGCACCGGGTGCGCGTCGCACAGGGCGGCACGGTCCCGACTGGCAATGGCATCGGCGACGGCACCCTCGCCACCGAGGGCGCGTACACCGCGCAGGCAAACCGGCTCTATCTGGTGGAGATCGACAAACCGGGCGGGATCGGCGCGGCGACGTTCCGCTGGTCGGAGGACAACGCCTCGACCATCCAGCGCGTGATCGAACCGATTCCGCCCGGCTCGACGCGCGTGGAGGTCGAGGACGCGTCGGCGTTCCATCCCGGCGAGTTTGTGCTCATTCGCAAGGAGTTCGGCGCCGAGGAGCATCGCGTCGCGTCGGTGTTCGGCAACGTGATCACGCTACAGAACGCGACCGGGGCGCAACTGGCGACACTGCCGGCCGCGGCACGCGTGCCGAACTTCACCACCTTTGCGCTCGCCGACCGCCCGCGCATCGAGCGCTGGAATGCTTTTCGAGTGCCGATTCCGCCCGACCCGGCTGACGCCACCAATTCCGCGTCGATCCCGTTGAACGACGGCGTGCGTGTGCGATTTGGCGGCCGCGGTATGCGCGCCGGCGACTTCTGGAACTTCCGCACGCGCTTTCTCGCCGGCGACGAGTCGTCCGGGCTCAATCCCGAGGCGCGCATCGAGCAGCTCGACTTCGCTCGTGCCCGCGGCGTCGTCCATCACTTCGCGCCGCTGGCCATGATGACGCGCTCCGGCGATCAGGAGCAGCCCAACCAGATCTTCGTTATCGAGGACCGCCGTGGCCACGTTGGCAGCGGCGGTACGGTGGCGGCGCCACTTCCGCCCGTCACCGCGCTGACCGGAACCGCCAGCACGCACATCGGCGGCATTCGCCTCGCGCCGGCAGCGCGCGACAGCAAGCACATCGTCTTCTGGTCCGGCGATCTTTTCCTGCCGGCCCTGGCGCCGGTTGATTCCGCCGTCACCATCCGCGTCGCGTTCTACAACGATCAGATGACCGATCCGAAGACCGCGCCCGACGTCGGCAAGATTCAGGACCGCGACATCCGGGTGCCGCTGCGGCGCAAGCCGGTCGGCGTCGAGGTTCCGCTGCAGTTGATGTTCGCCCGCAGTGACACGCCGTTCCTGTTCCTGCCGCTGTCGTCGGTTCCAACGTCAGTGCAGGTGTTCGTCGAGCTGAGCGCGACGGGATTCAGCATCGAGCTAGCGAACATGAGGGCGACAGTGCTCGAACTGAAAAAAGGGTATTGAGGAGAGCGATGGGACGTTACAAGTTCACCCGCAAGGATCTCGAGCCGCTGCGCGCGTTTCTCGATCTGCCGCTGGCCCGGGACGTGGTCGACGCCGCCGTGCCGGTGAAGCGCCTCGTGCGCGCCGAACTGCGCGAGGAGGTGACACTGCCGGTGGAGGTGCTGAGCCGCGAGCACGCCGACGGCGTGCCGCTCGACGCGATTCTGCAGGAAGTGCAGAAGACAACGCCGACCGCGACCGGCATCGTTGCCCGCGGGGACAAGGTCGTCATCACGCACAGTAAGGCACCGAAGCCGCAGGAGCGGACGAAACTGCAGGAGTTGCTGAAGGATGCGTCCAGGCTGCGGACGCTCAAAGAGCCCGTCGTCCGCGCGCCGAAGAAGAAAGACGTCAAGGCGATCCTGCTCGACGAGTCGACACCCGATGCGGAGTGGCTGCAGGCCTTTCGCCGTTACGCGGTGGACACCCTGCTCAAGGAGCGTTGAGTGCCGTACCTCGGGAACAAGAACAGCAACGAGTTCCACGACCTGGCACGCATCAGGCCGCAGTGCCAGATCGCGGAGATCCTGCCTGCGCACCGGAAGACATTCGCGCCCGACACGGTCGGGCAGGCTATCCGCGAGGGATTCGAGCCCTGCGCCTATTGTCTCGGGACGTTCGCCACGCTCGGCATCGCCGCCGAAAGCCAGCTGGCGGCGCCCGCGGATCTCGCCGGGGAGGACATCGGCGGCGGCCGCGTCTCGCTCACGTGGACCTACCCGGACGACATCGCCGAGTTCAGCATCCGGTTCGACGTGTACGTGAGCGGGGATCCGCTCGAACCGCTCCGCCGCCTGGTGCTGGGCGGTCATGACGAACTCGCTGCGGTGGTCGACGGCTTCACGGCAGGCGGCGACGTCTACTTCACGGTGATCGCGCGCCGCGGCGCGCTGCTCAGCCTGCCTGCACGCATCGTGCGAGTCAGTGTCCAGCCGATCCTCGCAACGGTCATCGTGAGCGCGGGAACGCGCGGTGCGCCGCCCTCCGCACCTGGCTTTCCGTTTCGAATCGACCCTGCGGGGCGCGTGCAGGCCGACAGCGGCAATTCGCTCCTTCGCAGCAAGATCCTGCAGCTGCTGCTCACGTCGCCTGGCGAACGGGTGAACCTCCCCGACTTCGGCACGCGTTTGCGCGAGCTCGTGTTCGACCCGAACAACGATGTGCTGGCCGCCGTCACTGAGTTCGCGGTAAACCGCGCGCTGCAGAAGTTCCTCGGTGATGAGGTGCACGTGAACGGCGTTCAGGTGGCGAACGTCGACAACGAGCTGACCGTCGACATCGTGTACCTGAAAAAGGCGGACCTGCGGACCGAGCGGCTGCGCGTCGGCATTCCCATCCCGGAGTGAGGCGCGATGGACGAACAGATCGCGCGATTCATCGAGCGGGGCGAGGCGAAGTACTGCTGCAAGTATCGCGGGATCGTCGCCGACCGGAATGACCCGCTGCAGCTTGGGCGCTTGAAGGTGCGCGTGCCAAGCATTCTCGCCGACGCGGTCACCGGGTGGGCATGGCCGGCGAGCCCGTACGCGGGCAAGGACATCGGCTTCTTCTTCATCCCCCAGGTGAACGATCTCGTCTGGGTCGAATTCGTCGAAGGCGACCTGGAGCATCCGATCTGGTCGGGGTGCTCGTGGGCCGCGCCGGGCGGAACGAGCGAGATTCCGCAGGAGGCGCAGCAGAACTATCCGGATCAATGCGTGATCAAGACGAAGTCCGGCATCACGATCATCCTGAGCGATGTAAAGGGGAGCGAGCAGGTCACCCTCCGCGCGAAGAGTGGCTGCGAGATCGTGATGGATCCGAACGCCAACAAGATCACGGTTCAAGCCAACGAGATCGTCCTGCGCGGCTCGTCTGGCGCCACCGAGGAACTGGCGACCAAGACGTTCGTCACCCAGATCTTCGACACGCACACGCACCCGAGCGGCGTTGGACCCACGGGCCCGCCGGTGCTACTCTCGAACACGAACCCGCGGTCGCTGACGACGGTCGTCAAGGCAGAGTAATGGCGCTTGCCAAGCCGAAGCTTCAGGATCCGCTAACGGACCTGTTCAAAGGCACGAACGGCTTCCCGTCGAGCGAGGCCGATGCCGCCGCAGATCTGGCGGACATCTATCGGACCTATGCCACGAATGCCGCTGCAGCCACGACTCAGCCGGTAGCGGCGCTGCTGGCGACGGCAGGTAACACACTCGCCTCGGCGCTCGCTGATGCGTTCGCAGTCGCCAAGAATGCCGGCCCGTCGGGAGTGGCAGCGCTGGGCCTCGCCATGGACAAGGCATTCGTCGCCTTCTGGATGAAGCCGGTACCCATGGCGTTCGCCTTCCCGATTACTGGAACTCCTACGATCGCGGGCGTGGTCACTGTGGCGCCGCCTGGTGTCCTCAGCCTGGGGTTGACCTCGCTCTTTCTCGCCGGGGCCGCTGGCGGGCCGACTGCGTCGCAGCAGGCGCAGGCAATGGCCACGATCCTTGACTCATGGACGCGCACCGTGACGGTGGTGAACACACCCGTCACGCCGCCCGGTCCTCCAACGCCGCCGATTCCTCTTCTATGATCTCGAGGTCGGACGTCGTCGCTGAGAGCACGACAGACTGAAATTCGCGGATCGTCTCATGGGCGCTTCGGTGGAGGCAGTGTCGGCAGATCATTGCCCATCTTGTACGTCACTCCTTGCCTGATGCTCTCGGCACAGCTGTACTCGAAGAGGCGGAGCGGCAGGCGATCGCCGTTCAAGAGATAAGCGCAGGGACGGGAAAGAACAGTGAAGAGAATATCGATCCGTCGAGGCAGCTGGGTGATGGCCAGCACCTTCATGTCGAACACCACAACCACTGGCTCGAGTCCACGCGGCCCGTACACCTGCCCGATGAAGCGGGCGTCTCTCACAACCTCACCCAGTTTGTAATGAGGAGTGCCGCCCGCGTCGGCGACCTCCTGAATGATCCCGGCAGTGCTGCCGAGGCTGCTCAGCAAACCACGGTTGAGCGCCAAGAAGGAAAGGTTCCTTGCCTTCGTGATTAGGCCGGAAGGACACGTATCCGGGGGGGCCGGATCGTGTGCCGGCGCCGGAGCAAATCCGCACTCGACCTTCCCGGCGGGCACAAGGACGCCCTTGTCCGAGGACTGGCAGGACCCGGTCCAGTCGACCGGCGCGCCGGTGGTCCCCATCTCGTAGTGCGTCACCGTTGCGCCCGAAACACCGATGCTGGAAGACGTCGCGCTTCCTCTCAGCCAGTACTGGCCCAGCTCGGTGCCGGACGGGAATTCCGTAGGCGCGGCGGGATCGTCGGCGTTCCGGGTAGCCAGCCGCAGGCCGTCGGTCTCGAATACTTTGTCGACACCGATGGGCGGCCACTTGAACTTGAATTTTGGTTTTACTCCGATAGTCACCTTGCCAGCAGCACCGGGCAGGTCCACCTTGCGCACTGTGAACGGGCAGGAGGCGAGTTGGACCCAGTGAAATGGACGCCAAATCGGTTTCTTCGAGACAGTGCCGATGTTGACTCGCGCCGCCTGGGCCTCACACCCGGTCTGGAGCATCACTTTCTGCATCGCCGGCGGTGCGTTAGCCGGGTCCAAGCGGCCGAACCGGAAGAGGAAGCCGGTATCCGCGCACGTTCGTCGAGACTCCGGACAACTGTCCTTGCAGGTTTCTTCTGAGGGCGGCTTCTCCATTTCCAGCGGCTGACAGCGAACACCTCCATAGGCTTCGATCGACCCGTATAGGGTTTCCTCTTCCCCCGACGAGCATTCATCGCTGGTGAGCATGAACGTGCCCACTCCACCGATCCATAGCTTGGTGACGTTGGAGTTCGCGACACGAACCAGCCTCGCCGGACGGAAATTGATGCCGTCCAGTCGCTCCTCATCAGACGTCGTCGCCTCGCCGCGCGCGTCCCCGGCGGAATCGCGCTGTTCGCATCCTTCGGGAGCAGAGGTCACTTTTCCAGTGAAGAGGAAGGGGCGCCAGATGTCGTCGCCACTCTTCTTCTTTTCGGCCGCGGTCTTGATGGTGCCGATCTGCAGGAAGCGGACCTCGTAACCGTCAAACTGGTCGCCGACCCATTCGATCGCCTTGTCCTTGAGCGACAAGGTCTCGAACTTTGCCTTGAAATGCGTGGCGCTCGATTCTCGCCGATCGTTGGAGCAATCGTCTTTGCCCGGCTTGGCGCACCCCACGGTTTTGGGCACCGGCATCCGTCCGCATTGAACCGGACCCACCGGCCTGAGCATCCCGACGGTCGACAGCGTTTTTCCGGCCTTCAAATCGTCCGCGCATGAAGGCGGGTTCCAGGTTCCCGGAAAATCGATGGAGATCTCTTCGCCGCTGCCGGTCAAGGCGAGAACGTCCTCGGAGTCCGGTCCGACGGGAACGGACTTCTGCACCGCAAGGCTTGAAAAGTCGGACGGGCTGAGCGGATCGCTGGTCCATGCCAGCCGCACCGGCTTGTAGAGAGAGGTGTTGATAGTGCTGGTCGGATCGAGCTTCGGGAAGAACTCGCAGTCGCTGCGGGACGGCAACATCTTGTCCCAGACGAACTCACGGTAGATCGGCATCTGCGTGTTGTCGGCGATCACGACCGAGAACGACGTACGGGAGAGGCAGCCGAAACGGAAATCCAGTTCTTTCGACGCGCGCAGCTTGACGTCGGGCGGGCAGTCCGGCTGCGGCACCGCGTCCAGTTCGATTCGTACCCGGCGATCTGTGGGGTTTTCGATGTCTGCTGCCGTGGGCGCGGGCTTCAGCGCCAGTCTTTTCTCGGATTCCCGGTCGCCGATCCAGGTCACGTCCAGCGAGATCGCTGGGACTCCCAATCCCTCGAGGGCGCGCGCGACACACCGCGCGCGGCGCCGCGAGAGCCGCATGTTGTAGCACTCGCCTTGAGTTGTGCTGGCTTCGCCAGTCAGCTTGATCTGTTTACCGGGATTGGCGCTGAGAAACGCCTTCAGCGCAGGTGCGATCGCCGTCAAGGCATCCTTGTGCTCCTGCTTTACGAAATGCTTGTCGACGTCGAAGTTTCGCAACTCCCACCCGCCGCCGGTGGACGCCACTTCACCCTGACCGTCCTTGCTCCTTCCCTCGCAATTCAGTCCGGTATCCGGCACGCTGGAATCGCCGCAGTCTTCTGTCGAACCCGGCCCCAGCCTCATCGACGTCGGCGGAAGATCGTCCGACGGGCTGCGCCAAAGCTTGTTCTCCTCCGCCTCGCATGTGCTGCACTTGCGTTGAACCACAGGGCCTGCATTCTGCTGCACCACATGGACGAGTTCGTGCGCCAGAAGCGACCGGCCGCTCTCGCCGCCCGGCGCATACTGTCCGGCGCCGAAAACGATCTCATTGCCCACCGTGTACGCCAGGGCACTGACCGAGCGCGCCGAATCCGCCGCGCGAGGGCCGGTGTGGACGCGTACCGCGCCGAAATCGTATCCAAAGCGAGGCTCGAAGAACGCGCGGGTGGACGAATCCAACGGTTCGCCCGAACCCAGATCATCAAGAAAGTTGTCGGGGACAGATGTATCCAGGTTATCCCCGGACGGTTCGACGCGGCGGCGCACCAGCTCCTCTTCTTCGGAGGCGCACTTCGAGCAGGGCGCTTCACCGCTCGAACATGGGCCGCAAGCGCGCTGCACTGCCGGTGCCGTCATACGCATGACTTCGTCCGCCACGCGGCCCGCTTCCTGTTCAAACGCATCGCCGGGCCGGCTGATACTCAGCTTCGGCTGAACGGCCCTTGCGCGCAGCAATCTCTCGACACCTCGATTGCCGACCGAGCGCTGCAGCTTTTGCATCGGGTGGAAACTGGCTTCAGCTGCCTGAAGCGATCGAGCCGCCGGAGCAGAGCTTCTGCGGGGAGTCGACGCCGTCTTCTGTGTCTGCGTAGCGGAGTGGGTTTGCATGTCGCGGCACGCGAGTGTACCGCGCCAGACAAACAGTTAGAAAGCGGAATCCGCGATCGCGGCTGGCAGTCTCCTCCTGTACATCGACGCCTATATGCGCCTTTTCGGTGCCCGTGTTTCTCTGAGTTCGACACTCTCGTGCGTGCTCTCGACGGATCGCGGCGACGACGCAGGACCTCCGAGTTCACTCAAACGCGCAAGTCTCGCACGGATCGACTTTGCGATAGCCACAGGTTAACCCGTCGAGAGTCGCCGCTGTGAGAGAAGCGAATCCCCAGGGTCAGTCTGCTGCTGTCGTCGGCACTGTCAGCGTTTGTCTGAACCCGCGTAAATCCGGACGCGGTCCATGAGCTTACTGAAGAGCGGTCATTAGCCGAGACCCTTCAGTAGGTCTCGCGCCTCGTCGGCGATCTGCGCAGCAACGCGAATCTCTGGCACACCGTAGGGACCGGTGACACCTCCAGGATACAGGCCACTGACGGCCTGACCCGCGACGAAGAACTGAATGTCGGCGTCCTCAAGCAGGGACTGCGCAACGGCCAGTAACCCCGGATCGTTGGTCCGAAAAACGGTAACGGGCTCCGAGTCGTCATCTTGAGACATCTGGTCTCCCTCGCCGCCCAATACGCCCTCATCCGCTTCGACACTGCTGCCTTCTGCGCGGCTGACATCGGCTTCCGCTTCCGACGACGCCTCCAAGAACGAAGGGAGTGAGTGTAACTTAATCTTGAGCAAGGCCGTTATGGCACACGCTCAACCGGCGGCTCGCCTCGGATGGCGCATTGATATTCTGGCAGCGACCCCGTACTGTCCGCGAACTCCGCCGAGTCCGCATTCTACGCAGCGCGGTAGTGGTAGTTCAGCATGCCACCCATCCGTTGCCGTCGGCGCACGGAGCCTGACGTCGCCGACGGGCTCACAGGTTGGATCAGTTGCTTGCAGGCAACGGACTCGCTCGGCCCTTTCCAACGCTGCTGGCCGCTGTCGGTTGGTTCGCAGGGTCGCTTCGACCCGAGATACCGAGGCGTTGCATTCTTGATATCAGCGTCGTCCTGGACAGACCAAGCCGCGCCGCCGCGCCGTCCCAGCCTCCAAGCACCCAATTCGTTGCCTGCAAGGTTGCGATGATGTGGTCGCGCTCGACTTGTGCGAGCGTCCGAGCTGACGACGTCTGGCGGTCGACACGGCAACCCATCCTCGGCATTTGAAGCGTTCGACCGGTCGTTGCGACCACGGCGCGTTCGATCACGTTCTGCAGCTCGCGGACGTTGCCCGGCCATGCATGGCGTGCGAGCGTATCAATGAGGGCACCGGGAATCTCCTCGATGCACTTGCGCTGACGCTCGCCGAACACACCAACGAAGTGTGCGACCAGAAGCGGAATGTCTTCCGTTCGTTCGCGCAGCGGCGGGACACGCACTGGGAATACGTTCAGGCGATAGAAGAGATCAGAGCGGAAGGTACGCTGCTGGACCATCGTCTCGAGGTCCTGGTTCGTCGCGGCGATGACTCGCACGTCCACTGACGTCGCGCGGCCGCCGCTTCCCAGACGCTCCACCTGCTGCTCCTGGAGTACTCGGAGCAGTTTGGGCTGCAGTTCCAGCGGCAGATCGCCCACCTCGTCCAGGAACAACGTGCCGCGGTCCGCTGCCTGAAATCGTCCGACGGTCTGCGAAATGGCGCCCGTGAATGCACCGCGTTCGTGGCCGAACAGTTCGCTTTCGAGCAGGCCGACAGGAATCGCGGCGCAGTTCACGGCCACGAATGGCTGATGCCGGCGCGGTCCAGCGTCGTGAATCGCTCGCGCAATCACCTCTTTGCCGGTCCCCGTCTCACCGAACAGCAGCACAGCGCTATCCACTGGCGCGACCAGTGCGATCGCCTCGGTGACTTCCCGGAAAGCCACGCTCTGACCAATCAGTCGACCAGCCATGCCCCGCACTCCCAGCACGTATCGTCAGGACTCGTTCGTCGCCCGAGCGACGTGTCCCAACAAATCACCGCCATCGAACGGCTTCACCAGGAAAGCCACTGCGCCATCTCGCAACGCACGGTCGCGCACCTCATCGTCATCATGAGCCGTGATCAGGATGACGGGCAGCTGACGCCGTTCGCGGCGTATCCGCCGTTGCAACTCCGTCCCGTCGATGCCTGGTAGACGCACGTCTGCGATGACGCATGCCACGCTCGACAGCGCGCCAGACAACAGAAACGTTTCTGCCGACTCGAAACTGATGGCTTCGTATCCGGCGGATTCGAGAACACTCTGAACGGATTCGCGAACGCGGCGATCGTCGTCGACCGTTGCGACAACGAGATTCGACATGAGGTCCCTCTTCTGCAATGCCACGCAATGGCATCCTACGCACGAGGACGCGCGGCCGGCAACTATAGGTTCATTTAGCGAGTCTCGTGAGGACGAATCCCGAGCTTGTCGGTCAATCTCACCAGTTCGGCCAACGAACGAGCGCCCATCTTGCGCATGATCTGCCCGCGATGGACGCCGATCGTAATCTCGCTGGTCCCAAGCTCGCTTGCCGTCACCTTATTGGCAAAGCCAGCCACGACGAAGGTGAGGACCTCACGCTCTCGCGGCGTGAGTCGCTCGTAGCGATCGTTCAACGTGGCTCGTTCCGAGCGTGTGAGCCGATCAGCCCGATCGAGTGCGAGTGCCGCGTCGATCGCTCGTAGCAACTCTTCCTCGCCGAAGGGCTTCGAGAGGAACTCGATCGCGCCTGCCTTCATGGCTTTCACCGACGAAGGAATATCGCCGTGCCCGGTGATGAACACAATCGGCGGTGCCTCCCGTTCCGCAAGCTCCTTCTGCAGTTCGAGCCCGTTGATGTCAGGGAGCTCGAGGTCGAGGACCAGGCAGGCGGCCGCGTCAGGCTTGTCTGCGTTCAGGAACTCGGTGGCTGAGGCAAACACGGCCACTTCGAGGCCGGCCGAGGCCAGGAGGCTCGACAGCGCTTCGCGCACACGCGCGTCGTCATCGACCACGAACACGACCTGACGGTCGGCTGTCACGGCGACACCTCCGGCCGAAGGGGCAAGGTGATGGTGAACGTCGTGCCAAAACCTGCGTTGCGCTCGGCCGACAGCGTGCCCTCATGAGCCGCAACGATCGAACGGCAGATCGCCAGCCCCAGGCCCATGCCCTCCGGCTTGGTGGTCACGAAAGGTTCGAATGCCGCGCCGGCATCGTCAAGACCGATCCCGTTGTCCGAGACCTGGATCACAGCGTCGCTCGGCTCGCCACGTTTTGATCGGACCGACAACTGCTTCGGGCGGCCACTGACCGGCTCCAGTGCCTCGAGGGCGTTGACCATGAGATTCAGCAACAGCTGCTGCAACTGGACACGATCGGCGAAGACCGGCGGCAGATCGGTGTCCAACATCACATTCAGGGACACATGTTTGCGCGCCGGGTAGCTGTCGAGCAGCCGAAGCACCTCCCCAATGACCTCGCCAAGATCGAGCTGTACCTTCTCGATTGCCGACCGTTTGAACAACGCGCGTACTCGCCGAACGACCTCGCCCGCGTCCTTGCCGTCCTTGACGATTCGTTCCGCGGCCTCGATGGCTTTGGCAACATTCGGCGGCGACGCTGACAGCCACCGCAGACAGGCGTGTCCGTTGGCTACAACCGCAGTCAGGGGCTGATTGACTTCGTGCGCGATGGACCCCGTCATCTCACCGACCGCGGCGATCTGAGTCGCGCGTGACAGCCGTACCTGCATGCGGTGCAGCGCGTCCTCGGCGCGCTTTCTCTCGTCGATGTCCGTCATCAACACGCACCAGCCAACGATATGGCCGCCGGGGTCGCGAACGGGAAAGCCGTTATTCTGGAACCAGCGATAGACACCGTCCGAGCGCCGGAATCGCCACACCATCTCGTATGGACGGCCTGCGGCGATCGACTGCGTGAAGACCTGCATGACGTGGGGCAGATCATCCGGGTGAATGGTGTCGCGTGTCCCCGATCGTTTCAGCTCCTCCAGCGTCATTCCGGTATAGTCCAGGACCTGGCGGTTGAGGAACTCGAGGTGACCGTCTGCGGTCAAGAGTCCGAACAAGCCTGGGATGCTGTCAACGATCAGGCGCGAATGGCGCTCGCTTTCGCGGAGTGCCTCCTCGGCAAGACTGCGCTCGGTGGCCGCGTGACGTAGGGCCTCCTCGGCTGTCTTCCTGTCATGGATGTCGGTTCCAACGGTGTACCAGCGAGAGGAGCCGTCGTGGTCATCGCTCGAGCGGCGGGACCGCATGTGGAACCACCGGTACGCTCCGTCGGCGCGCCGCACTCGCAGTTCGAATTCCAGCGGCTCGCCCGTCGTTAACGCGCGCTGCTGTGCGGCGACGAGCGCCGCCAGATCGTCGGGATGTACCAAGCTGGCCGGCGACTGTTCTACGTCGTCAGAAGTGCGGCCGTGGTATTCCCGAGCGGTCCGGTTTTCGAATTCGAGTTCCCCCGATGGGCCGTGGATCGCGATTGAGGCTGGGATGTTCTCCACGATCGCGCGTAGCCGCCGCTCGCTCGAACGCAGCAGTTCCTCCGCTCGCTTCCGATCCATGATGTCTTCGACGATCGCCATGATGGCCACGGGCACGTTCTCGCTACCGGGAGCAAGTGACACGCTGTTCCTCACCCAGATCGCGGTGCCATCCTTGCGCCGGTAGCGCTTCTCGATTTGGAACTGATCCCGGATTCCCGAGAGGAGCTCCGTGACGAGTACACGATTGCGGTCCTGGTCATCCTCGTGAGTAATGTCTGTGAAACTCAGAGCCTGGAATTCATCCGCGCTGTAGCCAAGCATCCTTTCGTAGGCGGAATTGGTGGCAAGAAAACGGCCGCTCAAGTCTGTCAAGGCGATACCGACAGCGGAGTTTTCGAACACGGCCCGCCACCGCTCCTCGCTCTCCTGGAGGCGCGCTTCCGCTCGTTTGCGATCCTCGTTCATGTGTCGCACCTTCAGCGCATCGCTCTCCTGGCGAAGATGCGTCAGATCAAGATGCGCTTGCACTCGCGCGAGCAGCTCGCGGGCGCTGAATGGCTTGATCAGATAGTCGTCGGCACCGTGCTCCAGGCCTTCTACGCGTGATTCTTCCCCGGCTCGGGCGGAGAGCAGAATGACCGGCAGCGTCTTCAACGACGGATCGTGGCGCAACGCTCGCAGTAGCCCGAACCCGTCGAGCCTGGGCAGCATCACATCACTCAGTAGCAGATCAGGTCTTTGCGCATGCACCGCCGTCAACGCGGCCTGGCCGTCTGCCGCCGTTTCGACTTCATAACGTTCGCTCAACAGACGTGCCACATACTGCCGCATGTCGGCGTTGTCATCGACCACCAGGATGCGGGGGCGGCTCCGTGCAACTTCGTCCTGCGCCCGCGCTTCGTCGTGTTCGTCTTGTGAACCAGCCGGCAGCCAACGGAGTGCTTCTTCCACAAAAGGACTTACTCCCACACCAGTGGAGGCCAGGGTGCGCGCGCCGCCGATTTGGTCCGCCGGGAGATGCGTGTACCCGAACGGGATAGTGACGCTGAACGAACTCCCTTCGCCCATGTTGCTGTCGGCACGCACCGATCCGCTGTGGAGCTTGACGAGCTCCTGGACCAGGGCCAGACCGATCCCGCTACCTTCATGGGTGCGGCTCCGCATGTTCTCGACGCGATAGAAACGCTCGAACAATTTCGGTAGTGCTTCGGCTGGAATGCCGACTCCCGTGTCCCGCACGACAAGTTCGGCGGCGCCGCTCCTATGGCGCATCATCACGACGATCTCGCCGTCAAACGTGAATTTGAAGGCATTGGAGATCAGGTTGAGCACGATCTTTTCCCACATATCACGGTCGACGTAGACCTGTTCCGACAGTGGTGGACAATCGACGATCAGTTTCAAGCCGGCTCGTTCAGTGGCCGATCGAAAAGAACTGGCCAGTTCCGCGGTGAAGGCCGGCAGATCGGTCGGCTCGTATCGCGCCTGCACGCGGCCAGCTTCAATGCGGGAGAAATCCAGGAGGCTGTTCACCAGCCGCAAGAGCCGCAGCCCGTTACGCTTGACGATCTCCAGTTGGCCTTTTGCGGAGGTCGAGAAATCCGCATGGCTCTCAGCCAGCAACTCCTCCACGGGACCGAGCATGAGCGTGAGCGGAGTACGGAATTCGTGGCTCACGTTCGAGAAGAACGCCGTCTTGGCCCGGTCCAGCTCGGCGAGCGCCTCGGCGCGCTTCCGCTCCTCTTCATAGGCGTGAGCGTTCGAGAGGGTATCCGCCGTCCCGCGTGCCAGCAGCTCGAAAAAGGATCGGTAGTGCTCGTCAAACGGCAGACGCGGACTTGCACCGACGACAAGAAACCCGCGAGGTGTCGCGTCCCCAGCCTTCGCCAGCGGTGCCACCGCGGCCACCGACGTCGCCTCGGGCCATCGCCCGCCGGGCAGGCAGCGTTCAGGGGCGAGGTCACGCAGCACCTGCATGCCTTCGTCCATCGCTGCTCTCAAGGGCCACGAGTCCACGCTGCGTTCGTCGCCATTGCCGATCAACGAAATCTCTGTTGGGGCCCAGCGAGGGTCGGTACTGCCTGGCGCGAGCCGCGCGGTTGATCCGTCGGCTGAACTCAAATAGATCAAGGCAAACGACACGTCGGCGTCGTGTTCAGCCAGCGTGCGCGCCGCAATGAGAGCAGCCTGAGCTTCGCTCCGTGCATCAGCGGTGGCAGCAGCAAGATGACGAAGCGCCGCCAGCCGCCGCTCGCCCAACACTTTCCGCGTATCTTCCGTGCACGCGCAAAACAGGCCGCCGACGCCCCCCTCGTCCGCCGGCAGTGGGCTGTACGAATACGTGAAGTAGACCTCCTCCGCATATCCGTTGCGATACGCGATCAATTGATGTTGCTCGTTCCAGGATGCCTCGCCACGAACGAGTACCGCATCCGCTTGCGGGCCGAGATGCTCTTCCCAGCTTTCCTTCCAGACGTCGCGGGCAGATGCGCCGAGCGCCCACTCATGTCTCTTCCCGATCAGAGGTATGTAGGCAGCGTTGTAAAGGAAGACAAGCTCACTGCCCCAGCCCATCCAGATCGGATGGCGTGTGTTGAGGGCAATCTTCAACGCCGTCTTGAGACTCTGTGGCCAGGTCTCAAATGAACCCAGCGTGGTGCGAGACCAGTCATGGGCGCGGATGCGCTCGCCCATCTCGCCACCCCCGTTGAGGAAATCCAGCGTGTCGTCCACTTGCCGCTTCATGATGACCGCAATCATGCCAGCGTCAGAGGCGGTTGCAACCTAAAGGATCCTTCAGACGATCGAGTTCTTCGACAGTCCCCGCGTCGAACTCGACGCGACATCGCTGATCACTCTCGCGCACTCCGGCATTTCTCTCAATAAATCGCGGTCTGCGTCGATGGCGCGCGCCGTGCTCCAGTCGATCGTGAACGCTCCGACCGAAAGGGGATGGCGCGATGAACTGGTTCACGACGAAGGACGGCACGCGGATCTACTTCAAGGACTGGGGCACGGGCCAACCCGTCGTCTTCAGCCACGGATGGCCCCTGAGTTCCGATGCGTGGGAGGACCAGATGCTGTTCCTCGCGTCGCACGGGTTCCGTTGCATCGCGCACGATCGGCGCGGTCACGGCCGGTCGAGCCAGCCCTGGACCGGCAACGACATGGATACGTACGCCGACGATCTGGCCGCGCTCATACAGGCGCTCGATCTCAGAGGAGCGATTCACGTTGGGCACTCCACCGGCGGAGGCGAGATCGCCCGCTACATCGGCCGGCACGGCACGACGCGCGTCGCAAAGGTCGTCCTCGTTGGCGCGATCACGCCACTCATGCTCCAGACGCCGGCCAATCCAGGTGGCCTGCCGCTGAAGGTCTTCGACGACATCCGTGCCGGCGTGCTGAAGGACCGCTCGCAGTTCTTCAAGGACCTGAGCCTGCCGTTCTTCGGAGCAAATCGGGCGGGCGCCTCAGTGTCGCAAGGCGCCCTCGACACGTTCTGGCTGCTCGGGATGCAAGCCGGCCTCAAGAACGCGTATGACTGCATCAAGGTCTTCTCGGAAACGGACCTGACCGAGGACCTCAAGAAAATCGATGTCCCGACGCTGATCGTCCATGGCGACGACGACCAGATTGTGCCGATCGGCGCGTCCGCGCGCCTGGCCGCGAAGATCGTCAAGCAGGCGACGCTCAAGATCTACGAAGGCGCTGGGCACGGGCTCACGACCACTCTCAAGGACCGCCTCAACGGCGACCTGCTCGAGTTCTGTCGCGCGGGCGCGGCCGTCGCTGTGTGAGCGTCACATGGCGACAATGCTGCAGCCCACCGTCACGCCGCAGGAGACGCTTTCCACGCTGCTTGCCCGTCAGCGTGCGGCCTTCTTGCAACACGGGCCACCGTCTCTCGCCGAACGCCGCACCAATCTGAAGAAGCTGCGTGCGGCGCTGCTGGCGCGAAGAGCGGACTTTGAAGCGGCGCTCGATGCCGACTTCGGTCACCGCTCCCGGCACGAGACCGCGATCATGGAAATGCTGGTGGTCACGTGGGGTCTCGACTACCTGCACAAGAACCTGCGGCGCTTCATGCGGCGCGAGCGCCGGCACGTCGCGCTTCCGATGCGTTTCGCACGCTCCTACGTCGAGTATCAGCCGCTCGGCGTCGTCGGCATCGTCGCTCCCTGGAACTACCCCTTCTCGCTCGCGCTGATGCCGCTCGCGACCGCGCTGGCCGCGGGCAATCGAGCACTGATCAAACCGTCGGAGCTCACGCCGGCGACGAGCGAACTTCTGGCGGCAATGCTCGCCGACACCTTCTCCGAGGACGAAGTTGCCGTCGTCACAGGCGACGCCGCCGTTGGCGCGGCCTTCGCGGCGCTCCCGTTCGATCACCTCTTCTTCACGGGGAGTACCAACGTTGGTCGCGCGGTCATGCGGGCCGCCAGCGAGCATCTCGTGCCGGTGACGCTGGAGCTTGGGGGCAAGTCCCCGGTGCTTGTCGATCGCGGCCAGCCGCTCGCACGCGTCGCGACCGACATCGCCTACGGCAAGTTGGCAAACGCCGGCCAGACGTGCGTCGCGCCGGACTACCTGCTGTTGCCCGAGAGTGACCTCGACGCGTTCGTCGAGGCCTGGGGCAACGCCGTCGCAGCGCTCTACCCGGAGGGACCGGCCAGCGCGGACTACACCTCCATCGTCAACGTGCGGCACTACGAGAGACTGCGCGCGCTCCTCGACGACGCGAGAGCGAAGGGCGCGCAAGTCATCGAGACCGGACCGTCACCCGAGCAGGCGGCACGTCGCCCGCACACGCTCCTGCCAACACTCGTGCTCGACGTGCATGACGACATGCGGATTATGCAGGAGGAAATCTTCGGGCCTGTGCTGCCGATCGTGACGTATCGAGATCTGACCGAGGCGATTGGCTTTGTCAATGCTCGCCCGCGGCCGCTCGCGCTGTACTACTTCGGATCATCCGCAACGAATCGGCGACAGGTGCTCACGCGAACGACTTCGGGCGGCGTGACCATCAACGGGACGCTCCTGCATTACCCGCAAGACGATCTCCCGTTTGGCGGCGTCGGGGCGAGCGGCTTTGGCGCGTATCACGGTATCGAGGGCTTCCGCGCGTTCAGTCACCCGAAGGCGGTGTTCGAGGTGGGGCGTTGGAACGGCGGTGCACTGTTGCGCCCCCCGTTCCGCCGACTCACCAACTTCATTCTGAGTTGCATGCTCCGCCACGATCGCTCGACACCAGGGGTGCCGATCGAGGTTCGCAACGCCGCGCTGATCCACGCACCGGTCGAACGAGTGTGGGATCTGCTGACGGATGTCGAGCGCTGGCCGTCGTGGTGGCGCATCTGTCAGTGGGTCCGTGTCGAATCACCAGGTGGTGCGGCCCAACCTTTCGTCTTCCGATGGAAAGCGCACCCGGTCGAACTACGCAGCACTGTCGTGGTGAACGAGCGACCGCGAACGTTTGCCATCACCGCCGACGGGACAGGCGTGCGTGCCGAGCGCGCCTTCACGCTCCGCGCCACACCCGACGGCGCGAGCACCGTCGTCGTCAGCCACGAAACCCAGGTGGGACCGCTCCCCTGGTTGGGACGCGCACTTCTCGCACCGCGGCTGCACGCAGTCAACCAGGCGATGTTCGACGACTTGAATAGAGCCGCCGGCCACTAGCGATGAAGAAGGAGACGATGATGAACCCGACGACCGCAACACTTCCCTCTGCGAACAGCACTGGCGCGCCGTACGTGGCGGCAAACTTTGCTCCGCTCAAGAGCGAGGTCACCTCCTTCGATCTCGAGGTGATCGGCCAGATTCCGGAAGCACTCACGGGGCGCTTTTTACGGATCGGTCCCAATCCGATCGATGACCTGGACCAGGTGCGCCTCGCACGTCATCACTGGTTTGCCGGTTCTGGCATGGCCCACGGCCTGCGGTTGCGCGGCGGCAAGGCGGAATGGTTCCGCAGCCGCTTCGTCCTTGATCGGAATGCTGCCAAGGTCTTGAGCCGCAAACCGCTTGCTGGGCCCGGTGAGGGGACACGTGACGGCAACGTCAATACGAACCTGATGAACGTCGGCGGCAAACTGTGTGCGGTCGTCGAGGCCGGCAGCATCCCCGTCGAACTCGACTACGAACTCGCGAGCATCCGCCGGACCGATTTCGACGGCACGCTCGAAGCGGGGTTTACAGGTCACCCGCACTTCGATCCGATCACAGGCGAGCACCACGCGTTGGCCTATGAACCGTTTCAGCCGATCCGCTACATCTCAGTCGACCGCGACGGGCGCGCCACGACCAAGGCACGAATCGACTTGCCGCACATTCCGCTCATCCACGACATGGCCTTCACGCAGTCCTTCATCATCGTCCCCGACTTCCCGGTGACGTTTCAGCCGGAGCTCTCGCACACCGACTTCCCGTGGCTTTGGGACGAGCACCGCGACTCCCGCATTGGCTTGCTGCCGCGCAACGGCGACGTGTCGCGCATCCAGTGGTTCGAGGCGCCGCGCTGCTTTGCTTTCCATTTTGCCAACGCCTATGACGAAGGCGATCTCACCGTCATCGACCTGGCCAAGCATCCACGGATGTTCTTCACGGATCAGAACGGCCCGAACGAAGGCGCGCCGATCCTGGTCCGGTGGACGCTCGATCGCAGGTCCGGGAAATTGACCGAGACCGTTATCGACGACCGCGGCGACGAGTTCATGCGGATCAACGGACGACACAGTGGCCAACCGTTTCGCTATGTCTACAGTGCGCACTGGGGCAACGACGTGACCTTCGGCCCGGCGATGAAGCACGACATGCAGCGACAGACGACCGAGGTCCATGACTACGGTCGTGGCCGGATGACGGCGGAACCCGTTTTCGTGCGGAAGCCGGGCGCCACCGCGGAGGACGAAGGCTGGGTCATGTCCTATGTCTACGACCCGGAACGGGATCTCAGCGACGTCGTGATCCTCGATGCTCAGCACTTCATGGAGGCGCCGATCGCGACGATCCGTCTGCCTGTTCGGGTGCCGTTCGGCTTCCACGGAGGCTGGGCGCCCGACAGAATTACGGTCGTCGAGTAGGAGCGTCCAAAGGTGCGGCGCCATTCGAATTGAATGGCGCCGGCCGACGCGCGTCACGGTTGCGTCCGGATGCAGCGATCTGCCGCGAGACGTTGCCGTCTGCACAATCAATCGCCAGAATCCTTCGATTTCCTCGAAGATCTGGTGGGATTGGAACGACTCTTAATCTGCGGGTCGGACGTCTGAGCCCAAGACCCACGCCAGAGGTTCCGTAAACCCATACTCGGCCTCCCGTCTTCTCGCCGTCGGAGCATGCACCGGCCACGACGGCATCGTCTCAGATAAGGCGTCCTCGGCAGGTTGGGAGCACGCCAAACGCGCCATTGAAACCGATTTAGTTCTGGGACAGTACGGGGTTCGCGACGCCGATTCTGGACACGCGTTGACGAACGGCGCCCCGGCACTATCATCGGCGCTATTCCGAGGGTCATCTGCCCGTGCACCGGGGCGAGCAGGAGCCGCACACCCTGGATCCTCGGAATCGGCTACTCTCTTTGGGTTCGACGTGTGCTGGGCGCCCGGATCGCGCTCCGCGTTGCCGCTGCGGTTCTCGGTCATCATTGAGTACGGAGGGTTGATTCCGTGAGTACGCGACATTGCTCGTTCCTTCTTGCTTCGCTCCTGCCAGCAGTCCTGCTCGTCGGCGCATTCGCTGTCGTTCAGGCTCAGAATGCTGGATCGCCGGCGGCGAGCCGCTGGTCTGATGCTGCCACCTGGCCAGACCGACGCGTGCCCCGCGCCGGTGACAAGGTCACCATTCCCGCGGGCACGCACGTCGTCCTCGACGTCACTCCGCCGGCGCTGGGCAGTCTGACGATCGAAGGCAAGCTCAGCTTCGCAAACAATCGCGACCTTGAACTGACCACCGAGTGGGTCGTGTTGCTTGGGGAACTGGAAATCGGCACCGCGGCCAGCCCCCACACGCGCAAGGCGACCATTACCCTCACCAATAACGTCCGTGATGAAGAGCCGATGAAGGATATGGGTGACCGCGGAATCATGATCATGGGCGGAACCCTGAACCTGCACGGCGATCGGACGCTCACCTGGACCAAGCTGGCACAAACAGCCGCGGCAGGCAGCAGCTCCATACAGGTCCTGGACGCTGCTGGCTGGCGGACCGGTGACGAGATCGTCCTCGCGTCCACGGATTTCGATCCCCGGCAGGCCGAGAAGCGAACCATTTCGGCGATCAAAGGGAACACGATCACGCTCGATCGAAAGCTGGAGTACATGCACTTCGGCAAAATCACGTTCGACGTGGATGAACGTGGCGAAGTCGGTTTGCTGACGCGCAATATCAAGATCCAGGCGTCCGCCGACGCAGCACAGTCATTCCAGGGCGGGCATGTGATGGCCATGGGCGCCAGCAAGATGTTTGTCGA
>JALDXQ010000029.1:0-49939 GCA_032156805.1 Acidobacteriota bacterium
CCCGACCACGGCGTGTGAAGCGTGACGACGCGGTTCGTTTTTCAATCGGTGGTCGGGCACGTTCCGTCTTGCCTCGACTCACGAATTGCGCCGTGTTTGTCTGCGCCACCACTCGATGCTACTCGAAGGTCCGGAGGAGGTGACGGAGACCGTTCTGTCGCTCCTCAAGCCGCATCTCCGCACGCCCGTAGTCTGGACGTGCTCACAATCGCTACCTGAACTCCCAGCGACCTCGTCCGGCGCACTCGTGTTGCGGGATGTGGCATCGTTACGTCAACAAGAACAAACGCGACTATTCAGGTGGCTCAACGACCGACACGGTCACAAGCAAGTGGTATCTACGACCGCGCACCCGCTATTTGCTTCCGTCGCGGGCGGGCACTTTGACGAAGCGTTGTATTACCGTCTGAATGTCATACGACTGTCGGTCGCTCTGAAAGCGATGGCAGCGAACCCGAGGACCGCCATCGAGTCCTCGACGGGGGCCGTCTGGAACACTGACTTGCGGTGAGAGCTACGCGAGCATGTGCGGTCTGAAACAGTGCCGGTTGACTTATCGGCGATACGCTTTCACCCAGCCTCGAATCGCGACCTCCGGCGATGCGGGCGTCTGCCGGGCGGGCTCCAACCCGGCTGAGAACGGTAGCCTGCGGAGCAGCGGAGTGTGAGCGTGTCCAATGACCGAGAAGAGGCTCAGCGGCGTATCCACACCGAGCCGCATTCATTCCGCGCTCCGTGAGCTCATCAGAGCGATCGATCGTCGTGTCCCGCACCCGGAGCGGGCGGGTGAGATTCGCATTGCCGGAGATGCGCAGATACTCCGACGCGAAGCAGTAGCACGGATCGAGGAGCTGCAGCGCGCCGGATCGAACGACAACCCGTACGACCAGGCTCTCGTCGAGGCGATCATGACCGACGATGGCGCCCCGCCACGGATATACTCCTGATGGGCTAGGGATGGGCGGGGGATTCGCGAGACACCCGAGGTGACGTGCCCAACAGCGCCAGACCCGCCGCAGCAGACACGACTGATGCTGCGAAGATACCCACCTTGGCTTCGCCGATCAGCTCGGGTCTGAAGGCCAGATTGGCGATGAACAGCGCCATTGTGAAGCCGATACCGGCGAGCATCCCTCCGCCAGCCACCAGCCTCCACCCAAGGTCAGGCGGACGTCTCGCGATGCCCCAGCGCACGGCTAGCCAGCTGAACGCGAGGACACCAAGGGGCTTGCCGAGGACGAACCCGCCAAACACCGCTACCGCCACAGGGCTGTCCCACTGGCCTCCTGAGATCGGCATTCCTGCGTTCGCCAGCGCGAAAAGGGGCATGACGACGAATCCCACCCATGGGTGCAGTCCCAACTCCAGTCGTTCGAGAGGCGACAACGCTTCACGCGCGGCGATTTCGGCGACCTGCAGTGTGCGGCGGTCCGGTGTGATTCCACTGCCGCTGCGCAGTGACGGATGCGCAATGACCTGATCCAGGAGCGCATACAGACGATCGTCGCTGACCCATCGGCGAGCCGGTGTCATCAGCCCGAGCACCACGCCGGTGACGGTCGCGTGGATACCCGAAGCGTCAATCGCGGCCCAGACCATTCCGCCGACGAGAAAATACAGCGGCACGCTGCGAATGCCGAGAGCGGACATGCCACGCACGAGGATGCAACCGCTCATCCCGAGCGCAAGCGGCCACCACGCGACGTGTTGGGTATAGCCAACGGCCACGACCAGGATGGCGCCGATGTCATCGGTGATGGCCAGGGACAGCATGAAGACGCGAAGGCTCGGCGGAATCCGCTGCCCCAGCAGCGCGAGGCAGCCGATGACGAACGCGGTGTCGGTCGCCATGACGGTGCCCCAGCCGGCTCCTCCCGGCTGACCTGATTGCAACATCAGATAGACGGCCGCCGGTACGAGCATTCCGCCAACCGCCGCTGCAATGGATAAGGCGGCGACTCGCGGTTGGCCCAGCTCACCAAGCACAAGCTCGCGCTTCAGTTCGAGCGCGACGAGGAAGAAGAAGAGGGTCATCAATCCGTCGTTGATCCACTCCTTCACCGACCGCGCGACTTCATGCGAACCGATCTGAAGGCCGGCGTGCGTCTCCCACAGCGTCAGATATGCATCAGCCCACCGAGAGTTCGAAAGGAGCAGGGCCACGAGTGTCGATGCCAGCAAGACGGCCCCCGCGGCCGTCTCGATGCGCAGGAAACGTGAGAACGGTCGCGTCAGGCGCTCGACCAGCGCTCTCGGCAGCCGGGCGGGTATGTCGTCGGACGCGTAATTCAAGTCAGGACGCCGACGATCAGCAGCATATGGTTCTCGACACGGCACCACTACCGACATCGCAGACTGTAGCGACGCGATCTGCAATCCGCTGTTCTCGATCGCACAGCGCGGTATGAAAGGCGCCCTGCCGCCACCGGATTCGCGGTCACAGTGATGTGCCTGTGCGGAACGGCACAGACACACGGTGGCCAGGCGGAGGAGTATTCGATTGTACGCCGCGAGAACGTAGTCCCGGCGAACGAGTCTCCATGCCCTCCATCTTTGTCGTCACTGTGTCGGCGGCGCTCGCGGTCCCGTGGCGGGCGATCGCCGCGTGTGTGTTGCTGCTCACGGGGCTCGCGAGCGGGGGGTCTTCGGCGCAGACGTCGCGCCCGTTGGTCTATGTCGTGCCGATCGAGGGCGTGATTGATCTGGGCCTCGCCCCGTTCCTGGCGCGGACCATCCGCGACGCCGAGCAGGCGGGCGCTGCGGCCGTGTTGCTCGACATCAACACCTTCGGAGGACGAGTCGACGCGGCGATCGTGATGCGCGACGCCCTTCTTCAGGCGCGCATACGGACGATCGCCTTCATCAACCCGCGCGCCATTTCCGCTGGCGCACTCCTTGCGCTCGCAACCGAGACGATCGTGATGACGACGGGCGGCACGATCGGTGCGGCCATGCCGGTGATCAGTGGCGGCGCCAAGCCGCAAGCCGCAGACGAGAAGTCCGTGTCCTACCTGCGAAAGGAATACGCGGCGACGGCCGAGCGCCGCGGTCGCCCGGCCGAGTTCGCGGAAGCCATGGTCGATGTCGACGTCGAGATCCCGGGCATTGTGGAGAAGGGTAAGCTCCTGACACTCACCACGTCCGAAGCGACCGCCCACGACGTCGTGGAGTTCAACGCCGACACGTTGGAAGCCGCGCTCGTCGTGGTCGGCTTGGGCGATGCCGACGTGCGGCGCACATCGCAGACGTGGGCGGAGACCCTCGTGAGATTCCTGACGAATCCGACGGTGGCCTCGCTGCTCATGACAATCGGACTCCTCGGAATCCTCGTCGAATTGCGAACCCCGGGCTTCGGCCTCCCAGGCGTGGTTGGCCTGTTGTCGTTCGCCTTGTTGTTCTGGGGCCATTGGCTCGTCCAGCTCACGGGATGGGAAGAACTGCTGCTGGTCGGGGCGGGGACGCTCCTGATCGCAGCCGAGGTGTTCGTGATTCCCGGCTTCGGAGTTGTGGGCATCGTCGGGGTTGTCGCTCTCGTGGCGGGGCTCAGCATGACGCTCGTGGGAGCGGGCGCGACGTCCGCGATGGTCATTGGGGCACTTGGGCGCGTGGCGATCTCGGTGCTGCTCGCCATCGGCGGCGGGCTCGTATTGATGCGCGCACTGCCGCACCTCCCGTACGGCCGCCGTTTCGTGCTCAACGAGAACATGAACGGCGATCTTGGATACGCCACGGCGCCGGAGACCGATCGTTCGTGGCTGGGTCGGACGGGAACCGCCGTGTCGCCGCTGCGGCCGGCGGGCATCGCCGAGATCGCGGGGACGCGCCTCGACGTCGTGTCGGACGGCGGGTTCATCGAAGCACTGGCAGACATTGAAGTGACGCGGGTGGATGGGAACCGGATTGTCGTCCGGCAGCGCCACGCCGCGTGACATCCGAGAGGGGAACACCATGAGTGGGCTAGAAACCGGCGCGTTCGGCGCAATGGGCTTGTTGATGGTCGCGGTCGCGGCGCTCAGCTTTGGACTGTATTTCGTTCCGGTGCCGCTCTGGATCGCCGCGTGGTCGTCGGGGGCGTATGTCGGGCTCTTCACGCTCGTCGGCATGCGGCTCCGGCGCGTCCCGCCGGCCACCATCGTGAACGCCCATATCAGTGCGGTGAAAGCCGGACTGCAGGGAGTCTCGATCAACGAGCTCGAAGCGCACTACCTCGCCGGAGGGAATGTCGTTCGGGTCGTGAATGCGCTCATCTCTGCCGACAAGGCCAACATCGCGATGCCGTTCCGGCGAGCCGCGGCCATCGACCTCGCAGGGCGCGACGTGCTCGAAGCCGTGAAGATGTCAGTGATTCCCAAGGTCATCGAAACGGCATCGATCGCGGCGGTCGCGAAGGACGGGATTCAACTCGTCGCCGTCTCACGTGTCACCGTCCGGACCAATCTCGATCGGCTGGTCGGCGGCGCCGGCGAGGAAACCATCATCGCTCGTGTGGGCGAGGGCATGGTGAGTACCATCGGGTCTGCCACCACGCACAAGGACGTCCTCGAAAACCCGAATCACATCTCGAAGAACATCCTGGCCCGCGGCCTCGATGCCGGGACGGCGTACGAGATCCTCTCCATCGACATTGCCGATGTGAATGTTGGCGAGAACATCGGCGCCAAGCTGCAGATCGACCAGGCGAATGCAGACAAGCAGATCGCGCAGGCAAAGGCGGAAGAGCGCCGGGCGATGGCGGTCGCGCTCGAGCAGGAAATGCGTGCGCGCGTGGTCGAGGCGGAGGCCGAAGTGCCCCGCGCCATGGCCGCGGCATTCATGCAAGGCAACCTCGGCATCATGGACTACTACCGGATGAAGAACATCCAGGCTGACTCCTCAATGCGCGAAGCGATCGCAGCTCCCGACAACGGCGGGCCAGCAGGTCTACGGCAGTGAAGGGGAACGCCGACGACAAAGTGACGAAGGAGTTGGCCATTCTTCCGGGCCGCCAGGCGCGGTCGTCAAAAGAGTCAGCCTCGTTTGAGGCTCGCAAGCGAAGTCTGAAGCCTGCAGACAGTGGCGAAATAGCGCAATGGCTCAGGCGGCCCCGCAATCTGCGCCACGCCATGGTCGTGGCGACGATTCTGGGTCCGCCCTCGCACTGATTTTCCGAGCTCATGGTTACGTGCCTGAGCATCTCGAAATCACGAGAGCGGTGACAGCCGTGGTTGCATCACTCCCGGGTTCGTATTAAGATGCGACCAGATTGGTCGTATATCTGAGACGATAATGCTAAGGCTTTCTAAAAGAACGGATTACGCCTTGATGGCGATGAAGCATCTCGCCTCCGACCCGGAGCGTCGCGCGGCCACTGCCAGGGAGATCGCCGAAGGCTATGACATTCCAATCGACCTGATGGCCAAGGTGCTGACGCGGCTCGTACGGTCGGGCTTGCTCGTCTCGCATCAAGGCTCGCACGGCGGTTACGAGCTCGCGCAGTCTCCGGCGGCGACCTCGGTGGCTGCGGTCCTCGAAGCCATCGATGGCCCGTTGACGATGACCGCCTGCGCGCACGGCGACCACGAGTGCGACCAGTTCTCGAAGTGCATTGTCCGCGACCCGTTAGGTCGGCTCCGTGATCGGATCGCGGCGGTCCTGGCCGAGTGCAGCATTTTGGAAATCGTTGCCGACCCCGAGCCGTCGGCCCCACCTGTCAGGGTGACGTCGTTGCCGGTCATGCGCCGCGTGTCGGCGTTGTAGGCCGCATAGGGGAAGCATGATTGAGATTCAAGAAAGCGCCGCTCGACAGATTCGAAAACTACTCGCCAAGCAGCACATGGAGGAGGGTGGTCTCCGGATCGGGCTGAAGGCCGGCGGCTGCTCCGGCTTCGAGTACGTGTTTGCCTGGGAGCAGACGCCCCGCGAGGGCGATCACGTGTTTGAAGGCCCTGAAGGCGCCAGGGTCTTCGTCGATCCGCGGAGCTTCCGGCTGTTGGACGGCACGGTGCTCGGCTACGACACGAGCCTGATCAGCCGAGGCTTTCTCTTCGAGAACCCGCACGCCAAGAGCACGTGTGGCTGCGGCATCTCGTTCAGTGTCGTGGACGCTCACCCTGCCAGCCCTGACGGGCTCGCTGGAGAGGACCACCGATGACCACGGCGACCCGCACGATCGAGGAGCTCGCCAGCCGGGAATACCAGTACGGCTTTGTCACGGATGTCGAAGCCGAGTCCGTTCCAAAGGGCCTCAACGAGGAGGTCGTCCGGCTGATTTCCGAGAAGAAGCGCGAGCCCGCCTGGCTGCTCGAGTGGCGCCTGAAGGCGTACCGCACCTGGCTCACCATGACCGAGCCCACGTGGCAGAACGTGCACTACCCGGCGATCAACTACCAGGACATCATCTATTACTCGGCCCCCAAGAAGAGGCCGACGCTCAACAGTCTCGACGAGGTCGATCCGGAAATTCGCGCCACGTTCGAGAAGCTCGGGATTCCACTCGAGGAGCAGAAGCTGTTGACTGGCGTCGCGGTCGACGCCGTGTTTGACAGCGTCTCGGTCGGAACGACGTTCCGGGCAAAGCTGGCGGAGCTGGGGATCATCTTCTGCTCCTTCTCCGAGGCAGTGCAGGATCATCCCGATCTCGTGCGGAAGTATCTCGGTACCGTCGTGCCGTACTCCGACAACTTCTTCGCGACGCTCAACTCGGCGGTCTTCAGTGACGGCTCGTTCGCCTACATCCCCAAAGGCGTCCGCTGTCCAATGGAACTGTCTACCTATTTCCGCATCAACGCCCAGAACACCGGTCAGTTCGAGCGGACGCTCCTCATCGCCGAGGAAGGCGCGCACGTGAGCTATCTCGAGGGCTGCACGGCGCCGATGCGGGACGAGAACCAATTGCACGCCGCCGTCGTCGAGCTGGTCGCGCTCGACAACGCGACGATTAAGTATTCGACGATCCAGAACTGGTATCCGGGCGACAAGCAAGGTAAAGGCGGCATCTTCAATTTCGTCACCAAGCGTGGCAAGGCGGCGGGCGTGAACTCGAAGATCACGTGGACGCAGGTCGAAACCGGGTCCGCCATCACCTGGAAGTACCCGGGCTGCATCCTACTGGGCGACAACTCGATCGGCGAGTTCTATTCAGTCGCGACGACCAACAACTGGCAGCAGGCCGACACCGGCACCAAGATGATCCACATCGGCCGGAACACGAAGAGCACGATTGTCTCGAAGGGGATCTCGGCGGGGCACGGCCAGAACACCTACCGCGGCATGGTGAAGATCGGCAAGCAGGCGCACGGCGCGCGCAACTACTCGCAGTGCGACTCGCTGCTCATCGGCGATCAGTGCGGCGCTCACACGTTCCCATATCTGGAAATCAAGAACACGTCGGCGCGAGTGGAGCACGAAGCGTCGACTTCGAAGATCGACGAAGACCAGATCTTCTATTGCCGCCAGCGCGGCCTCTCGGCCGAGGACGCCGTGAACCTGATCGTCAGCGGGTTCTGCCGGGAAGTCTTCCGCGAGCTGCCGATGGAGTTTGCCGTCGAAGCGCAGAAGCTCCTCAGCGTCAGCCTGGAAGGCAGCGTGGGCTAAGCCATCATGACCATGCTGACTATCCACAACCTCCATGTCAGGGTCGGCGGCAAGCCGATCCTTCGAGGCATTGACCTCTCCGTCAACGCAGGGGAAGTGCACGCCATCATGGGACCGAACGGCTCGGGCAAGAGCACACTCGCGCGCGTGCTGTCCGGTCATCCCGACTACCAGGTGACCGAGGGCGAGGTGGCGTACGAGGGTCGCGATCTCCTCGCGATGGATCCGGAAGCGCGCGCCCGCGAAGGCGTGTTCATGGCGTTCCAGTACCCGGTCGAGATTCCGGGCGTGAACAATGCGTACTTCCTGAAAGCGGCCCTGAACGCGATCCGCAAGCACCGGGGTCAGGAGGAGCTCGATGCCATCGAGTTCATGGCGCTGATGCGCGAGAAGGCGACGTTGCTCGAGATCGATCCGAGCATGCTCACGCGTTCCGTCAACGAAGGCTTCTCGGGCGGCGAGAAAAAGCGCAACGAGATCTTTCAGATGGCGGTGCTCGAGCCGAAGCTGGCGATCCTCGACGAAACCGATTCCGGCCTGGACATCGACGCGCTCAAGCTCGTGGCAAACGGCGTCAACGCGATGCGGAGCCCGGAGCGCGCCATCATCGTCGTCACCCACTATCAGCGGCTGCTCGATTACATCGTCCCCGATGTCGTGCACGTGTTGTCGGGCGGGCGCATCGTGAAGTCTGGCGACCGGGCGCTCGCGCTCGAGCTCGAAGACAAGGGATACGGCTGGCTCGAGCCAGAGGCGGCGGCCGCCGCCCCGGCCACGAAAGCGTAAGGGCATCTGCATGACACGCCTCGTCCAATCCACTCCGCAGATCGACGCCTATCTGGCCGATTGCGATCGTCTTGCGTCCGCCGGTTCGGCGACGGAGCCGTCATGGCTGCGGAATCTGCGCCGGAAGGGGATCGAGCACTTCGCGGACGCCGGATTTCCTACGACGCGCGATGAGGAATGGAAGTTCACCAGCGTCGCGTCGATCTCCGACCGGCATTTTGCGCCTGCGCACGATGGTCGGAGCGGCCTCGCTGCGGATCTGGTGGAGCGCTGGGCCGGCGCACTCGGCGGCTACCGGCTCGTGGTGGTGAATGGCGAGTATGCGCCACAGTTGTCCGTCGGCGCGTTGCCTGCCGGAGTGCATGTGGGCAGTCTGCGGTCTATCCTGGCCACGAACCCGGCGGCCGTGGAGCCGTATCTCGGCCGGTTTGCTCCCTCTGATCGGCACGCGTTCACGGCGCTGAACACGGGTTTCCTGCAGGACGGCGCGTTCGTGTGGATCCCGCCGGGCACGATCATCGAACCGCCCATTTCGCTGCTGTTCGTGTCGGTATCGCCCGAGACCGCCAGCGTGTTGCACCCGCGCGTGCTGATCCTCGCTGGCGACCACAGTCAGGCAAGGATTGTCGAAGGTTACGTCGGTCCGCCGGGACAGGAGTACTTCACGAACGCGGTTACGGAGGTCGTGGTCGGGTCGGGTGCGGTGATCGACCATTACAAGGTGCAACGCGAGAGCCAGCGTGCCTTTCACATCGCCAGCATGTACATGCACGGCACTCGAGACAGCACCTTTTCGTCACACTCGATCGCGTTCGGCGGCGCGCTCGTCCGGAACGAAGTCACCGCAGTACTCGAAGGCGAGGGCGGCGACTGCACCCTGAACGGTCTGTATCTCGTGGACGGCCGGCGGCTGATCGACAATCACACGACGATCGACCATGCCAAGCCGCACTGCGGCAGCCACGAAACGTACAAAGGGATCCTCAGCGGGCACGCGCGTGCCGTCTTCAACGGCAAAATCATCGTACGGCCCGACGCGCAGAAGACCGACGCCAAGCAGACGAACAAGGCCCTGCTGCTCTCCGACGATGCGCGGATCAATACGAAGCCGCAACTCGAGATCTTTGCCAACGACGTGAAGTGCACGCACGGTGCCGCAGTGGGTCAGCTCGACGAGGACGCGATCTTTTATCTGCGGACGCGGGGCCTCGACCGGCAGCAGGCGCGAGACATGCTGATCCACGCGTTCGCGGGTGACGTGCTCAACCGGATCCGGATCGACGAGCTGAGGAAGTCGCTCGACGAGCACCTGCTCTCCGAGCTAGCCGCGGCCGAGGGGACGGCACACCAGCAATGACCAGCATCGCCAGCATCGTCACACCATCCCAGGCCGGCTTCAACGTGCGCCGGATCCGCGAGGACTTTCCCATTCTTGGGCAGACCGTGCACGGCAAACCGCTCGTGTACCTGGACAACGCTGCGACGACGCAGAAGCCTCGCGCTGTGCTTGACGCGTTGATGGCCTACTACGGCGAGGACAATGCGAACGTCCACCGCGGCGTCCATCTGCTCAGCGAGCGCGCCACTCGAGCGTTCGAGGACGCCCGCGCCACGGTGCAGCGGTTCATCAACGCAGCCTCCACGCACGAAATCGTCTTCACGCGCAACGCCACCGAAGGCATCAATCTGGTTGCCCAGACATTTGGTCGCAGACGTCTCGGCCCGGGGGACGAGGTGGTGATCTCCGCCATGGAGCACCACTCCAACATCGTGCCCTGGCAGATGGTGTGTGAGGAAAAGGGCGCGGCCTTGCGGGTGATTCCGATCACTGACGAGGGGGTGCTGCAGATCGAGGAGTACGAGCGCCTTCTCGGGCCCCGCACGAAGCTGCTCTCGATCGTCCATCTGTCGAACGTGCTCGGGACGATCAATCCCGTCCAGCAGATGATTGCGACGGCGCATCGCCGTGGCGTGCCGGTGCTCATCGACGGATCCCAGGCGGCGCATCACATGACGGTGGACGTCCAGGCGCTCGACGCCGACTTCTACGTGTTCACGGGCCACAAGCTGTACGGACCGACCGGCATCGGCGTGTTGTACGGCAAGGAGCGCCTGCTCGAGGAGATGCCGCCGTATCAAGGCGGCGGCGACATGATCAAGTCGGTCACGTTCGAGAAGACCACTTACAACGCCCTGCCGTACAAGTTCGAAGCGGGAACACCGAACATCGCGGGCGCGATAGGGTTGGCGGCGGCGGTGGACTACGTCACCGCGATCGGGATCGGTCGCATCTCGGCCCACGAGCGTGAGCTGCTGGCGTACGGAACGGCGGCGCTGTCGTCGCTGCCGGGCTTGACGCTCGTCGGAACGGCGGTGGCGAAGTCGAGCGTGCTCTCGTTCGTAATGGACGGCGTGCACCCGCACGACATCGGCACCATCGTCGATCAGGAAGGCGTCGCGATCCGCACCGGGCACCACTGTGCTCAGCCCCTGATGCAGCGGTTGGGCATTCCTGCCACCGCGCGCGCGTCGCTGGCGTTGTATAACACCCGCGAGGAGATCGACGCTCTCGTCGCGGCGCTCTACAAGGTGCGCCAAATCTTCACATGACCGATCTTCGGGAGCTGTATCAAGAGGTCATCCTCGACCATAACCGCCGGCCGCGCAACTTCCGCGCGATTGAAGGCGCCAACCGGCACGCGGAGGGTTACAACCCCCTCTGCGGGGATCGGCTGTCGCTCTACCTCAAGGTCGAGGATGGGGTGATCAAGGACGCCAGCTTCCAGGGATCGGGATGCGCGATCTCGAAAGCGTCGGCGTCGATGATGACCGACAGCGTCAAGGGGAAAACGCTGAGCGAGGCCCGCGGCATGTTCGAGCAATTCCACCAGATGGTGACCGGGAACGCCGATCCACTCGCCCATCCCGAACGGCTGGGCAAGCTGGCGGTGTTCGAAGGCGTCCGCCACTACCCGGCGCGCGTGAAATGCGCAAGCCTCGCCTGGCACACGCTTCGCTCTGCAATTGACGCGAAGGACGAGGTCGTGTCGACAGAAGCGGGGTAGGGCGAGCGACGGCCATGGCTGACGACATCATCAAGCTCACTGACGAACACGCGGCGCGTGCCGAAGAGGCGGCGCGGGCGGCTTCGCATGCGGGCGCGACAGCCGGTGCGATCTTCGAGCGTCGTGACTCCGTCAAGACTCTCGCGATGCAAGCGCAGATCGTCGAGGTGCTCTCGACGATCTTTGACCCTGAAATCCCCGTCAACATCTACGAACTCGGCCTCATCTACGAGATCGCCGTCGACACCGACCACGTGGTCGGTGTGCGCATGACGTTGACGGCGCCTGGCTGCCCGGCGGCTCAGAGCCTTCCCGTCGAAGTCGTCAACAAGCTGAAGCAACTGCCCGGTGTCACCGACGCCCACGTGGACATCGTCTGGGACCCACCTTGGGACAGAGACCGGATGTCGGACGCCGCGAAACTGCAGCTCGGGATGTTCTGACCAACCGCGCGCTGTTATCGAGAAGGCCGTGAAGGAGGCCGTCCGCGAGCGAGTCCAGGATGCTGAACGAATCAGCTGAGCGATGATGGTGCGTTAGACGGCGACGACTGCCGTGATGTGGATGTCAGCTGTCACCTTCCGTCGGCGCAGACGGAGGGCGTCAAGGAAACCGGACAGTTCGTGAATGCAGGCGACGACACGTCGAGTGCCGTGGGCAAGGCGAGGCTGCAGGTCCAGAACACGCTCGCGGCCTATAACGCGCTGGTGAGACAACCATCGAAAGACATGAAGGGTGGATTTCAAGAGACTGTTGAACGACGCGCAGGACACCGGCGAGAGAGTCGACGACGCGCGGGAACGGGTCATGAAGATGGAGACGGCGGGAGCCACGTACTCGCCGGGCGCGCAGCCGCCATCAAGGGGATCCAGGACGCAGACTTGCGCGGGAAGGGGCAGCAGCGGCTCGAAGAGAGCAGGAAGGGGTATGCCGCCGTGATGGCGTCGCTTCGCGAAGCTGGCCAGTCGCTCCAGAAGGTGCGGACCGATCTCGACAACCAGATCACATTTCTTGGTAGCGATCTGACGCCCAGTGCGACATCGTGAGGCCACGGAGATCGGGGTGTGCGGGATCGTTCCGTACGGCGACCACGAAGCGTTTGCCATCAGTGTCGAAGCGATCGACCAGAGACCAGCGTCTGTCGACCAAGCCCTCCCAGCTGTTCATTGCCGCATGACGAAGCCACGCGCGCACAGTCCCGACCAACGATCGGCCCGGCAGCGGCAAGCACACGGCGGATCGGTTGAAGGTCTTCTAATCCCGACTTGGCCAGTGGATGTGTGTGTGCAAAAGCAGGCAGCGTTGGTTGCGCCGCGAGGATAGATTTCGCCTTTCGCCGCCGGCGGCCTCCACCTGTCGCTCCACAGTGAGATCTCGAACTGCACATCGTTCCAGATTGGTCGCAACGACTGCGGTTACGACATTGAGCGACCGAGATTGCGGTGAACGCGTCGGACACCGAGAACGGGTCGGGCGGCAGAACCTCGCGAGCGGTCAAGTTCCGTTGGCAAGACGCTGCCCAGGTGGGCTCAGTGATGCCGGGGAAAATACTTGGCGATAACGCCTTTCATCCGGCGACGTCCGACTCTGTTCGCGCTGTGAACGGTTGGCTCTTGCGTCGGCCAGTGTCCTGTCTCGGCCATCCAGACGCAAAGGTCATACCCCGTGCCGACATGGTGACAATGCGGCATCGTTCGGAAGTGGTGCGCTTCCAGCCACTCATCCACGCCCATGCCGTCCATGCAGGTCTCGCACGCACCCAAATCGTGGTCGAGGCTCGCGCGATCGACGCGACCGGTCTTGAGGTGCAGCTTTGCGTCGCCAATGGTCGTGACGGCGACCCAGCCGGCAGGCGCCGGGCGGTCATCGTCAAGCCACAGGGAGATCGGTCGCTGGCTGTCGTCGGCGCTCGCCTGTGCTACGTCTCTCATCACGGCTACCATCACCTCTAAGTTGACCACGCGTCGTGCGTGGATTTGCCGCACGTCGACGGGAATCGCAGTCACGCGTCAGCGCACACCGCTCGCCCAGCCGTGACGGCGTGACGGTGCAGATTATCCGCGGCTGGCAACCCATGCGGCATAGCCATTGACGGCGAGGAGCCGCAGCGCATTCCAGCGTTGGCCGCATCTCTCACAGCTCCACGAGGCACCAGCGTCGACCGCCTGGCGCGTCAGAGATGAGTGTGTCGTCTGACACAACGGACAGGTGAGCGACGAGAACTCGTCTGGCGCGGCATCGACCATCGTGGTGACCTGCGTTGTGGAAGGGCTGGTCATCGCGATCCTCAGGGCCGAAAGGCGGCCTTGTTCGTTGCGCGAGTCTTATCGCGCGTGGCAGTGGACTCGGCGACATCCTGCTTGCGTTTTTCCAACTCTCGTTGTGGTGCTTCGAGCGCATCCAGCCTGATAGCCTCGCGAATCGCGCTTCGGGCGCGTGCGCTCAATGCCTTCGAGCTCAAGACGAGCTGAAAGTCAGGCGAATACATGTCGCGGAGGAGCGTCAGCGACGCGGCGGTGTCACTCCACTGCGCCAGCACGATGGCGTCGTCGAGCACGCCCGACGGCAGCTCGGTTCGCACGATTGTCGATTTGAGCACTGGCGCGCCGTAGGCAGCCGAAAGGGACTGGATGATGTCGTCGTTCGTCAGGCCAGTCGTCCGCTCGCGGTCGTAGGTCACGAGCACTTGATAGAGCGCGTCGTTCACGAAGGTGAATGCGATGTCGCGAACCGGATCGGCCGACGCGCTGCCGGGGCTCACGTACGGCGCTCGCCACCGCAATTCCTGAATCGTCGCCGGGCGCTCGTGAAGCGTGCTAGCCTCGGTCGCGCGCGATCCGATACGCGGGCCGATAGCCGTCGCGACCGTGGCGACGCTGCTTTCGAGCGCGTACTCGCGATAGCGCGATAACTCCTGGACCTCCTGCGCCACGATTACTTGCCCGCTGACGATGAGGCCCACTGCAATGACGAGAGTGTGTGCACTGTTCATGAAGGACTCCAAGGTTTCCAACACGTTTAGCCTGACACGTCGCGTGGCGCCTGTCTGTGCTGGACAGCACACAGTTGGGCCTGAGTTCTTGGGCCTCGTCGGTCATTGCCCGCACGTTCAGCTCGTCCTGACTGGCGAACCGGTTGTGGAAAATCATGTTCGCCGCCACACCCAGCTGCTGGCCGCGCGCCTCGAGCATCAGGCGATACGCTTCCCCCTCGTGCTCGATCACATGCGGATGTGTCGCACCGAGAACCATGTAGACCACGGCGGGGTGAGTCGCGACGATCACGGCAACGCGTCGATGACGTGTTCGCTACCCTTGTCCCGCGCCAAGACCTGGTTGACGTTCAGGGAGTCGGCCGCTCGCTGATACGCGTCGAAATCGCCGACGGCGATCTCGAACCGGACACGGGATGGATAGATGTGCCATGCGCCGCAGGTCGCGGCGACGCGCCGATCGTATGAGAGGCGACGGCCGAGGCTGTTCACTCTTGCACAGAGTCCTCTGTGCACAACAGAACAGACGTCGGCCTCGCGATCAGACATTATCGCGCTCATGACAACGAACCTGTCGACGTCCGCCGAGGCCAAAGCGGAGTCAGATCAGCGCTGGGCGCACTGGATCGCGGCCGGTGCGCGACGAAACCGTAAGAGCCAGAAGCGCGCCGCGACGCTTGCGATCGTGATTGGCTGCGTTCTGGCTCTCTGGCTGGTCAAAGTGCTGGTGCTCGGGTAGGCGAGCCTTGAATAGGAGCCTTCATAGAGGGGACGCGATGCCTGATACACAATTCATGAAGCCACTCGCCCGCCCGACCGCGTGCCCACAGTGTGGCGGCAAGATCATCGACACGCTCGCAAAGGTCATGACTGCGGACACGTGCTGGCGGTGCCGCGAATGCGAGGCGACCTGGACCATCGCCAGCCTCGCCCTGAGTGGTGCGAGTGGCCGTGTGGGTCGTCGATAAGCCGTTGGCCCACCGCAAGGTCACCGCACGGAGACGTTCCCGGCACGGGGACTCTTCGGGACCTGGCCGATAGTGAATGAGGTCATCTGGCCTTCCCGCAACTCGTTGAAGGGCGTGCCAGTGCAAGCGGACAGCGCCATCCGGCCCACTGTAGGAAGCGGGTGCCTGGTGCGCTGTTCAGACTGAACACATGACTCGAATCTCAATGACGCCAGGATGGCCTTCTCGCCGCCGCAATGCCGAACCCAAGATGGCAGTGGTAGCCTTCGCCGTCGCGATGGTTCTGCAAACGGTCAATCCGCAGATGAGTGGACTGTCATCGACTCGACAGTCGGCAGGGGATGCTCACGCTCCCACCCTCGAGCAGGCGCAGCGATTCTTCTATAACGGGGACTACGACAGGGCAGCCGCGTTGACCCTTGTGCTCTGTGAGGCTCGCCCCGACGATCTCGATGTCTGCGAATTGCGCACGGCCAGTCTGCTCTTTCAGATCAAAAAGGCGCTCGGAGAAACGGCAGAGCGTGACAAGAGCCTCGCGTGGAACCGCTGTGCTGTCTGTCCTGAGTTCATGTCCGCATTCAGTGCGGAGACGGTCCGCGGGCAAGGCTTCGCGCGCGCAAGGCTGAAAATCCACCCCGATGACCCGGACATGTTGTTCTTCTTGGGAAAGTTGGACCTGAACTATGTGTGGCTGCAATTGGGCACACTTGGGCGCAAGACGGGATGGGATGAGTACTGGGAGGCGCGCCAATCGCTCGACCGTGTCATTCGCATGAATCCAGAGCATGTTCGGGCGCGCGTCGCCCGAGCGTGGGTGGATTACATCGTCGGGTCGACGATTCCCCGCGGTGTTCGCTGGCTCCTCGGCGGGGGGAACAAGAAGCGTGGACTCCTCGCCGTCCGCCAGGTGGCGGAAAGCGGCAGCGGCGAGTTCTTCGATCGAGTCGAAGCGATGTTCGCTTTCTGGGACATGCAGGTGCGCGAACGGGACATCTCGGGAGCCATCGCAACCGCGCAGTTACTGGCGCGCGATTTCCCCGAGAACACAGAACTGCGCAGGTTTCTCGCGATTCACGACTCGCCGGGCGCAAACGATGGGCTGGGTTCCCCACCGCGACGAGCGCCCCGCGCTCGTGCCGGGCCATAGGTAAACTTGGTCACCGTGGCCTCGCGAGCGCATGTGGCATGACTATCTGGTGCAGTCCCGTCACGTTCATCACGATCACGTGATCGAGCACTCGCGGCGGATCGATCGCGCAGAGCGGCATCGGTGTGGCTATCGCGTAGGGACGCGCTGGTCTTTCAGGCTCAGCAGGCCGAGTAGACAGTCGAGGCATTCCAATGTCCAAGACGGGCGCGTCCGGCCGAACTCCTCGACAGCCGCCAGCGCACTTGGTCCGTCACCGGCCGTCACGACGGTATGCCCCTCGCTCTCCAGGAAATAGCGCATCATTTCGCAAGCATCCTCGTTGTCGTCTGCAACCAGGATCCGAAGAGAACGCGCAGAGGCCACAGGCTCTGCTGCGTCAGAGTCGTCGTTTGCTGCCAATCGCGCCGACCGTTTCAGCAGCGCTGACCGGGGTGGTTCCGCGCCTCGCGCATCCACGGGAACGTCGTAGTCTCGAAGAGCGCCAGAAGGACTGCTCTTCGGTGCCCGGCCGACTGAAGGGCAGGACGCGCAGCGTATATGGCAGGTCTACTCTTGATCGTGCTCGACCAGCTGCGCGTACTCGGCCGCCGTCGTGAAGCCGCGAAGCAGCATGCGGCGGGCACTGCGACGCCTGATGGTCGTATCGCGGTACTGACTGAAGTCGACGCCGGACATCTTCTGCAGCGCGGCGAGCACGCGAGGGAGCTGATCACTTCTTCAGCGGACACGGGCTCGCGAGAGGCGCGTTCACCGGCCGAGCATAAGGCCTCGCACGCCGTCACAAACTCAACGGCCCTGCTTCGGAAAAGGGTCCGCCGGCGATCGAAAACCATTCGCGTGCACCATGGTGGCGAGAGTCGATCCTCGCGAGAACGTGCGTGTGTTGAGTGAGCACGACAAGTCGGTCCGACCGTCCGCAGCCCGGCTGGCGCAATCCGGGACGGATAGACCCCGGCTTTGCGTTTCGTGGTAGTGTGTGGCCGGCTGTTTTGAGCCTCCCGTAATTCCGCGGGTTCCTCACCATGGCTTGGTGCAGAGGAATTCATGGAATTTTTCGACGCCTCGCATCCCACTCTTGCCATTGGTTCGGCATCGGCGTGTCGACTCGCTTCCGACGGCGGACCGCTGGTGTCCAGAACCTTCCTGGAACAGCGAGCCGGTAGGGCCGCCGGTCGCCCCTACGCCGTACACCAGGGCTGATACACCGTCTGATCGAATCGCGGCGGTGTGGTCCGGGAACGCGTAACGGTCGGTAGCACGTCAGAGGGACTTCCCGTTCAAAGGAGAAGAATCATGACCTTACGCAAGTGGATAGGAGGACCGAATCCCGCGATGCCGGATCCGTGGATGGATCTCGAGGCACTCGCTGAGGTCGAGGTGTCAAGCGAGGATCCCAGTTGGCCGATTGACGGGGCGTTGATCGAAGGCGACGGGCATGGTTGGCGCGCGGCAGTACCGGGTGAGCAGACACTACGAGTTCGCTTCGACGCGCCCCAATCGCTCGGCGTGATACATCTCGTGTTCGAAGAAACGGAATACGAGCGAGTGCAGGAGTTCACGCTGCAATGGTCGCCTGATCGTGGTCGTACGTTCCATTCGCTCGTCCGACAGCAGTTCACGTTCAGTCCCACGGGAGCAATCCGCGAGATGGAGAACTACGCCGTCGAGCTGCAGGATGTGACCGATCTCGAGCTGCACATCGTCCCGGACCTGTCGCGACGACCGCTGCGTGCGACATTGAGCGAGCTGAGATTGCGGTGAACGAATCGGACAGCGTGAACGGGGGCCCGGCGGTACAACCTCGCCTCGCTACGCGAACGGTCCCGCTCTCGTGTTGTGCGACCGACCGGGGGAGTGCACTATTGCACAGACAGCGCTGCCAACAGCCCCGTATGCTACTGAGAACCATGAGTCTTCAACTAATCAAGATGTCAGTCTCGGCGGGGTGGGTGGTAATCGCAACGGCGATCGCGATCGCGCTGGCGGTCGACATGTCATGGCCCAAGGGCTTGATGCTCGCCGGCTTTGGCCTGCTCCCGCCACTGGCGCTCCTGCTCCTGTGGAACGAACCGGCGCAGACCATGACCGAAAGCATCAACGACGCGCGACGATAGCCTCACCGGCACACGTATCGACCTTCACGTCTCACTCGTGAAGGACGATGCTGAGCAGAGAGCTGTTGACCTTGAGCCCACCGTTGTACTCGATGAGACCAAGCTTCCGGAACTTGTTCATGAAGAAATTCACCCGGGAGCGCGTCGTCGCGACCATCTCTGCGAGCGTTTCCTGCGAGAGCTTTGGCAGCACCCGCTGGGTCGTGTCTTCCTTTCCGTATCGCGCGAGCAGCAGCAGCGTCCGGGCGAGGCGCTTCTCGCTCGAGTTGAACAGCTGATCGACCTGATCCTCTTCGATTCGGATGTTGCGCGCGAGCATGTGCGCGATGAATCGATCGGAAAATTCGGGATGGTCATGCAGCATCCGGAGCATGTCGCGTTTCGCAATGCGCAGTAATGCCGATGGCATGACCACCGTGGCAGTGCCCATGCGTAGCGGCTGCCCTGCGAGGCAGCCCTCGCCGAAGAAATCGCCAGGGCCAAGCATCTTCGGACGAGACGGTACCAGGTCGATGGCGACGCCATCACCGTGCCGAGCCGCTGCGCGAGGACGGCGAGAGTCCCGGTGGGAACATGACGGTACTCGGGTGACGTCACCATGTCTTCGATCACCCGAATCTCCGAGCGCGTCAGTCGATGCGGTGACATGCGCGGGCACGACGACTGATCGTCGAGCGCACACACGGTATGCCGCTGTCGCCACGCGTGGAACCGGCTCGGCGACAGATGGAGGAGCCGCAGGAGTGCTCGCAACGGGATGCAGCTGCGGCCCTGCTCGATGGCACGGAGGATCTGCAGCTTGTCGGGACCATCGGGCCGGCGCTCGCCCGACAACTTAAAGCCCGAGATGCGAAGGAGGGCCAGGGTGAGCCGGAGCAGCGCCGCGAGTTTCTGGACGTGTCGTCGGAGAGTCAGGATCTCTTGTCGAAGTTCGAGCTCGCACTGGGGCTGTCACGTCCAGACTGACCACCACGGTCGGCGGAGTACCGAGCCATCCCCGCGCCGTTGACCGAGGCACGCCGAGATCAGTGGCGATCGTCAGGTCCCCGGTGCGGTGGACAAGCTCGCGCAGCCGGTGGTCGTAGCGTTGCTGAGTGCGGGCCGTGCTCATGGGACTGATCATCGGCCTCGAATCCCGCTGCTCAACATCGCCCAGAAGAAATAGGGCGTCCGCAGGCGTGAGATGATCCTGTCACGCTATGTCGACAGCTCGCGCGAAAAGTGCAGAATGTCCGTAGAGACAGCTCCGTGATTCGTCAGAAACGTGCGCCAGGTTTGTGACGGTGGACGACAAGTCGGAGCGAGTGGAGCAGCGAAACGACAACGGACGACACGCCGGCAGGCTATCGGAGAATGCCCGCAACCTCAATCGACGCAACACGTACGAAGTTCTCGGTAACTCACATTGACGGCTCTCCGACAAACCCGGGGTGGTTCACCCCATCAGGGTATCGGTAACGAGTTGACTCACCCGCTTACGCGAGCGGCTGGCTCGCCGCCACCAGCGGATCGGCGTAATGCTGAACTACTACTATCGTGCGGCGTAAGCAGCCACACGACCTAGAACCGAATTATCGGACACAACGCGCGTGACATGTTGACTGGCCACTCGCTCGACGCCGTGGACGAGCGCCGCGGATCGCCCAAATTGCCTCCCACGGGGGTTCGTTCGATCACTCGCGGCTAAGTGTTGATCGAACGCGGCCAGACCGACATGCCGTCTCAGTTGTGAGCGCTGATCGCTCATCTGGTGCTCTCGACCTCCCTGATTCGTGCGACGACTCGCTCGACGCCCTGACGAAGGCCGTCACCATAATCGCCCCGTGAAAACGCAGGAAGCATCGTCTGCGAGATCTCGTGTGCGAGTTGGTCCGGGACGATGTGTTCCACGCCGTACCCTGTTGTGATTCGAACCTGTTGTTCAGCGAGCGTGAGCAGGAAGAGGATGCCATTGTCTTTCCCGCGCTGACCGATCCCCTTCCCCTGATTCTCGAACACCTTCATCGAACAATCACGCACGTCCGAGAACGGCGCGCAGGTTCGGAGCGTCACCACCACTATCACGTATCCCGTCTCCCGCTGCACCGATCTGATAATTGCATCCAACTGCTGAGAGTTGCTCTGATCAATCACCAGAGCGAAATCGTTCACAGGAGCCGTCAATTCCGGGAAAGCCTCCGCAGATGCCGTAATACTACTTTGGTCCGTCGCCCTGCAGGCGAGTGCCGGGCCTATCGTAAGCATTGCGACAAGAACAACGATGGCGATCGGCACGTGGCGAGAATACTCCAAGGTTGTGTGCAGCGGTTCGGCAGAACACAACTCACCGCGGCAAGTCGCCTTCACGGGCGCGATAACCCGTTCCCTCGACCTCCACGTTGGCCTCTGCGGCACCTTCCCGGAACCGCCTGTCGCTGCGGCGACCACCCGTGAAGTGTTCGGCAACGACATCTGGTGGCCGACCGGCATCTGGCCGAAGTTGAACGTCGGCGAGCAGAGATGCTCCTTGCTGTAGAGCAACGCTGCCGCTCCTGTAGGTCGGCGAGCGGCGACGACAGCCTTTACATGGTTCGTCCGCGAACGCCAGGACCGAAGCGACGAGAGAAGTGCGAACCGGCGACAAAAGGTTTCGGCGGACAACCGGCAAAAGACCTGAGCTCGTTTCAGACTGTCTGCAGCATTTTGATCGATTTCGACCTTTCAGACTTCGCATATGAGCATGGTCTCGGACTCGGAATTGTCGAAGCGGCGGCGACGTTCTCTCTCTCCGTAGGTTCAGCAGGGGCTGCGCAACTGGCTCGCGTGACCGACGCCGTTGGCGAAGACCTGCTTTCAGGGAGTGCTCGCCGGCGGCATCGTGCATTACCACGGAATGGCACTAGCTGCCGACACACTCGCCCTCGATAACGCCCATCGGTCGAGCCCGGAGATGACTCTCACCGTGCTTCAGTTCGCGAAGGTAAACGCGCGTGAGGCCGGTCTCATTCTTCGCAACATGGTCCGGCGATACCGCCGAGTTATGCGCCAGCGGAGGACGCAGGCTGCCCTGAGTATCTGGCCAGGAGGAGCTGCCGGAACGCCGCTGACAGGCCAAGCGGAGAAGGTCTATGACCGACCTCATCACCTTTGCGCGCGCGTTCAACGCTTACACGCTGACCTGCGCGCGCTCCTCGGTGACGACGTAGGTACCAACGACGCCGGAAAGCAGCTCGTCGCTGATCTCGCCTCGCTGTCGAATCGAACCCGTCGTCCAGAAATTCGCATTCTCATTGTGGGACCGTTGAAATCGGGCAAGTCCACGTTGATGAATGTGCTGCTACGAAATGCGAACGTGAGCCAGGTAAATGCATTGCCGGCGTATCCCTGCGCCGTGGAGGTTCGTGATCTGGAACGCGATGAGGCCGGTCGCCCGATCAGGTCGCCCTTATACTCAATCGACGCAATGCGTACGGTGTTTTCGACACCCACAACCGGGAGTACACGGAGGCGTGCGAGGCCTATTGCCTCGCCCCAGCCATAATCTTCAGGTCGATGACCTTTCTGGCCGCGTCGATCGCCGGTTCCAGCGTCAGCCGTCGAGTCGGAGTGCCGTTCTCCTTCCGGAACTGCTGGATGAACGAGTCGTCGTAGACGTCCCCCGCTTTAAGCGTCCACTTCTTGCGCAGCGCGTCGGCGTCCTGGTCGCCCATCCCTGTAATGGTGAGCTCGCCCAAACGAAACTGCGGACCCTCCTCGACCGTCACGTCCAACACCAGCCGGCGTGCCGCGTCGTCGGGCTTGGGCGTCATCGTCGATCGCTGCTGCATGTAGCCGAGATGGCGATAGGCGCCGCGGACCTGGCGCAGGCCCGTTTCGATCTTCGTCACGTCCGCCACGTCGCCAGGCTTCAGGCCAAGCGCGGCGTCCAGCTCTTTCGTGGGAATCGACGAGACGCCGCGCCACTCCGCGCGATCCCACAGGTATGGAGCGCCCTCGTCGACGCGAAGTGTGACGCTCACGCCGTCACAGGCTTCCGGTGCCTTGCCGAGCGTCGCGATCGGTTCGCGGAACTCGGCCCGCCAGTAGCCGCGCTGCTGGTACATCGTCCGAAGCGTGCCGTTGGCGAGCTCCGTCAGATACAGCCGCGAGTAGTCGCGGCGCGTGAGCTCCGCCGCCGCGTCGACGAGCTGGCTTTCGGGAATCACCGACGCGCCGGTCACGCCCAGGGCGCAGACACCCAAGCCAGTGCCTTTCACGCTGAACAGATACTGGCTCTTACCGGTCGTCTGGCTGTTGTGGAGCACGAACTCGACCCGACCTCGGATTTGGCGTTCGTCGAGGAGGTGCTGCAGCACGCGCGTCATGAACGACGTCACTTCCGAGTTGACCGGCAGCGTGCCGTCGAACGTCGGCACGTCCTGCTTGACGGCGGCGAGCAGTTCCTCATCCCGCAGCCAGACGAAGTTATCGAAGACGACGGGCATCGACCACCGCGGCTCCTCGATATCGAACGTGACGTCCAGGCGGTTGCCGGACGTGGCGTAGCGATATTTCAGGCTCGCAAAGAGCCCGGTGGACGACATCTGCTTCACGGTGTTGTCGAGATCAGACGGCCTGACCGGCTGGCCCGCTTTGAGGGCGCTCAGTCTCGTGACCTCGGCCGGGGTATAACGGCTCACCCCGGTGACCGACACGGCGCCGAGTTGAAACTCGGCTGGCGCCGGCGGCTGTTGACGCTCAGGCGCCCAGGCCAGCGAAAGCAGGAGCAATGGCAACATCATCATTGGGCCCCCCAGGAGTCGACGGATCGAGTGAGGACGAAAATCCGTCTCTTTCTTTGGGAGTGAGCGAATAGGAGGTGAAGAGCGCTTCCCATCAATCTATCGTCCTCGCGAAGTGATTGTGTACCTCTGAGTGCATAGGAGGCCCGCTTTTCTCGGTGCTGTCGCCAGACGCCGACATCGACAGTCGCGCGTCCGATGCCGTGGCCCTTCTGGATCGAGCTAATCCGGATGTACAAGTACTAACGGTCATGCCGGACCACCCGAACAGTTGGCATCCTGGCCTTGAAGTCGCCTCGAACCGCTCATGCGACCTCAGGGCATGGACGATGGGCGTCGGCGCGTCGTCGAATCCGACTGCTCCGATGCGACGAGCGCCACCAAACGGCGTACGGTGCGTTTAATAGGCTGACCAGTCACGCGGCCTCTCGATGGTAAGAACTGAGGAGTCCGCCGAGGCGGTCGCGTCGCTGGACGGTGGTGGCCGCGCGTTGCGGCAGTGCCGCGTGTTGCAGAAGCCGGTTGTCGAGTCCTTGATGGTTTCGCTCGCGGTGGTTCAACCCCCGGTCGCTCGGACATCCCGGCTTAAAAGTGGTATCAACATGATACCATACAAGCGAGGGCCAGCCGATGCCGAATGTGTTTGTGCGCGATCTCGACGATGATGTGCTCAAGCAGCTCAAGGCGGCCGCCAAGGCGAACGGACGTTCGTTGCAGGCGGAGATTCATGATGTCCTGCGACGGGCCGGCACTCGCAACCTGGCAGAGACCCGCCGATTGTCAGCCCAGTGGCTGAAGCGTTTGAGTCGCTCGCGGCACTCGGACAGCGCGGCGTTCATTCGCGAGGACCGCGACGAACGATGAGCGTCTTCGTTGTCGATGCGAGTCTTGTGGTGAAGTGGTTCGTCCCGGAGATCCACTCGGAGGCCGCGCAACGATGGCTGGCGTCGTCGCACGAGTATGTTGCGCCAGATCTCCTGTTCCCCGAGGCGGGCAATGCCGTCTGGAAGAAAATGCGACGCAACGAGTTGACCTCAGTTGAGGCACAACGGTTGGTCGCCGACCTCGAGCGCGTGGCGGTCGAGAGCGTGACGACGCGGGTACTGATCTCTGATGCGATCACCCTGGCGAGCAAAACAGACATTACCGTCTACGACGCGACGTATCTGACGCTCGCGGTTCGGCTCGACACGGCAGTCGTGACGGGCGATGATCGGCTGGCGCGCAAAGTGGCGAGACATCCGGCGCTTAGACGTCACGTGCGCTCGGTGCTGGACTTCGCCGACGAATGAAATCGGCTATGGCTATCCAGACGTCAATTCGAGTGAGATCATCCGCAGGTCGGAAGGCGCGGTACGTTTGTAGTCCAAACGTAGTCCAATAGCGCCGTAGTGTTCCACAAGTTGGCCGACATCCTGGCGACTGCCGTGATATAGGCTCCGGCTCGTGATCGACCTCGCGGCGCTGCAGATGATGCTGGGCGCGCTGATTGGCTGGCTGGACCGACGGGAACGGGACGCCATCGCGTACCTGATCGAAGAGAACCGGATGCTGCGGCGTCAACTGGGTGGACGTCGGCTTCGTCTCACGGACGATGATCGCCGTCGTTTGGCTGGCCGAGCGTACCGGCTTGGCCGTGCGACGTTGCGGGAGATCGCCACGATCGCGACGCCGGATACCTTGCTACGGTGGCATCGCCAGTTGATCGCCCGGAAGTGGACGTACGCCGGGACATCGGGACGACGCGGGGTCCTGATCGAGATCCGTCAGCTCGTCGTGCGGATGGCGACGGACAATCCGACCTGGGGCTACACGCGGATCCAGGGCGCGCTCCGGAACGTGGGGCATCGCGTGGGCCGCTCGACCATTCGCCGGATCCTGAAGACAGCAGGCCTTCCGCCGGTTCCGCAGCGCCCGACGTCGTGGCAGACGTTTGTGAAGGCGCACTGGGGCGCGATTGCGGGGGCTGATTTCTTCACGACGGAAGTCTGGACGTCGCGAGGCCTGGTCACCTACTTCACGGTATTTGTGATCGACTTGGCCTCACGCCGCGTGCAGATCCTCGGGTCCACCCCGCATCCCGGGGCGCTGTTCATGCAGCAGATCGTCCGGACGCTGACGATGGCCGAGGACGGCGCCCTGCCAGTCGTGCACATCCTGATCTGCGATCGGGATCGGAAGTGGAGCGGCGACGTGCGGCGTCAACTCCGAGACGCGGGAACTCGCGTGGTGTTCACTCCCGAGCGCGCGCCGAATGCGAACGCGTTCGCGGAACGCTTCGTCCGGTCGATCAAAGAAGAGTGTCTGGACCGCTTGATTCCGATCGGCGAGCGGCACTTCCGGCACGCCGTGGCGGAGTACGTCGAACACTACCATCGTGAACGGAACCACCAGGGACTCGACAATCGCCTCATCTCGGCCCCGCCGGTCATACAGATGATGCATCGTGGGCGACGTCGTGCGCGGCTCGGCGGACTCCTCAATTTCTATCACCGAGCGGCGTGATCGTCAGATCGGCCGAGAAATGGAACATAACGAGGCCGGCTGCGGGCGGCGTCAACGCCGTGTCACCCTTGCGGCGGCGACCACTGCTGCGCGCCATGCAGGATACGCAGGACTCGCACCTCGTCTTGACGATCAAGGATTTCGTAAACAGCGACATACGGGAGCGGTGGAAAGCAATCTCCCGTGTGCCTACGACGCGCCCAGGACGCCCGATACGCGGAAACGTCTGCAGTTCGCTGATGCGCTCGACCACGGACTGCGCTACCCGTCTCGCGGACTCAGGACGGCTTTCTGCGATGTCGTCACAGATCCGTTCCAGATCGTCCGCGGCGTCCGTGGTCCAGCGGACGCGCATCAGCCGCGATATCGCCGATCCACGCGAGCAGCTATGTCATCGTGCTCGATCAGCCTGCCTTCGCGAGCCGAGGCGCGACCCTTTTCGACCTCGGTGCGAAACCACTCGTCGTGGTCTATCGAGCTGGCCAACAAGTCGAGAGCAACCTGGTCGACTGAGCGCCCCGTCTCCGTTGCCAAGCGGGTCAACTTTGCTTCGAGTTCGGGCGGAACTTGCAGGTTCATGAAACCAGCGTAGGGTGCATCGACAACGCTGTCAACCGACGATGACCCCTCGTGGCCAAGTAGGCTTGCGCTATCGGCGGCGAAGGCGTATAAAGTCGCCAAGCAATCTTCTGGTCGGCTGCAGCCCCGTCGCGTCGTGTCAGCACGCGGGCTGCACCTTCCGCTCGGTCGCCCCAGCTGTCCCGAGCCTAGGTTTCGTCGCACGATCGTCGAGTTCGTGGCCCACTACCATAGCGAACGAAACCATCAAGGCATCGGCAACGAGTTGATTCAGCCAATCGCGCGAGCTGATGGCCACGGTGCGGTTCGCCGACGCCAACGGCTCGGCGGCCTGCTGAATTATTACTACCGTGCGGCATAAGCGTCTAAACGACTTGGCCGAATTCTTGGACACTACGCCCGACTCACGCGCAGCTGTTGTCTGATCTCAAGAGCCGTGTCGCTCAACTCGAAGGCGAGAATCGTGCCTGGGAGATTGCCGTCGGTCAGGTGCAGACTCGTGCTGATGATCTGGACGCACGTCTGCGTGATGCCAATGACACGATTAGGCAATTGCGAGCCGAGGTGAGTCCGGCTCCTGAATTGTCCGTGACGCGCACCGCCGTTTCCTATGTACCAGATTCCAAGATAGCGTCACTTGAAGTTCGGTTGGAGAACACCGGTGAGATTGGCGTCAGGGCGTTCCCTGCCCGGTTGGGAGAAGCATGTGGTGCTGACGGCGCTGGCCTATGCCTGGCTGCAGCACGAACGCGTCCGTCGCGGTGCACGCCTGCCGACGTTGCCGGTGGCCCGCGCCGTCATCACCGAGATTCTCACCGCGCATTTCTTTGTGACGCATCCGCACTATTTGGACACCATGCTGAAACTCAGGGAGATTCAGCCACGGATCTAACAAAGTAGTACTAGACGGGTGACAGTTTCGCTGCTCTCCTCGGGCGACGCGCCTTCGGCGCGGTGGAATCGTCTCTGATTGAGGGGAAACTTCCTGTCGACCCGCTTTTTCTGCTTCGATCGGGATGCTCGCTATTTACCGGCAACGCGCTTGAACACCAGCTTGATGGGAGTTTCCTTGCCACTTGGGTCGATCGCCACCACATCGATGGTCATGGTCTTGCCGTCGGCGTCTATCCGTCTGACACCCCTGGTGTTGATCTGGCCATTCACCTTGGCAATGACGTTGACCGCATGATCATCGATAACGGTTTCTGCGTAGGTAAGTGGCGTCTTGGTACCGTCGATCTGGAGAGTCGCCAGTGGTATCGATTGGTATTGCGGATAGTCCTTGCCGTCGCTCTTCGACACTATCTGGATGAAGTCCGGATGGCCATTAGTCAACTTTCGGGTGACCAGATTGACGAGATAGCCGTCGGGGCGAAGGTCAAAGCTGCGCGTTTCGGAGGCCAGCGGAAACGTTGCCGGCAACACGGAAGACTTGAGGTCGAGCTCCCAAATCCCTAGGACTTGCGGCACCTGTGCGTTGGCGCGCGCCAGCAACAATGACCATACAAGCAGCGCAATCGTTTTCTTCATGCCATAGTCTCCTGAAGGCAGTTTGGAACCAGATAACTCCGATTCAAGGCGCTCACTCCGCTCTAAGCGCGGCGATTGGTTCCAGTCGGATCGCATGGATGGCCGGGGCCAGGCAGGCCCGGCTTTCGTCCTCACTCTCCGGTAGGCCGGGAGGGAGCGCAAGTTCGCGCTGGCTCATCGTGCGTTCATAGGCCGCTGCCGCGGCTGGCGGGCGGCACGATGCCGTTGAGGCGGAGGTACACCACCATCTGCCCGTAGATTTCCTGGCTGTGCTGCATGGACCAGTAGAACGCGCGCAGGCGGCTGGCGAACGGCCCCATGAACCCCCCCGCTGCGATGCGCTCGTTCAACTGCTGGTCGGTGAACCCCTTCAGCACGACCTCCAAGTAGTCCATCGACTGGCGCAGTGCGGTCATCACTTCGGCCTTCGTGGCGGCCTTCAGGTTGATAGCGGGCGCCGGGGTCTTGCCGCCGAGCACCCCGGCGACGAACTGGTTTGCCTGCACGACATGCATGATCTGTTCGCCGTAGCTCCGCTGCGCCGGCGTGGGCTTGTAGCCGAACTTGTCGTCCGGCATCGCGTCGGCCGCGTTCACGAGCAACTCCTTCTGTATGGCCCAGTCCGCCTGCACATCTCCCGCAAGCGTCGTGATGGTCGGCGATGCCGGCGGTCCGCCCCGCCCTTGCGGTCCTTGCGCGGATCCTGTGTGAGCCAATCCGAGTGCGAGCAGCGTTGCCGCCGCCATGAGTAATGGGTTCTTCATAGACTCTCCTCTGATCATCGGCAGACGAAACTGTTGGCCTTGGACGGATCGCCGCTGCGGTAGTACGGAAGTCTCGGCCAGGCACACACGGGGCGCTCGAAGCCTCCGGCGCGGTTTTTCGCCACCATCGAGTTCGGCTCCACGCCCTTCTCAACCCATTCCTCGAGAGCAGCGAGCGGATCGAACGTACCCGCGCCAGGGCCACCGCCGCAGTGATCCACGCCTGGAAGCGTAAACAGCCGGATATCGGAGCCACCGTTGGCCTTCACAGCACTCTCGTAGTAGTCGATCGTGCCCAAAGGCGATGTGGTGACATCGTCAAGACCGTGCCACAGGAGGAGCTTGCCGCCACGCCGCAGAAATCTCCTCAGATCGGTGGACGTCGCCTCGTATTCTTTGGCAAACGCCGTGCGGTGAATCGCCTCCTGCTGCTTCTGAATATCGAACTTCGCGTGATCGAAGCCCGAGTCACCGAACATCAGTGGGACCAGGTCTCCCAGGTTACCGTTCAGGAAGTTGCGCGGCCCCGCCGGTGTCGTAGGCATGACGATTGGGTTCCAGCCCATCTCGCTGCCTCGTGTCAGCCCATAGTTGCCGACAACGCCAGACGGTGTCCGCACCGTGCGATACACGGCATTCAGCGCATCGACCTGAGGTGGGGTGAGGCAACTGGCACCCGCCTCTCCCGCTTTGCATGCCAGCGATTCCGGTTTCCATTCACAGCGGCGGGGATCGGTGATCACGCCATCCTTCAGGCCATCGGTCGCATCACACGCCGACAGGACCGCCTCGTGCACAAGCGTGATCTGCTCCACCGGGACAGCCGCGCCAGGCGCCTTGAAGATCTGGTCGCGCACTACGGTGCTCGACTGGGTAAGCAGACTGTGGACCGGCGCACCGGCCGCCACGCCGTCATAGTCATCCGGATAGCGCTGCGCTTCCATCAGGCCCATCCGTCCGCCAGTGGAGCACCCCTGGAAATAGCTCTTTGTCGCGGGGCGGCCGTAGTAGCTGGCAATGACGCCCTTCCCCAGAACCGTCATCTCGTGAACGGCGCGGTGGCTGAAATCGGTGACTGCAACGGGGTTGTTGGGGATCCACGACGTGTCGATACGCGACGGACTTGGATGACCACCGTCCGTCTGGGCCGTGGCATAGCCGCGCGGTAGACCGGCGTCGGCCGCTCTGCTCGGTCCCGTCACAAATGGCGGAGCGCGTAAGTCGAGGATACCGGCGAAGCCGCCTCCACCGAGGCCCAGCATCCGGCCATTCCAGTTGTCGGGCAGGCGGAAAACGGCCGTGATCTTCGAGCTGGCCACAGGACTGATCTGCGCAGTGACTTCGCAGAAAGCTGGCGTGCCCGTCTCGGCATCAGCGGGAACCGCCACCGCCTTCTGCACAACCGTGTTGGGAAACAGCCCCGGCCGAGTCAGGTCCTCGCAGTTCGGCGCCGCGCCAACATGTTGTGCCCGCATGGCGCAGATCGCGGCCAGCACCCCCCACAGCAGCCACTTACGCGTGATTCGCATCGTCATTCCCCCAATCGAAAGGGCCGGCGTTCTGCCATTTGTTCTGCAGAAGAAAACATATAGCCAGATCGGATGTCAAGGCCACACGCGAACAAGAACGAAGCTTGACAAGCGCCGGCCCGTATGTCTTATTCTGTAAAACAAATGCCTCGCGGAGACTTTCTCGGCTCGCTCGAGCAGATCGTGATGCTCGCCGTCATGCGGCTGGGCGCCGATGCGTACGGGATGACGGTTCGCCGCGAGATTGAAGAGCGGACGGGCCGGGAGATTTCCATCGGCGCGGTGTATGCAACGCTCGAGCGGCTCGAAGCGAAGGGCTACGTCAGCTCTTTTACTGGCGAACCGACGGCGGAGCGGGGCGGACGCGCGAAACGGCACTTCGAAATCGAAGCCGCCGGACACCAGGCCCTCAACGCGTCACAAAACGCGCTCAAGAACATGTCCGAAGGCCTCAGCCGCCGGTGGAAGCGGGCATGAGTCCATCGACGCTCGCCGTCTCGCAATGGATTCTCGCGCGGCTGATGCCGGCCGCCAGGGCGGAAGCCCTGATCGGAGACCTGCTCGAGGAGCGCCGGCTGCGGCTGCAGGCGGGATCTCACGTCAGCGTCGCCGGATGGTACTGGAGGCAGCTCGCCTCGTCCGTGCCAGTCTTGCTGTGGGCCTCGATGCGGCGCGGCGCGTGGCTCGTCACTGTCGTCACCGCCGTCGCCAGCTTCATAGCCGCACTCGGCATTCAGCTCGTGCTCCAGTCCGTGCTGTCGCCGATGACGACGTCGAGTGTTGCGCGCGACGTCATCATGCTTCTCTCCTTCGCCGCCGCACTGGCCGCCTGCGGGTACGTCGCCGCGTCAATCCGTCTCGGGGCGGCGCGACTGCTCGCCTTCCTCGTGTTTGCCGCGACATGCGCGATGCTGGCGACCATCACGCGCGCCCCGCTCTGGTACGAGGGGTCGCTTCTCGTCCTCGGTCCGCTGGCCACACTCGCCGGCGCGACTCTGTCCGGGTGGCTACGTCGTGTCTGGCTTTAGCTGGACTTCTCAGGCGTCCGCTGTACGCGAGGGCGCGGACGCCGCGTGACCCGGTGTGCCTCGCCAATATTCCAACCGTCCGCGATTCACCGACGCAGACGCTCTCACCGCATATGAAGCGCAGACGACCACCGTCCCGATGACGCTCGCACCGATCGCGATTGGCGACGCGCAACGGTCTCACCATCGTCACAGTTGCCGTTTGCGCAGTCGTTCGGATCTGATCGACCTTTACCGCGTGTAGTAGCTCGCGCCGCCGCGCGTTCACTGCAAAGAATCGAATCCTCGGCGGAGCCCGGCCGGCGCTCCTGCGCATGACCGTGGGGTCGCGAAGGCGATCCTGAGTGCAAGGTCCGCCAAGACCTGGGCGTTGGACCGAGACACGTCGATCTAGCAGCGCGTGGCCTCGGCGCAGGTAGCCGCTCGGACGACAGTGGGCGACACGTACTGGGAGACGCGTCGACGAGGTCATCACCCGATACGTCCGGTGACAGGATTCGGGGTCGCATTCGAACTGGCCAAGGTGATTCGCAATAAATGTGCGCCAGGTCTGTGACGGTCTCTTCGGCCGTTCTCGCAGGTAACGCGACACGGTGCGCTCTGACACGACGAGTCCGAGCTTGAGCAGTTCGCCGTGAATTCGCGGCGCGCCCCACAGCCGATTCTCGTCGGCCAGGCGCGCAATAAGATCGCGACACGTCGAATCGATTCGCGGTCGTCCAGGACGTCGCGAAGGGCGCCACCAGCCGCGAACGAACTGAGCGCGGTGCCACCGATCGACGGTGGCCGGTTGAACCAGCACCAGTGCGTCGCGCCACCGTGGCCATACCCGTCGCAAGATCAGCCACAGCAGACAGTCAGACCGTCGAAAGCGCCGATTCGAACGTGCGCGGACCGCCAATTGGTGGCGCAGCGCGAGGATCTCGAGCAGGAGGTCTCAACGCGTGGCCAGCGCGAATCGGATGGCTACGGGAATCCGAATGACCTGCTGCATCGCGCGTAGCATGGCCACCGACTACACCAACGTCAATGATTTGTGCCCCGGACGTAAAAGTGGCGAGGCACACCTGATACGCGTAGTCCTAACGTAGTCCAATAACGCCCAAACACCGGGCAGAACGGGAGTGCTGGACAAACCAGAGACCAGCACGAGACAACACAATCGACTACTCGTCGCTGACTAGCCGAGTGGAGGCCCTCCAACGGCTGGGGCAATTTCCCGTCTGATGTGGACCGGAATGAAGCCGCGCTGAGCCTACAATACGCGCATCTCATGGCGGGCAGGATCTCGAGCCGATTCGACTGGTCGCTCCTCCTCGGCTACGACATCTTCATCTCCTACAAACGCGGCGCCGCGGCGTCGGTCTACAGCCGCAACCTGCGTAACGCGCTGTCGGACGTGGGGTTCAAGTGCTTCCTCGATCAGGAGCAGACCGAGGGCGGCGTCGAGCTGACACCCGCACTGCGGAAAGCGCTGCGCCGCACCCGTCTGCTGGTGGTGCTCGTCGAGCCCAACGTCGTCCGCTCTGAGTACGTTCCGGGAGAGATCGGCACGTTTCGCGCGCGTCGCCGCGGCCGCATCGTGCCGATCAACGTCGGGTCGTTCCTGCAGGCCGGCAAGCCGCAGCCGGCGCCATTCGATTACTTGCAGACGCTGACATGGCTCGACGAGGCCGAACGCAGCTTCGAGTCGGGGTCGCCAAGCGAGCCGATCGTCAGCGGCATCCGAACGTCGTTCGGGCGACTGCGGGTGGCTGCGATCAGCCGTGCGATCACCTGGGCCGCCCTCCTGATCCTGACGACGGCGGCTATCGTCGCGCTGCTGCAACGGCAGTCGGCGCTGCGCGAAGCGGAGCTCTCGCTGGCACAGGCGTACTCATCGGATCTCAATCTTGCGGAGCTCGCGCACGATCGCCGCGACACACCGGCGGTGCTCGAGTTCCTGACGCGATACGCCGATCGACCTGACGGTGGGCGGATACCTGAGTTCGGCTGGCGGCATCTCTGGGGGCAGTACACGGGCGAGCGCCGCCGCTTGACGCACGACGCCGCCGCGTCGTGGGTCGCCCTCTCGCCGGACGGTTCGACGATGGTGACAACGACCGCACCGAGCGGCGCCAACAAGGGCGCTGTCGCGCGCGTGTGGGACATGCCCGCGGGCACTCTCCGCCACAAGATCGACTTGTCGGTGTACACGAATGCCGGCCCCGTCGCATTTGCGCCCGACGGACGCCGATTCGCCGCGGTCGTGCAGGACTACGGCCGTGACGAGCAGCAGATCATCGTCTGGGAGAGCCGCACTGGAAATGAGTTGCGCACGATTGTCGCGACTGGAGCTGGCGGCGGCCTTGCCTTCACGCGCGACGGCCGATCAATCGTGGCGCCGTGTGCGCGCGGCCTCAACGCGCCGTTTCAGATCTGGGACGTCGAGACCGGAGCCGCACGCTTCACGAACCAGATGCCGGAGGGCCTCGAGAAGATCTCGGCGTGGGCGTACGCGCCGGATGGGCGGACCGTCGCCGTGGCCTTTGCCGAGACATTTGTCAAAGGCGTTTTTCTTCCGCCGCACATCGGCGTGTGGGACACTGACACGCGCAGTCTGCGCGCGGACTTCACCAAAGGCGACAGCTTGCGCGGCACGCTGCAGGCAGTTGGCGGGCTCGCGTATTCGCCCGACAGCAGCGTGCTCGCTGCCGCGGTCGGCACGGCAATGTCGGCTACCGGCTATACCGTGTCTCCTGACGGACGGGTGTGGCTCTGGGCCCTGGACTCGGCGATGCCGCTCGCGGTGCTGCGGGATCACCGAGCGGGCACGCACTCGGTCGCGTACTCGCGCGATGGCGCGTGGCTCGCGACCGCGAGCGGTGCACCCGACATATCGTCGCCCGGCAAGGACAGCGAGCTGATCATCCGCGACGCTCGCAGTCTGAAGGCGCACGCGACGGTGACGCAGGCTCAAACCGGGTTCGTCAGCCAGCTCGTGTTCTCACCGGCCAACTCGATGCTCGCCGTCGTTGCGGCAGATGCGATCGTCACGCTGGTCGATGCGGAAAGCGGGCAAGTGCTACAGGAGCTTCGCGGCCACAGCGCGCCCATCACGTCGGTGGTGTTCACGAACGACGGGCGCGGCCTGGTGACCGCCAGCTCCGATGGCAGCACTCGCATCTGGGCAACGGACAGGCCGCGCGATGCGATGTCATTTGGCGAGCCTAGCGAAGAGATCAGCGCGACCGCCGTCTCGCGTGACGGGAACATCATGGCGCTCGGACTCAGGAGCGCGCGTGTGGTCCTCGACGATGTCTCGCGGCCCGGCGTCGCACGCCGGCTGCTTCCGGCGCCGGCGGCGGTCGAGCAGTTGGCGTTCAGCGGCGATGGCCGCCGCCTTGTCGGCCACACCGGCACCGACCTTCTCGTCTGGAACCTCGAGACCGGCACTCTGTGGCGACAGTTTGCTGCGGCGGAGGGCGTGGTTCACGCGCTTGGCGTGGACGAGGCTGGGCAACTCGTCACGGCCGCGGTTGGCGGCACGAGCGCTTCGTCGGTGGCTATCGAACGATGGGATGTGGAAGGTAGCCGGCAGGTCGCGAGGAGGCCGCTTGGCGGATTCGACGAGTTCCTCGCGATGAGCGATGACGGGAACGCGATTGTCGTACGGCGCGATCTGGAAGCCATCGAGATCCACGATGTGCTGACGGGAGCGCTGCGTTTCCGCAGCCGGAGCGACAAGGGCGCAGAGACCTCTGTCGCGGCGCTGTCGCGCGACGGCGCCAGGATCGCGATCGCCGAGAGCGGCCGCTTCTCGCGTCCGCGCGGCGTGCGCGTGCTGGACACCCGCACGAGGGCGACGATTGCCGAGTTGCCGGCGCGCGCGGAGGGTATCCATACGCTCGCATTCGATGCGTCGGGCCGGGTGCTCGTGTCTTCTGGCTATGCCACCGCGATGGTGAGTCTCTCTCCGCGTGCCGAGCTCGCTCAGACGATGGGCCGGGTGCGAATCTGGGACGTCGAGCGCGCCACCGAACGCGCGAGCGCATCGGTAACGTCGGCCAACATCAACGCGGTGACGCGGCGATTGCAGTCGCGGCTCCACGTGCTCGGCGACGGAGGCGCGATTGCCGTGAAGGAGCGTGGTGGGCTGGTGCGGATCGATGCACACACGGGACATATCACAGCAGCGTCGCGCCCCGAGCCTGCCGACGTGCACTCCGTCGCGATCACGGGCGATGCGCGCACGTTCGTCACCACGATGCGGCCGGGGGAAGAGGGCATGGGCGACATTGTCAAGATCTTCGACGCCCGGCAACCGGCGACACCGCTGGTGTTGCCTGACCTTCCGCCCGCGGAGGCGTGGTCGATCGCGTTCTCGAGTGATGGACGGATGCTCGCGGTTGGCAGCGAAGGCGGGACAATACGCTTGTACGACACCGGCACGGCTGCAGTAATCGCGGTGCTCGAGGGGCACCGCGGGTCTGCGCGTTCGTTAGCGTTCAGCGCTGACGGCAGAACACTTACGGCGTCGACGGCGGATGCTGACGTGCGGCAGGAATGGGACCTCGCCACCGGCCGGCAGGTGCGCGCGAGCGATGGAGCGAGAGCGAATGTCGAAGCCGATCGTGCGAGCGAGATCGCATCTGCGGTGTCGTTCGATGGCAAGACCATCGCCGTCGTGGTCGGCTCCGCGCCAGACTCGATCGCGATTCGCGAGCGATCGAGCGGCAAGGAACTGACGCGCTTGCGCACCGATACCGACGTCCGGGCGCTTGCGTTCTCGCGCGACGGTCTCGTGGCTGCTGGCTACGCCAGCGGGCGCATCAGGATCTGGCAGCTGCCCGGGACACAACCGACCGCTACGTTGCCCGATCGGGACCGTGCTGATGGGATGCCACTGCCGCCGGTGCTTGCGCTGGCGTTCGATCCCGTGGCCGCGCGTCTTGCGGCGGGGCACGCTGACGGGATGATTGCCGTCTGGGAGAAGAGCGATCGATGGCGTCCCACCGAGGTCACCGGTCACGTGCGCGAAGTGCGTGTGCTCGGGTTCTCTCCCGGAGGCACCACGTTGGCGTCCGGGGACGCGCAGGGACGCCTCGTGCTGTGGAACGTGCCATCTTCGCAGCAGCCTGAGATGCACGTGGTGCTGCGGCGAGATCGCCGCCTCGCAGTTGCGGGCGCGTCGCCCGATGGGAAAACGATCATAACGGGCGGCCACGACAAAGCGGTGATGCTGTGGGACGCGGCAACGGCCGCGCCCCAGGCGATGTTGTTGGGACATACCGCCCCGGTGACGGCTCTGTCCTTTTCCGCGAGCGGTCGATGGCTGTCCACCGCGAGCAGCGCCGAAGTGATCACCTGGGACGTCGCCGAGCGGCGAAGGCTCAGCACGGTGCAAGGGTCCGCGCCGATCCAACTCTCGGCAGATGGCGAGTGGCTGGTGACCACGATCGACCAGGACACGGTGCAGGTGTGGCGCGCTCGTTCCGGATCCAGTGAGAAGGTGATAGGCGGGCTCGGTGAACTCGCGCGCGCGCTCGCGCTTTCAGCCGATGGCCAGACGCTGGCGATCGCCAGTGAAAGTCGCGCAACCTTGTGGAACGCGCGGACCGGCGCTGCGCTCTCGGGGCTGAGTGGATTTCGCGGCGGCCGATTCGGGGCCGCGACGGTCTCTCCGGACGGCCACACGCTTGCCACTGCCGGCGAGGGCCGCGTCGATCTGTGGCTCGCCATGACCGGCCGGCGTCTACTGACGCTGGGCGCGATCGACGGGGAAGTGGTCGATCTGCGTTTCGCCACAGACGGCACGCAGCTGATCGCTGCGACGAAGAACGGCATCCGACGGTGGCCAGCGCCACGGCCCGCTTCTGGGATTGCTGCGGCTGAAGCCGTCAAGGAGAGCCCGTTGTTCTCCGCAAGCATTCACGCCGCGACGCGTGCTGAGCGGTAATCGTGGTGTTACCACCGAACGAGGTTGCCGTGCATGGGCAGCAGGCGGCGTCGAGCCCGGTACTGTCCGAAAACTAAGGCGGGCTCCTCAAAGGCTAGAGTCGAGGCGTGATTCCGCTGCAGACGTGGCCGTGTCTGCTTGGTGGCCCGAGGCCGACGTCTCGGTTGCGAATCGGGCCAACCTCGATTCGACGGCGTGCGATTTTAGGTAGGAAGGTCGAGCGTGACAGCCAGAGCCTCGTCGACGCGGGACATCTCGTCGGCCGTCAGTCGACCCAAGCGTGCCTTCAGCCGACTCTTGTCGATGGAACGAATCTGGTCACCGAGCGCCCGTCCAAGTTTGCCCTTCACTTCAACTTTCGCCTCGCCAGGATACAGCGAGTCGGCGTTGCCAGTGATCGGCAGCACGACGACCCTTGTCCCGTACCGATTGCAGGAATCATTGGACACGACGACGGCGGGCCTGGTCTTGCGGATCTCGGTGCCCACGACAGGGTCGAGGTTCACCCAGTAGACGTCGCCGCGGCGTGGGCGGCTCACGCTGGCCAATCCTCGATGTCGGTGGCCTCCCACTCACTGGCTTCGGCCTCGCGCCACGGCTCTTGGGCCGCTGCCTTGTACGCCTCGTCGAGCGCCTTCCGAGATGGTCGGAGCCGGGCGCGGACCGCATCATTTATGAAACGGCTGATGCCCTTGGCCGGCAGCTCCCGCTTCAGCCGTTCGTGGACGTCTTCGTCGATCGTGATGTTGAGCCGAACCGGCATGCTGAACAATCCTGTAGTCAATACAGTATCATGGCAGTGCCGTAATTCAATCGGTTGCGGAAACCGCGAGACACGATTCACCTGTGGCTATCGCAAAGTCGATCCGCGCGAGATCTTGCGCGTTGTGAGTGAACCCGGAGGTCCCGTGTCGTCGCCCGATCCCTCGAGAGCACCCACGAGACTGTCGAGTTCACAGGAATAGGCGCGCTGAGAAAGTGCATAGAGGCGTCGATGTACAGCTGATTCAGCCGCTGAACCGAACCAGTGCTCCGGCTGTCGTTCGCCGACGGCCGCGGATAGGCGGGATGCTGAACTTCTATTACCGCGCGGCCGCGTGGTAGCGGCAGCGCGAACGTGGTGGACCCAGCTTTCGGACAGTACGAGCTCATGGCCAGGGTGAGGTGGACATCGGCTGCATACGCTTGAATAGAGGATCGGCGGAGTCAGGAACGCGAAATGTGAAATGGCGGATGACGCCAGACGCATCGGTTATCGCGTGCCAAGGAGCGCCACGATCTGCTTCCGAAAGTTCAGACGGGCCAGCGTCAAGGCGGTTTGGCTCTCCTTGTTCGTCTTGCTCCGATCAGCGCCGCTTTGAACCAACACGCGAGCGGCACCGGTCAGCCCCTGCTTCGCTGAGAACATGAGCGCCGTCCAACCGTCGCGATCCTGCGCATTGCTGTCGGCGCCTTTGTCGAGCAGCGCCTGCACTGTCTCTGGATCGTCGACGGAATCGATGGCGCCCGCTGCGTACATCAATGGTGTCCAGCCACGATCGCTTCGCGCGTTGATATCAGCGCCCAGATTCACCAGCGGTTGGATCATGTCCGTCAGATGCCGTGCCGCCGCGAGCATGAGCGCGGTGACGCCGTCGTCGGTTCTCGCATTCAGGTCTGCCCGTCCAGCAATCAACAGAAACACAATGTCTTTCTCTTCCAAGGCGTTCATCAAGGGGGTGATGCCATCCTTGTTGCGAACGTTCACATTGGCGCCGGCCTTCAGCAGCAGTCGGACAGCCTCGAGCTGCCTTGCCCTGGTGGCGACGTGAAGCGCGGTCCCGCCCGAGCCTCCGCTCCCGCGATCGACCGCGTTGACGTCAGCCCCACGATCCACCAGCAGCTCCATCATGTCCAGGTGTCCGTCATATGCAGCGCCTCCCAAGGCCATGCCGGCTGATTGATCGTTGGCGTCGGCGCCCCCGTCGAGAAGCCGCCTTGCGAGGTCGATGTGCCCCTCTGATGCGGCCCAGTAGAGCGCTTTGGCCCTGGACTCATGACTTGGACCCATGCCCAGCAGTAACTCGAAGAGCCCTGGGTCGCCGTGCCGTGCAACCGCCTGCAGTGCCCGATCCACATTGGCGCCACCTTCGATCAACAGGCGCGCGACACGGAGATGGTTGTTGTCGAGGGCCACTTCCAGTGGGCTGCCATCACGTGACGCTTCATCGGGGTCCATTCCGGCTCTCAGGAAGAGATCGACGGCTGCGATGTCGCCGTTTTCAGCAGACGTGGCTAGGCCCTCTCCATCGTAGGACAGGCCGGCGAGGGCGAGCTGCGAGCGTGCTCGCTCGGCCGTCATGAGAAACGACGGGCGCATCCAAAACAGAGAGGCGACAAACCCACCAGCCACGAGGATCGCCAACGCAACGACGGTGAGGCTGTCTGCTCTGACGAGTCGGCGAGGATCGAACGGCCGACGCGATCTGATTCCTGCAATGAGGTGACGCACGTCGTGGTCGAACTGCATCTCCCGCACCTCGACTGCTTGGCACTGAGCCAGCGGCGCCATGGTCGCCGGCAAGTCCTTCTCAGTGGGCATCGCGGCTCCGGGGAGGATGATCGGAATCACTCGTTTGTTGCGCTCCAGACCGAGCTCAATCTCGAGGCGAACGAGGTCGTGGGGGTCGTCCAAACGTCGACAACCGTCCCGATTTGCCGCTGTGAGCCAGCGAGGCCCGATCAGAACGAACAGGACGTCGGCGGCGGAGACTCGCTCGCGGATGGACTGGAGGAAATTGTCGCCAGGTTGAAGACCGTCGGCGTCGCGAAACACGCGGTCCCGTCCCAGCGCCTTGACGAGCCGATCACACAGCCGTCCGGCATAGCCAGCACTGTCGTCGCGCCGGTAGCAGATGAAGACCGTTGAGGAAGGCATCTGAAGAACCTACGTCTCGTGAACAAGATAGCGCATCGTTGTCCGAGTGGAGCAGCTGGTGTCGGAGGGCGATGATTTCCGGCGCAGCGAGGCGCGAGACTGGACGACAAATCGGAGCGAGTCGAGCAGCGACGCGACGACGGACGACACGACAGCAGGTTATCGGAGAATGCCCACAATCTCAATCGACGCAACATGTGCCAAGTTCTCAGTACCCACACCCGCCAGGCAACGAATCGAGAGAGCAAGACCAGTGCGACACGGGTCGGGTTGTCGATGCGCGTGGGGCGGACGCTGCGCTCAACGTAGCACGCGAGCTGTTTTCGGAGGAACAAGTTCTCAGCCGCGAGTTGCGCGTGCGATTGGAACGCCGCTCGCAACAGTCGCAACAGGTCAGTGAGCAGGGCGAGCACCGTTCGAGTCACGTGCGGAGATCATATCGTTGTGACTTGGAAGACGCGGAACGCCTGGTGGGTGCTGATCGAATTTCTGCGGAGTACAACTATCGGTGTGCATCGTAGATAGGAACGACTTCTTCTCACTGGCAACCGGACTTGCAAAATGGTTCTTGCTGTTTGCAGGTATCCTGACAAGACGCTCGAAACTGCCCGTCGAATTCGTAGAAACAGTTACTTTCGCAGCTCCTCCTCGCAGATTCACAACCGCTACTACAGCTGCGTCGCCGCCCTTCTGCCAGCCTTTCCGCATCGTACTTGGCCTGCTTCTCCCGCTCGGTAGCTGCGCGCAGGTCCTCCGCCCTCTTCTCTTTCAACGCAGTTAATTCCTCAGCAAGTTCTTCGCTCCGCTCATCGGCCGCTTGGCGTGCTTCACGCTCCCGACTGAATTCTTGGCTCAACTCAACCACCTCGCGTGCACCCAGAGCGAGCGACGCCAGCAAAGTCAAGGTAGCGAGGCTTCCGAGGATGGCAACACGTCGGCGCTGTTCGGATCGCTTTCTGCCTCCCACGAGCTGCGACAAGTGATCGAAAGCGGCCACATGGAACTGCGTGTCCATCGAGACGCCGTTGTACTCGATTGCCTGCGCCAGCAGTGGGGGCAAGGCGGTGGGAAGTTTGAAATCCTGCGAGAAGACAGGAACGATAGGACGATTGAGCGCCATGGCCTCCGTGACTTCGCGCAGGACCCAATCGTCGCCCGGCTTATTCTCGAAGCTCCCATTCGTACAGATCAGGACGAGCGCACAACAGGAGTGGATGGCCGCCTGTGCCTGCGCCCAGAATCGACCTGGATCCGAGTCCGCGACGTCTATGAAAGTTCGCAGGCCCCGTGCGCGCAGCTCAACATCTACGAGGTGGGCGAACTCGTACCCGCTTTGTCGACGGTAGCTAATGAATACCGAACGTCTGATGCCATCCATGCGACCACGTTCGCGTGAGTTCGCCGCCGGAGCGGTGGGCCGCGCCAAAGCCTGGCCTTCGCCTCTCTCGATTGAGCGTCGCAGTGTATAAGGGAAGTCATGGCCGGTTCGAACGCTGTCCTTCGCCAAAAGCCTTCGGAGCAACTTCGGAGCAGCAACGCCCAAACAGCACACCAAACCAGGCATACCCAGGGACCAGAAGACGAAGCCAGGCATCAAGGTCCACAACCCTGCGATATTTGCAAAACGTCCATCCCCGGTTCAAATCCGGGCGGCGCCTCCAAACTTCCAGTGTTACCTATGTCTCAGGAAGCACAAAATGTGAAATCACGGACTGACCAGCTCTGAACGCGCGCTCATCTCACCGGGATTGATTTCCCGTAGCCACAACCTTCGTGTAGGCGTTCTGAAACACACCATTCGGATCATTCGCGATGCAGATCTCGCGAAAGCGCTCAAGCCCAGGATAGAGCGGCGCGATCTCTGCAGCTGTCAGCGGGTTGTACTTCCCCCAGTGCGGCCGTGCCGAGTAGAGCCTTGCAAACGCCCGCGCCAGGAATCCGCACACGGCGTAGTACGGCGTCCGTCGACGCTCCGGCTCGAACGTGAAGAGGCTAATCGAGTAGCGCTCTCCGCCCTCGTTCATGGCAAGGTACGTCTCCTCCCCCAGCACCCGCCGGAAGAATATGAGGTAGTGGTGCACGTATCGACCCCGTAGCGCCGTGAACTCGTCGAGCAGACCGACTCGAGCGAGCTCCCCGACGAGTCGCTCGCTCACGCCAGTGTTCAAGCCCGCGAAGAACGGAATCGCCTCCTGAAGGAACGCCCCTGCGGCCATGAGGTGCTTCTTCGGAACGAACAGCTCCATCTCGACATGCCGGTAAATGTGGTGATGGTGCGTGTGCAGCGTGAAGATCGTCTCGCTGCTGCCGCTCACCGGCGTCGACCGCATCAGCGATGGCAGCATCCGCTTCCAGAACCCCGTGACGGCGCTGGCGCCGAAGAGCCTGGCCGCTCCCAGCACTGTTTTCACGAGCGAGTGCACCCCCCACTCGCCCACGAGCACGTCGTACGCCCGGACCCAGCGCAAGCGCCGGAGCGAGAGCGCGTTCGGTTCGGGCACCCGTCGGCGGTGAAAGGCGTACCACTGCCACCCGTACGGAAAGAGGAGAAACTGCTGCTGGGGCCACTCGGCTTCCTCAGCGAGGACGGACTCGAGGGAGTCATGCGCCTTCATGACCTCCTCCAGCCAGAACCGCGGCACAAGTTCGAGCGTGAGCTCCAGGATGATGCCCAAGCAGCCGAGGCCGGCCCGCGCGGCGAGCAGTTCGTCTCCACCGTGAATCGTTCTGATGACGGGGTCTCCGCGGTCGTTGTAGCAGGCGAGCCTCATCGTTCGTACGAAGCTCGATAGGCTCGTGTTGCCGGTGCCGTGAGTTGCCGTGGCGGTGGCGCCGGCGATGGTCTGCCGCGTGATGGCGCCAAGCGTAGGCAGGCTGAACGTCGTCTTGCGAAGCGAGTTGAGAATCTTCTCGATCGTGGCGCCCGCGCCGACCCGCGCGACGTGGCCGGCGGGCCCCTCCTCAACCGTGACGGCCGAGAAGTGTTCCAGGCTCACCAGGACGTCGGTCGCCACCACAATCCCGCTCCAGGAGTGCCCTGCGCCTTGCACCCGGATGTGACCGGCGCGGTGCCGCTCCAGGATGGCGAGTATTTCCTCCTCTGTCCGTGGGGTATATCGGTGCCGAGGCTCGTAGACGACGTTCTTCCCGAAGTTGTGCACTGTAGTTCTCAGGACGCCGGTGACGCTCCGGCTCTCGCCTTTGCCAGCAGTTGTGCGTACTGGGGTCTGGCCCGACAAGGCGCCGTGCGGCCGGTGGTGATTGTGGTAATCCTCCCACTCTTTCAGCTTTGCGTTGAAGCGGTGGTGTTCTAAGTGAACAGATGCGGCGCAGTCGCGCACGTCTGAGGCACGAGCCGACCTGAGGACTTCAGTCCAACTTCAGTCCACGAACGCCCAAACACCAGGGAAACCGGGGAACACCAGAGACCAGAGAGCAAGACGAATCAACACGATAGAGAACCCAGCGAGATCTGCAAAACCTCCATCCCCGGTTCAAATCCCGGGCGGCGCCTCCAAATTCTCAGTGCAAATTCGACCGTTTGTGCGTCGGGTGCACAATCCGCGCGTCGCAGATGGACCCAAGTGGCCCCAAGATCGCGGGCTCTCGCCCAGATGTTCAACGGGCAATCGATTGAATCAACGCTGCTTCGCAGTTCTCGCGATCGAAGAGGTCGGAGGTTTTGAGAACCTCCGCTCTCGTCGTCGGATCGGCCGCAAAAGACGTTGTCGACTGGAACAGAACACGTGAGTGTGGCGCGCTGGTCTGCGATCAACTGCGATAGCGTCGGCGAGAGTTGCCGCGGGTAGAGCTGCATGTGCGGGGGGTGACGGGCTGTGAAGAAGTCCTCAGTCGCAAGTACCGCCGTTGGCACTCGATCACCACCATGGTTAACTTGAGTTAACCATCGAGGCTGGCGGTATGAATGTTCCGATCAATGCGAAGCGCCTGCGCGCGACACTTCCCGACGTCGTCGAGCGTGTGCGCAAGGGCACCCGTTTTACCGTGATCTACCGCAGCCGGCCGGCATTTCAGATTGTGCCGGTCGATGACAAGGGCGGCGCGGCGATCTCGCTCGCGGACGATACGCTCTATCATGCCAAAGCGGTGGGCTCGTCGGATGACAGACGTACGTCCATCGACCACGACGCGATCTTGTACCCGCGATGAACGCCGTATTCGTCGATACCGGCGGCTGGATGGCCTGTGCGGACCGGAGCGATCCTGCACACGCGGCCTGTACGGCCGCCCGTGACACGACGCTCGAGGCTGGTCGCATCTTGATCACGAGCGACTTAGTTGTCGACGAGACACTGACGCTGATTCGATTTCGCCTCGGGCTCATAGCTGCGAACGCATGGTGGCAGCAAATCGATGGCAGCGCCCGGTTGCGATGGGAGCGCGTCGAGAACGATCGCTTCGAACGAGCGCGGAACCTCTTTTTCCAGTATCGCGATAAAGACCTGTCGTTCACGGACTGCACCAGCGTCGCGATCATGCGCGAGTTGAGGCTCACCACCGTGATCACCACAGATGATCACTTTCGTCAGGTCGGGTTCGGCGTGCTGCCCGCAACTCGGCCTCGAAGAACGCGGAAGCCGCGGCGCTCTTGATCCGCCAGACGCACGTCAGATAATGAGGGTATGCGCGCTCCTCGACGCTCGCGAGCCAAATACCCGCTCGCGACAATCTCTGCCTACGGACCCGACAAGAGGCGAGCGACGAAACTCGTGGTCGGGATCCTGCGTTGCGCCTGTGGCTACCACAAAGTAGATCTATGTGCGATTCACCCGCGTTCAGTAGGTCGCCAGGCTGTGGCTATCGCAAAGTCCATCCGCGAAGAATGTTGCGCGTGTTGAGTGAACTCGGAGGCTCGGTGGTTCGGACCCCGGCGTCGGCGCCGAACTGCAACGCCCACGCGGAGCGTTTCATCCGGTCGATCAAGACGGAGTGCCTCGATCGCGTCGTGCCGCTGGGCGACGGCACTTTCGGTACCTCGTACGAGAGTTCATAGACCACTATCGCGCGGAACGGAATCATCAGGGCATCGGGAACGAGCTGATTGAGCGGTCACCCGACCGACTGACGGGCGGTTCCGTGCGCCGTCGTCAGCGAGTGGGCGCCATCCTTAACTACTATTACCGTTCAGCGGCGTGATCACTGGCTCGTCCGAGAGAGGGACAGTACGCCGTCGACGTGCCGACAACTCGCGCTCGAAAGTGCAAATTGTCCGTGCAGACAACTCCGCGAGGAACGCCGCCGCCTGGAGCGTAAAGGACTCGTGGAACTGGAACAACGAGCCATGCCTGGAGTCGGGATAGATCAGCAGCACCGCATTCGGCAAGTGCTCACCGAGAGCGTAGGAGTTCGAGATGGGAATCAACTCATCGTGAATGACGTTGACGACGAGCGTGGGCTGCCGGATGTCTTTGAGATCGCCGAAGTTCTCGGTAGCGACAGGCAGCGCGCGCTCGCGGCGAAGACCGGAAGTCTTCGAGCAGCTCAAAGCCGCGGCGTAAGATCAATAGGCGCTTACTGGTCGCGCCACTTCCTCGTGCCTGTGTGCCGAGGGTTCACGTTGTGCGATGTCTGGGCGATGCGAAGAATTGACTGGCCGCGAATTCCGTTCAAGGCGGCCGATTCGAGGCGAGTGCCATCGGCGCGTTGCCCGACAAGTTCGCCTCGCTGAATCGTGTAGCGCACGGGCCGTGAATCGTCGTGAGGCGCAACCCTCGACGCGCGATGTCTCTCGCGCTGACCCCATGGCAGTACCGTCGCGATGATGTCGGGAGAGTCAGAGCGACTGACGGTCAAATGCCGACGCCGGGCGTCGAGGCTCAGCTGCACGCGCCCACTGCCACGGGGTACCCGGTCCGCCAGCTCGATGCGTGAGCGCAAATCCGAGTTGAAACACAAGACACGTTCGCTGTTCGACGACGCTGCGAGAAGCATGCCCGATCGGAAGTCATAGATCGCGTCATCTACGACAACATCCAACGCCAGCTGCTGCGCCGATCTGCCTTCCGAATCGAGGACCGTGAGGGAGCTGGGACCGAACGCCACGAGTGCGTTGGCGCGGCCGTGATACGCCAGACGGCTGCCGCCGGAGACCGTTGCGAAAGGTTTCCATGTGCCCCGTCCAAGATCGAGATTCCAGATTGCACCGGATTGCGCGTCGAGCACCGATGCCGCTGGCCGGTTCGGGTGCAACGCGATGTCCGCGACGGGTCCGGAGAAGGGTACGTCGAAGACCCTCGTCGAGACGGAGGCCCCGTCCCAACTCGTCGAGTACACAACCACAGTACTCGCTGTGGTATCAGCTACAGCATAAACGGGCAGGATGGTGATGAACCCTACGAGGAACTTCTTTTCGGCATAGCGCAGGACCCATCCTGTTTCGCCGTCGAGTGTGACGTGCACTGCGGTGACTGGCACTCTCTGCGTGTTCGTCGTGGATTGCGTCGCCAGATCGACCTTGTCACTGTTGGGATCGTGCACATGAAGAGCGAGCTGTCCGGCGACGGTTTCGAGGCCGATCAGCGTCACTGCATGGCCACCGTCCCGCTCGAACCCATCGTCGACGGGCTCGTAGTAGCCGATGCGTAGATTGATCAAGCCGCCGAAACGCACGATGTTATCGAGATCGTCGAACAGAACCGGAACGTCCTCATTGAAGTCCAACCCGGACACTATCAATGGGACGTTCCGATCATCCAGCCAGTCCACCATGCCTTCGACGGCGTCGTCGTAGTCCGTTCCACAGTCGGGATCGGTGTCCATGTAGTCTGCCATCTGCTGCAGGCGGCCCGGTATGGGATCTGATGGAGAGTCCGCAGACGGATGGCCGTTCTGGGCCAGATACATCATCCAATTCAAGGCTGTCGTCGGGTGACAGTACATCTTGCCGGTGTTCGGCAGCGCGCTCCACTGTTGATCGAGGTCGGGAACGCCGGAGATGTTGATGCACTTGAAGCCGGACAGGGCGCTCTTGATCGAATGCGGACCCGGGGTTCCGGCCAGGTCCGGCCACACAGGGAGAACCAGGTCCTTCCACAGCGCGAATGGGTCAGGCATGAGCGCGCAACGTGCCAGGCTCTTGACGGACATCATCGAGGACCTCGAATATGGTTCGACGCGTGGACCTCTTCACTGCAACGCGATGAGCACCGGGATTAGGCCGGTGTCGGCAGCCTGGGCCCTCAGCGCCTTGCCGATCACGGCGCCGAACGCGCGGGTCTGATCCATCGCTTTCATGGCATGTCCCGGAGTGGCCGACGTCGTAAGCAGGTCGCCAACCGCAATCGGCGCATAGCGAGCGTCGACCTTGCAAAAGACCTTGCCGGTCAGCGCGATCGGCAGACGGTGCCGGCACGAAGGCTGTCTGCCAAGCACGATTCCGGGTTTGAGATCGCCAGCACCGGAGACAACCCCGACCACGCGCTTGTCATAGGCGTCGCGACCGAGCTCCAGCGCGTCATCCGCGCCGATCACCATGACGGCGCCAGGCTCGGCGCCTGCGACATGCGCGACGTCGAACTCCTCAGCGCAGTCGGCATTGCGCAGGATGATATCGCCGCTCTGACCGCTCAGCCAGATCGTCGCGTTGTTTGCGGTGTTGTTCACCTCTTCGGTGGCATCGAACAGGATCACGCTACCGTTTGCGCCTTGACCGCCCAGCCAGAGAATGCCCTCGGGGCCGGCGATGGTGATCCGCTTCTTCCCGCCTGCGCTCAGCACCATCCGTGCGCCGGTGAGGCTCGCCACTTCGTTGCCCGCACCATCCCGCAGCGCGATGTCGCCGGTCTGCCCGCCATCGCCGAGTATGAGGGAGGCCTTCCCACCGTCGACGCGCACAGTCGTCTTCCCACTCTTCTCCTTTACCGAGATTGCACCAGCGGCTCCCTCCGTCCCACCGCCACCCACTGACACTTCAACCGTTTCCGTGGCCGGCTGAAGGATGCCCCCCTGCCGTCTTCCGAGCCAGAGTTCGTCATCGCCCTGCGCGTTTTGCACACGCAGACCCCAAAAGGAAAGTGCCGTGGCAGGGAGTCTGGGGCTCGCCTGGACGACCCGCCCCATCCGCACTCGCTCCTTGTTCTCCTGGTCCTCGAGGATCAGAGCTGGCGTGTTTGCGTCGATCGTCAGGGTGACGTCGGTGCCGCTCTCTTTCTGGTCAATCTTGCCCATGGCCATACTCCTCGTCGCGCGAGTTGTAGTCTATGCTTGTCAGGATTTCATCGAGCCGACCGATGGCAAGCTTGCGACAATCGCTGAAGGGCATCGGCGCTCCCCCAAAATTTCCGTTTCACCTGCGCGCTGACTTCGGTCAGCGCACTCCGCGCAGCCTGCGGGCGGCAATGGCGGGAATGACCGATCCCCAGGTGTCGTCCTGGTCGCACCTGGGGATTGCACTGGCTCGAGAGAATACGGACACGTCGGACAACGCCCAGGGCGCGACGACGGACGGCGCGCTCTGGTACGTGGTGGCCAACGGCGATGACGGCCTCGCGCCGGTGATCGGCGTCTACGATAATGCGCATCAAATGGTAAAGAAGCTCCACCCAACTGCGGAGCACCACTCCAAGCTGATCGATGCCGGCGACGGCACGCCACACTTCGGCGCGCCATGTTTCCGCAACGGCTTTCTTCACGTGCCGATCCAGCAACCGCAGGCCCTGTGGCGGCTGGCTCCAGACGGTGGTAACCAGACGCTGGTCCTGCTCGAGGACGAGGACCAGGTGGCCGGCGCGATGCCATGGTGCGACATTCATCCGATAACCGACTTGTTGTACACGAGCAAGTTCGACATCGAGTCGAGTGACTCGCCGACCCTTTTCGCATACCGGTGGCAGGACATGACCAGGGTGCCGGCCGCTGACATCAGGCTGCAGAAGGGTTCGATGTACCTGGATCGGGTGCAGGGCGGTGTCTTCACCGATCGGGGCAGGGTCATTCTGAGCCGGACAGATCCTAACCGCGTCCATTGCTACTCAGCGCTGAACGGCCACTATTTCGGCGGACGCGAGCTCGGCGAGATCGATTCGGAAGCGGAGGGAGTCACGATCCGCGCGTGGAATTTTGGCTCATCCCAAGCCACTGTGCACATCCTCGAGCAGGATGTGGACTACCCAGCCCCGAGCGACTTCTATCTGCACAGCTACGGCGTCCCCGAGCCTGGCCGCCTCTGACTCCGCCGCGCACGGTCCACGAATCTACGCCAGCGAGACGTACAGGGCGATACTGCCGGGATGACGTGGACTGGGCGTCGACCCTCGCCGTTGTGCTCCGCAAGAATTCACGCTTCCCGTACTGCCCGAGTGTGCCACGGAGAAGTTGCCGCCGAAACAGGCAGTTTTTGAGGCAGGCCCTCATATCGCCCTGAACCCAGCATGAGTGGCTGAACAACGGGGTGGGGACTTCAGTCCGACTTCAGTCCACGAACGCTCAAACACCAGGGAAGACCGAGGAACACCAGAGACCAGAGAGCAAGACGAATCAACACGATAAAGAACCCTGCGAGATCTGCAAAACCTCCATCCCCGGTTCAAATCCGGGCGGCGCCTCCAAAATTCCAGTGCAAATTCGATCGTTTGTGCGTCTGGAGCACAATCCGCGCGTCGCAGATGGACCAAGTGGCTGTGCCTTTCGAAAAGTCGAAACGAGGACAGGGCTCTACATTTCGAAGCACGCACACTGCGTGTCAGTCCTCGCCCTGCACTCGACGATGCTCTTGAGATCGCGG
>JALDXQ010000030.1:0-49703 GCA_032156805.1 Acidobacteriota bacterium
AAGAACCAAGAACCAAGCACGAAGGACTAAGACCACGATCGCCCTGGCCATATTCCTTCCAGATAGCCGGACAGCGCGGTGTGAAATTCCTGGACGGACGAATACCGTTGGTCCGGATCGGTATCGACGGCAGTGAGCAGTATCTCTTTGAGGTCCGCGTCGATCTCGCGATCTCCTCTGACTGACGCACTGACCTCAGCGTCCCACGTCCACTGATAGCTGGCCAGCGCGGTATAGAGGACCGCGCCCAGTGAGAACAGATCCGAACGGGCATCAGGCGCCTGGCGCGCCAGTTCCGGCGCGCAATATCCGAGCGTCGTTGGTGGATTGTAGAAGTCGCCGGTCGAATGCCGGGCGTGTTCGTACGACGACTCGAAATCGACGATCCTGATCACCGGCCTGCCTTGCTCGGTCCGGTAGAGGATGTTCATCGGATTCAGATCGACATGGTAGATGCGGAGACCATGAAGCTCGATCAGTGCCCTGGCAACCTCGATCGTCATCCTGAGATGCGCGACCATCCTGGCAGGCATTCGCTCCCCACCGATCGCCGTGGCCAGCGGAAACTCATCGAAGAGTGAGGTGATCAGGTAGACACGTCCGTCACGGAGCTTTCCGTGCTCCAGTACCACGGGAAAGTACCGCGAGGCCGGCAGTTCGCGGTTGATCGTCGACAGCGTGGCGATCTCGTTGTTCAGGTTGGACTGATAGACGAGCCCGGGCTTGGACGTCAGTTTGACGAGGGCATTCGCCCGCGTCTTCCGGTCACGCCCGACATATAGCTGATGCCGCGCATGCTCGCCATGGCCGCTGCGATCGCTCGCCAGCCGCTGAACGCTCGTGAACTGATCGAAGGGGGGCGACTTGCAATCGATATCGAGCGACATGGTGGCGAAATCACGGGCTGAATCGCGGCAGTTATTTCCTCATCTCGTCGAGAGCCTTCACTCCCGATCGCATGGCCAGCCACCATGTTGCCATGCATAGTGCCGCGGCCGCAGAGAAACTCGCCGCGATCATCGCCTGGCGCTCGGGCGTCAGGCGGAAGCGGAATTGTCCGGTCAACGACATCAGGTACATCGATGACGGCCAGCCCACCAGCACGATCGTCACGATGACCAGCGCAACGGCCGCGATCATGAACATGACACCGCCGTAGGATCCCGCCGCCTGTGCCGCATCGGCGTTGAAGCGAGGGTATCGCGCGCCCAGCCCTGCCGCCAACCCGACGAGCGCAAACGTGAGGAACAGAATTGCTGCCGGCGATACCAGCTTCAGGAAGGGATCGACGCCCAGTAACTGGTTCGCGGCAATCGTCAACGCTTCAGTGAAAAGGAGTACCGGGACCACTGCGGTCCAGAACTTCGACCACAGAAAGTCGTGCATCGAGATCGGCGACGTTCTGATGATCCAGAAGGCCTGTCCCTCGGCCGACACGGCTGGAAATACGAATCGCACCGCGACCGTTGCCATCACGAACCCGGCCATCCCGAGATTGATGAAGGCGTAAACGTTCTTGACGAAGCCGCTCATGTACGGGATACGGTCGAGATCGAGCACTCGGAAGTTGTAGAGGTAGAGCAGCACGAGCGCCAGCAGCGGGAGCAACTGCACCCACTGGCTGACATCGCGCAGGAAGATCTTCACATCCTTCACGAGCAACTGGCGGCGGACTGGTGAAAGGGGCACCACCGAGGCGACGACGTCGAGCGTCCGGAAGCGGGCGAAGCGCGTCTTCGGCGCCTCTTGCGACCGGCTGTAGCCAGTGAAATGCCATCGTCGATGCGCTGCACCCAGCAGCACCGTAAAGGCGCCTGCGGTCGTCCAGAGCGCGCTCTGATGGAGCCAGTCGAAACCACCCTGCATGGCCAAGAACAACGATTCGCCGGCCCAGAACGAGGGGAGCAACGGGGTGATCGGCGACTGCAGCGTGGCAAAGAAGTCCGTGATGTCGGGCAATGACTCGACGCGCAGCAACCGCTCGGGCTGAATGAACCTGAGGAGCAGGACGACCGCCGCAGCGAAGACCAGCCCCATCAGCATCAGCAGGTCGCGCGCGCGCCGCGCCGGGAACACGTTGACGACGAACAGCGTGCAGGCCGAGCCAAGCGCAACCGGGATGATCGCGAACGGGATGACCGTCGCAATGGTCGTCGCGTAGTAGCCGTACGACGCGCATCGCCCAACCCCGACGCCAATCAGCACCGGCGCCATGAAGATCACGACCATCCACGACGCCGACCCCACGGTGCGAGCAAAGCGCGCCAGGAACAGACGCGATGATGAAACCGGACCGGCCATGATCAGGCGCAGGTCGTCGGAGAGGAAGAACGTCGACAGCGCAGTGACCACGCCGCTGAACGCCAGGAAGGCCAGAAAGGACAGGAAGAGCCACGACAGGCCCAGCCTGAGGAGGTAGTCGCCGAACTCTTCGTAGGCGGCCAGTTGCGCCGTGACCCAATAGGCACCGTAGAACATGGCGCCCGACACGAGGATGCCAATCGACACGAAGACGAGGCCTCGAAACGCGTCGCCCTTCTCGCCCCGGCGCACACGATTGCGCGATGCCCAGACATGCGGGAGCAGCAGGAAAGGAAACGGCTGGGTCACGCGGGACATCCCACTAGACCTCGTCAATCTCCTGCAGTGCGCTACCGCCAGTCAGCTTGAGGAAGACCGACGTCAGGTGTTCGTCGGCACTGCTGCCAGCCATCTGCTTGACCTCGTCAACCGTCCCGTGCGCGATGATGCGTCCTTTCTGGATGATGCTCACGCGTTGACACATTTCCTGTGCGACTTCGAGCGTGTGCGTGCTCATCAGGATCGCGACGCCCCGCTCGCTCATGCGTCTGAACACGTCCTTGATGAGACGGGCGCCGCGTGGATCGAGCCCGACCATCGGCTCATCCACGGCGACTGCCTGAGGTCGATGGAGAAAAGCCGCGCTCATGACGAGACGCTGCTTCATGCCGTGCGAGAAGCTTTCGACCAACTGGTGTTCCCACTGACGAAGCTCGAAGAGATCCAGCATCTCGTGCACGCGGCCGGCCACGTTGCCGTTGCTGAAGCCATACAGGCCTGCATGGAACGTCAGGAATTCACCGGCGGTGAGCTTGTCGTAGATGAAGGGACGATCGGGGATGAAGCCAAGCGCCCGCTTCGCCGCTTCGGGCTCGCGTTCAAGATCGTGGTTGTCGACGAGGATGCGGCCTGATGTCGGCTTCAACAGTCCGGCGATCATCCGCATGGTCGTCGTCTTGCCGGCGCCGTTGGGTCCCAGGAAGCCATGAATCTCGCCCGGCCTCACGTCGAGCGTGACACCGTCAACGGCGCGAAAGCGGCCGTACTCTTTCACCAGATCCTGAACGGCAATCATCGGGCACTCCGTGTGTCTCCGGACGTCGGACCGCATCGGCACCCGCTCGTCGCACGAGGGAGATCGATGGGGAGAGCGGCGGCATCGACCGAAGGCGCGATGGGTCGCCCAACGATCACGCGGTCGGTGCCGGGTGCAAGCTCGAGCTCGTCGATCGTCATCTTCAGCCGCCCGATGAGAGGCAGGATCGCGGCCTGGCGATCGAGGCCGCCACGCGCCAGACGAAGGTGTGTGGTGTCGGCGGGGAACTGGTTGAGCGTGGGATCGACCGGCAGCCACAACCCGAGCCCGTTGCGCTCGGTGATGTACACCTCGGGCCACGCGTGGTAGTAGAACGCGCCGTGCATGTAGACGAGACCCACGGCAATGCGCGAGGGAATTCCGAGCGAGCGCGCCATCGCCACGAAGAGCGCCGTGTGCTCGTTGCAGTCACCGACCTTGGTGCGCAGGACTTCGCGCGCCGACGGCAGGCTGACCGTCGGCTTCTTGTCGAGCAGTCCGTTCACGTAGCGCGTCAATCGCTCGGCACGTGCGCGATCGCCTTCCGCACCCTTGACCGCGAACTCGGCTTCGGCGCGAATCAGCGGATCGTCGCTCTCGAGCAGCGGCTCGGCGGCAAGGTACGCGCGTGCGCCAGCGTCGGGAGCGCCGGGCTGCAAGAGCCGGGCATCGCGCAGCTCGATCACGTTGCCATTGATAGTCTGACCGACGCCATCGATGTCATCCCTCGACAACTCCGCGCCTTCGAGCCGCAGCTTCAAGCGACGGACATCGCGCGGTTCGTCGATACGCTCGGTGGTCACGGGCACGACCGCGGCCGCCTGCAGCAGGTCAGCCTGGATCCGGCCCGGCACCGAAAGCCCCTGTGCACGTTCGGCCGGCTCGCGCACGGTGATCAGACCGAGCGGGCTTTCCTCGCGCACGACCTCGCCGGTGTCGGTCACCCACGACGTCGTCTGCAGCCCGCGAAAGTCCATGTCCACGCGAAACGCCGGCACGAGCGTATCGTTGGCTCGCACGACCGACCGATCGCCGACGCGAATGGAGACCTTCGCGATCTGCAAGGTCGCTGGATCGAGGACGGTCCACTCGTGGCGAGTGCCTGGTGTGAGCCGCTTGTCGGCGAGGAGGCGCGACAGGTTCTGGGTGACGACCGGTGGTTCCGGGAGATCGCGTGTCTCCGTGCGCGTCGCGCCTCCTGAGGTGATCTCGAGATTCACACGCCAGGCGGACGTGGCAGATGGGCCGTCCACCGTACCCTTGACGACGACCGGCCCAGCCCCCGGATCGAGAGAGAACTCGAAACTACGCAGCGTGAAGCTGGAATCAACGCGTGCCGTCGTGCGCAGTCGCGCGGCAGTATCCTGCCCGAGCAGGAGCATTTGCAGTCGGCCATCCTCCTGCAGCTCGAACCCATCCTCCGTGCGCGTCGTCTGGCTGACGGTGAAGCCGATCTTCTCGCCACGGTAGTAGACGCCGCGCCACACCGCGGTCGTGCCATAACGCGCCAGATCGGTCGCCAGATTCCTGGTCGAGGAGGGCCCGTACGACCTCGCCACCAGGGTGGCCATCGTCGCGACCCAGGCGATCAGGACGACGAACGCGAGTGGACGCGTGACGGCGTGCGGCAGAGGTCTGAAGAACGGCATCGACACCGGTATCCAATCGGAATATCGGTGTGTTCGAAGAACGCCTGTAGCTGAACGGCCTACGCCCGGAAAAGCGTCAGGGCAAACCGGGCGTCCTCATCGATCCACTGCTCGCCGCCCTTGAACCCGGCCAGCCGCCCTTCCGACAGAACCTGCTCAGGGTCGTACTTGTACGAGCTCTCGGTCCAGATCGACTCGTCCTTCTGGAATTCGAGCTCGAGGTCGGCTGACGCGATTCGCACCAGCTGCGCTCGCGTACTCACCAGGTGCATCTCGATGCGGCTTTCCTGGGGGTTCCACAAGGCACGATGCGCAAAGCTCTCCAGATCGAAGGTCCCGCCGAGCTCGTCATTGATCCGCCGAAGCAAGTTGCGGTTGAACGCCGCGGTCACTTGCAGGGGATCGTCGTAGGCCAGCTGAAGCGCACGTTGAGACTTGACGAGATCCGTCCCGAGCAGCAACGCGTCGTCTTCGGTGAGCGACGCACGAATTTGACGCAGGATCTCTCGCGCCGCAGGAGGATCGAAGTTGCCGATGTTCGATCCGAGGAACAGCACGAGCCACGCGCCATGACCGCGATGCGTGGCCAGGCGCGACAGCCCGCGCTCATACGTGCCTTGAAACGTCGTGACCGGCATGGCCGGGAGGACGGCCAGCCGCGCGCGCGCGCTCCGCAGCGCCGCCGGTGAGATGTCGATCAGGTGCACGCGCCGGAAACGCTCCGCACTGTTCTCGAGGAGCACCGCGAGTTTCTCGCCGTTGCCGCACCCCAACTCGGTGATGTTCAACGGCCGCGGCAGCGGAGCAAAGATCTCGCGTGCGTGGCACGCGAGCAGGGCCGTCTCCGCGCGTGTCACGCGATACCACGGCAGCCGGCAGATCGCGTCGAACAGCGCCGACCCCAACGCATCGTAGAAGTAGCGGGACGGCAGCTGGCGCGGTGTCCGCTGGAGATACTCGGCAACGTCGGTAGCGAAATCAGTGACGGCAGAGGGTGCAAGTCTTTCCGACGGCAGCAGCATCACACCTCCCCTGCGCAGCGGAACGTCGCGTAGACGTAGGGATAGCGTGGACGGAACCAGTTGCGGAATCCACGTCGCACGAGCGTGCGGGCGGTGAGCGGTGAGGCACCTTTCATGACGAAGTGATCACCGTCGAAGAACTCCGCCGAGTACTCCGGGTAAGTCGGCAGCGGCTCGAATCCATCGAACGGCGCGAAAGCGGTCGAGGTCCACTCCCACCCGTTGCCGATCAGATCCTGAACACCGAAAGGGCTGGCCCCCTCGGGGTGCGCTCCCACCGGCTCCGGGTCCCATCGCATGAAGTCGAAGTTCCCGGGAACCGGGCTGCTCATGCTCTGTCCCCACGGATAGGAACGCTCGTGCTCCTCTGGCGTCCCGAACGCCGCGCGGTGGTACTCGGCTTCGGTCGGAAGCCGCATCCGCCTCCAGCGTGCGAAGGCGTTGGCTTCGGCCCAGGTCACGTAGACCGGCCACGTTTCGGGCAGCGCCACGCGCTCGAACATGCCACGCCAGAACCAGCGGTCGCCATCGCGCTCCCAGAAGAACGGATGCGATATCGCGTTGTCGTGGATCCATGCCCAGTCTTCCGGCCGCCACCACTGCGGGGCCTCGTAGCCGCGGGCCTTGACGAACTCCATGAATTGGCCGTTGGTCACCTTGAAGACATCGATCGCGAATGCCTTCACGTGAACGCGATGCTCAGGACACTCGTTGTCCCACGCAAAGGCGTTCCCGGCGAGATCGGTACCGAGCGTGGCCTCGCCGGCAGGGATCTGCGCATGACGCGACACATCGGCGGGAATGCGTGATGCGGCCGCAGTGCGGTAACCAGCCGGCTTGCTCTTGCAGGCGTACGGAACCTGGTGCCAGATGTAGCCGAGCGTCTCCTGGTGCATCTCCTCGTGTTCGAGGATGGTCCAGAGCGCTCGCGCCTGATCGAGCATCGGATGACCGGGCCGTTCGAGATCAGCGGATGAGATCGCCTTCTCGATCAACCGGTCAGCCGCGTCCACGTATTGATGGACCTCGGAGCGTGACGGCCACGCCGGGTTTCCGCGCGCCACCGATTGCGCTTCGCTTTCGGGATCGATCCCGCGCGCGAAGATCGTTTCGAGGTGCTCATCGATGCCTGGCCAACCGAGCGCCTTCTTGATCAGGGTGTTCACGGCAAACGCCGGAATGTGCCCTTCGTAGAAGACGACGGGATTCCGCAGCGCGATGGGGCGGCTGTAGTACATCGATTCGTCGAGCAGGTCGAAGAGCTCGCGCGTCCGGCGCCGGTTCAGTGCGTAGCGCGCCAGCACTTCGGCTCGATCGACAATGGCGGGCGTTCCGAGCTGAGGCATCGTGTTCCTTGTTCCAATCCCGAGCTTACCTTGACTTACCCGATCAGCGGGCAGTACGCTTCACGTACGCAGGATTTCTGCCAATTCGACACCTTCCAGTCGAGCCTGGTGACAGTGACGATCACACTCAACGGCGAACGCTTCGAGCTCGACAGTCCCCTCTCGGTCTCAGCACTGCTCAACCAGCTCGACATCGATCCCAGACGTGTCGCCGTCGAGCACAACCTGAACATCATCAAGCGACAGACGTTTCAAGACACCCTGATCAGCGAAGGTGACACCATCGAGATCGTCAACTTCGTGGGAGGCGGTTAAGCGTTGGGAGCGCAGAGTTCGATGGATACGCCGTTTGTCATCGCCGGTCGCACGTTCACCTCACGCCTCATCGTCGGCACCGGTAAGTACCCCTCGCATGCCGTCATGGCACAGGCGCACGCCGCGTCGGGCGCTGAGATGGTGACCGTCGCCGTACGGCGCGTGAACATCTCCGATCGCTCGAAGGAGTCGCTGCTCGACTACATCGACGGCTCGATCTTCATCCTGCCCAACACCGCGGGCTGCTACACGGCCGACGATGCGATTCGGACAGCACGACTGGGGCGTGAAGCGGGTCTTGCTAACTGGGTGAAGCTCGAGGTCATCGGCGATGAGCGAACGCTGTTCCCGGACAACGAGGCGCTCATCGAAGCCACACGCGTTCTGGTCAAGGAAGGCTTCATCGTCCTGCCCTACACCAACGACGATCCGGTGACGTGCCGCAAGCTCGAAGACGCCGGGGCGTCTGCTGTGATGCCGCTCGGGGCGCCGATCGGCTCGGGGCTTGGCATTCAGAACGCCAACAACATCCGGATTATTAGGGAGTTCTCGAAGGTCCCGGTGATCGTGGACGCCGGCGTCGGTACGGCTTCCGATGCCGCACTGGCCATGGAACTGGGCGCTGATGGCGTTCTGATGAATACGGCGATCGCAGGCGCGGAAAAGCCGGTGGCCATGGCGGAGGCGATGAAGCATGCCGTCATCGCGGGGCGGCTCGCTTTCCTCTCTGGGCGAATCGCCCGGAAGATGTACGCGACGGCCAGCAGTCCGCTCGAGGGTGTTGTCGGGACCTAGCGAAGTCCGAGCAGTCGCGCGGGGTTCTGCTTCGACATCATGTCCAGATCCTGATCGCTGAAGCCACGCGATCGGAGCAGCTGAATGAAGGTTCCGAATCCATCGGGTGGCAGCGGATTCCCCTGCTGCCCGAGGTCGGACGACAGTATCGACGATGCGACGCCGACTTCCCGGATCGCGTTCGCGATGTTGTCCATGCGAGCGGCGGCTCCCTGTCCCTCCGGGGCGCCACCCACGAACTCGATAAAGGCGCCGAGCGATGCGGCTTCCTTCATCTGCGCGGCGTTCATCAGCACGGGCGAATTGATCGCGTGCGTGACGATCATCTGCTGCACGCCCTGCTGACGCGCCTCGCGCAGGAGCATCAGCCCTTCGGCCGGCGTGGAATGCCCGGTGGCCAGCACCAGGCCGTGCTTGGCGATGAGTGCAATCACCGCCTTCACCTCGGGGAGCAACTCACCGCCTTTGGACACCGATACGTACGGCCGGTTCTCCTTGGACGTGCGAACCTGGTTCTCGGCGTCGAACGTTGGCATCCAGACGACCCGCCCCCAGCCGCCCGAGACTCGGGTCATGTGCTCAACCGCCGCAGGGTTGATGCCGCCAATGGTCCGGTTCAGCGCAACACCACCGAACACGTCGATGTCCGGCACGACCTGCCGGGCGAGATACGCGGTGCCGGCGGTCGATTCGTAGTGGTTCTTGAGGACGATCGCGCGCATGCCTCGCGTGCGCGCCAGCCTGGCGACTTCGATCGCGTGAATGGATCGGGGCCGGTCGTCCGGGTAGCTGTGGACGTGGACATCAATCGCACCAGCGAGCGGTCCCGTTGCTGCCGGAGGTGTGACACCCTGCGCGAATCCGATGCTCGAGCCTGGCAGCCATGCGGATGGAGCCAGGAGCGCCGCCAGGAATGAAACCGCAGCCATCCAACCACGCATCATGCAGCTCCTGTCATCGTCCGGCTGAAGCCGGACCTACGCGCAGCCCGTCAGCGAGGAGTCCAGCCCGATGCGGCGCCGCCCGACGATCTCGACAGCGCCTTGATGTCGGCATCGACCATCATCGCGACCAACTGCTCGAACGACACCGCCGGTTCCCAACCAAGCACCTGCTTCGCCTTGGAGGCATCGCCAATCAGGTGATCGACCTCCGCCGGGCGGATGAACGCCTGGTCGATCCGGACGTATTTTTGCCAGTCGAGGCCGACATGTCCGAAGGCCGTCTCAACCAACTGACGCACCGAATGCGTGACGCCGGTCGCGATCACGTAGTCGTCGGCCCGATCCTGTTGCAGCATCATCCACATGGCGCACACGTAGTCGCCGGCGTATCCCCAGTCACGGCAGGCGTCGAGGTTGCCGAGCGCCAGGCGATCCGACAACCCGAGCTTGATGCGCGCCACGCCGTCGGTGACCTTTCGCGTCACGAACTCGAGGCCGCGGCGGGGCGACTCGTGATTGAAGAGAATGCCGGACACGGCGAACATGTCGTAGCTCTCGCGATAGTTCACCGTGATGTAGTGACCGAAGACCTTCGACACACCGTAGGGGCTGCGCGGGTAAAACGGTGTCAACTCCGTCTGCGGCACCTCACGCACCCGTCCGTACATCTCGCTGGACGACGCCTGGTACAACTTGATCGACGTGTCGACGTGTCGAATCGCCTCGAGGAGGCGGGTCACCCCCATCGAGTTGTAGTCACCGGTGAGCAGCGGCTGATCCCAGGATGCCGGCACGAACGACATCGCCGCCAGGTTGTAGATCTCATGCGGCTTTACGTCCTGTATGAGACGCAGCAACGAAAGCTGGTCGAGCAGGTCGGCGGGCCGCAGCGACACACGATCGAGAAGATGCTCAATCCGCCACAGGTTGGGTGCGCTCGAGCGCCGAACCACACCAGTGACTTCGTACCCTTTCTCGAGAAGCAGTTCCGCGAGGTACGAGCCGTCCTGGCCGGTGACCCCCGTGATGATCGCGCGTCTACTCATGAATGCCCTTCATTCTACGTTGTCAGCGCACCGCGCGCTGCGAGCCAACGGCGGAGTGCGTCCTGCCACGTCGGCATCGTGAAGCCGGCGGCTCTCAACTTGTCGATCGACAGCGCACAGTACCGCGGACGCTGCGCTTTCAACTTCATCTCGTCCATCGTCACCGGGACGATACCGGGTTGTGGATTGCCGATGATCATCGCCAGTTCGCGAGCCACCTCGTACCACGTCGCGTGGCCGGCGTTCACGCAGTGGTAGATCCCGGGTGCAGCATTCGACGTGGTCAGGTGGCGCGTGGCGGCGGCGATGTCGGCAACATAGGCCGGCGACACGACGCGATCCGTGAACGCCCGCACCTCGCGCCCCTGTTCCAGGTTGGCGAGAATGCCGTCGAGCGTGCCGCGGCGGCCGGTCCAGTTGGCGGGAGAGCCAAAGAGGCTCTCGACACGAAGAACGTACGCACCAGGCGCTTCCAGTGCAAACCATTCACCCAGCAGCTTCGATGCGGCATACGTGCCACGGGGTGAGGGGCGTGCACCCTCGCCATAGGGCGTGCTCGCCGTGCCATCGAAAACGAAGTCGGTGCTGTAGTGGACCAGCCTGGCGCCGGCGTCCTCCGCTGCCCTCGCGAGGTTACGCACGGCGAAGGCATTGACCGCCAGCGCCTCCGCCGCGTGGTCTTCTGCGCCGTCGACATCGTTGAACGCGGCGCAGTTCACGATAAGCTGCGGCTCAGCACTCCTGACGGCCTGGTCGACCGCTGCCGCCTCCGTCACATCGAGCGTCGCGCGGGTGTGCGCAGTGACCTCGAGATCCGCGAAAGCGCGGACCACTGTTGCGCCGAGTTGCCCATGAGTGCCGGTGATCAACACCCGAGTGACGGGGGTGGAACCCGCGACTGGTACACTGGAGGCCGGCGGCGAGATCATCCCGTCATCGTACTCCAGCCCAGCGAGGGCTCGTCCTCGAGAGGTAACGCCCCCGGGCTGGCAGTCAGCAGCTTCGGCATTGCCAACAGACACGCGCATGGAACAAATCGACACAGCAGTCATTGGCGCGGGCGTCGTAGGCCTCGCCGCGGCCCTGGCCATCGCGAACCGCGGACGGAGCGTCTGTGTGCTCGAACGCGAGTCGCGTCCCGGCCTGGGCACGAGCACGCACAACAGCCAGGTTATCCACGCCGGCATTTACTACCCGAAGGGAAGCCTCAAGGCGCAACACTGCGTGAACGGCGCGCGGATGCTGTACGACTTCTGCGCCCGCCACAGCGTGCCGCATCGCCGGACTGGCAAGTTGATCGTCGCGCACGACGAACACGAGGTGCAGGGACTGGAGGCGCTCCTCGCCCGCGCGGTCGACAACGGTGTCGAAGGCATGGAGATCGTCGAGCAGGCATTCATCAGAGAACGAGAGCCGCACCTCAAGGTCAGGGTGGCGCTCTACTCGCCGAACACGGGCATGGTCGAGGCCGAAGCGTTGATTCACACGCTGGCCAGACTGTGCCGCGAACAGGACGCTTTCGTGCTTCCCGGATCGCCGCTGGTGGGCGCCGATGTGACCACCGATGGCATCGTCCTTCGCACACCGGCCGAATCGATCTCGGCACGGTCTGTCGTGAACGCGGCGGGTCTCTACGCCGACGATGTGTCGGCGATGCTTGGCGGGCGACGCTTCCAGATCTTTCCGTGCCGTGGCGAGTATGCCGAGCTGGTGCCATCCAGGCGCGACATGGTGAACGGGCTGGTCTATCCGCTGCCGCACACGCATGGACTCGGCGTGCACATTACCAAGACGATCGGCGGCAACGTCACGCTCGGACCGACAGCACGTTACCAGGATCGGAAGGACGACTACGAGAACGACCGCATCCCGATCGAGGACTTTCTCGAGCCGGCGCGGGAACTGCTGCCGGAGCTCACGCTCGACGATCTGCGGCTAGGGGGGAGCGGCATCCGCCCAAAGCTCCACCCTCCTGACGTGTCGTACTCGGACTTCATGATCGAGAAGGACGGAGCGAACCCGCGGCTGGTCCAGGCGGCGGGCATCGAATCGCCGGGCCTGACGGGCTGCCTGTCGATTGCGGAGCAGGTGGCGGATCTGGTGGACGAGGCGCTGTAGGCGCTGGGCTTTGGGCTCTAGGCTTTGGGCTCTGGCTAGCGTGGGTCGTTGATGAATTCCAAGGCGACTACTCCCTCGCCGGGCAGGGCGTCGATCGACGGATAGATCCGGAAGTGGCGCCCCATCATGTATCCCTCTCGCCAGAAGGGGTACGGAAGACCTCGCATCTTCTGTTGTGCGTTGCGTCCGAAAAAGCCTGGCTCACACTCCCCATAGACCGTCGTCAGACGTGGCTCGCCGAGGACGGAGAACACGCGGGAACGAAGCGAGGACGCATCGTAAAAGCGCTGGAAGAAGAAGCGCCCGTCCGCATCAGGCGGGCTGAGGTTGTACTCGTCGTAGTCGCGATACTGGTCGTAGCCGCGTGCCGCGCACGGCAGCGTGAGCAACAGCGTTCCTCCAGGTGCGAGCAGCCGCCTGACGCTCTCGAGCGCGGGCCGTTCGTTGGCGATGTGCTCGAAGACCGATATCGACGTGATGGCATCGTAGCGTTCATCGCCGAGCGCTGATGATTCGATGGGCTCCGGGCTGAAGCGGCATCGATCCGAGAGCGACAGTGCAGCCGCCCACCTTTCTGTGTTCGCGAGATCGGCCTTGTCAGGGTTCACGAAGCAGGCGTGCTCAACGCTGGCGCGCCGCACGTAGGTCAGCGGCAGGAACCGGGGCGAGGAGACGTCGAGGTATCGCCGAACGTGTCCCAATCGCTGAAGCCGGGACCAGACCCAATCGAACTCGAAGTAGCGGGTCGAGTCCATTGGATACAGGGCGAGCCGTCCCGCCTGCGCCACCAACGGCCTGCCGCCGCGCGCCACGAGCCGAAGGGCGACGCCCATCGCGTCGAGATGGAACCGCACACCGGGTGTACCGATGGCGGCAGCTGCCAGTGCATACGAGGGCACGAGCACGACACTCGCAAGCCCGTGCGTGATCATCGTCAGCAACGTCGGCCTGCGGTGCTCGATCCGGCGCACCAGGACGCGCGGCTCGTATTTCGTGGGTTGCATCCCAGTCGAGATCATGGAGGGCGCCAATCTCCGCTAACTCCTCGAGACGCGCAGCTGCCACCAGCAACGCGCGCCAAGCAATGCCCTCGCGAGCAGTCGTCGCGGATTCAGGGCGCCTGGTGCGACGTGCGTGGCGTAGTACAGATACGCGCTCGCATGAAACGCGCGGATCGACGATCGCCGTGCCGTGCGACTCGAGCGGCCAACTTGATGAACGGTGGAGGCGCCTGGCACGTAGCGAACATGGTAGCCGCGGGCTCGAAGCCGGCGGCACAGGTCGGCATCCTCCCAATAAAGGAAGAAGCGCTCGTCGAATCCGCCGGTCTCCAGGAACGCGTCCCGGCGGACGAGCATGCAGGCGCCAGAGAGCCAGTCCACGACGATGCTCGAGGCGCCGGTGCGAACGGCCTCCACCGCCACTACATTGCGCCGAGCCACCGGTAGGAACGGCAGCAGGACACGCAGCGCGCCGGTGCGGCCAAAGAGTCCCGTCAGCATGTCCGGATCGCCGCGCGCACTCCCTTGCACCGTGCCGTCCGGATCGAGAATGCGCGGCCCGACCACCGCACAGGATGCTTCTCCGTCGAGCACGGAACGCAATGTCGATATCGCACCGGGCATCAGCCGGCAGTCCGGGTTGATGAACAGGAGTAAGGGCGCTCTCGTGACGGCAACTGCCTGGTTGATGGCCCGGCCGAACCCGACGTTGGTGGTGTTTCGAATGAGCCTCGAGTGCGGAAAGGCCTCCACCATGTTGGCGCTGCCATCGGTCGAGGCGTTGTCGACCACCACCCCTTCCCAGGAAATCTGCGCACAGTCCGCCTGGACCGACTCGAGCGCCAGCGCCAATTCGCCACCGGCGTTGTAGTTCACGAGGATTGCGGAAACCTCCGGCGTCACCGGCGCCCTCCCGCAAGCTCGGCGTCGAAGCGCTTCTCACGAAGCTTCGTGGACAGCCACCGCGTCTCGAGCAATGGGCGCACCGCGGCCGGCCCCACGCGGCGACTCCGCTGCACGGTCCGGCGTTTCCGCAACGCCTTCGGCATTCCGGCGGCCGCTGCCAGCTTCGCCCGGATGAATGGACCGAGCGCGCCGAGGCGCGCAAAGTGCACACCGGCCGCGGCCATGTAGAGAAGATGTCCGGGCAGCGTGGTGAGCAGCAGCGTAAGTGGCGTGTTCTTGACGTACAACCACTCGAGATTCCGCTGCCCCTGGAAGATCGCGAAGCCGCTGACCCGACCGATCGTCACGCTCCCGTGATGACGAACCACGGCATCGGCCACATACCGGCAGCGATAGCCGAGAAGCCGGGCGCGATACGAAAGGTCGACGTCTTCATGTGAGACGAAGAAGTCCTCATCGAAACCGCCCAGCTCGTCGAAGACTCGCCGAGGCATCAGGCACGCCGCCCCACATACGCCAAACACTTCCATCGACTCGCGCGCGAGCTCCACACTCGCACCGTGGTGGCGCTTGAACGCGCCGCCCGACGCAAGCATGCCGTCACCGGCGCTGTCGATCAGTCCCGGGTCGTGCATGTAGACGATGCGCGAGGTGACGAGCGCGAAGCCGTCGTCTTCACTCAGGCCGCCGAGCAGCGCCTCCAACCAGCCTGGCTCCGGCACCGCATCGTTGTTCAGCAGCGCGATGTAGCGGCCGCGCGCCTCCCGTACTCCGGCGTTATTGCCGCCGGCGAATCCGCGGTTTTCCGCCAACGCCACGACACGCACCGACGGAAATTGTTCGCGAACATGACCGACGGTTCCGTCCGTCGAGCCGTTGTCCACGAGAATCGTTTCGGTGGAGACTCCATGCTGTGCTGCAACGGCACTGAGGCACGCGTCGACATACTGCCGTCCATTCCACGTGACGATGACGATCGACACGAGAGGGTCAGTGGAAGGCAGCATCACACCGGTCCGCCCGCAACACGCTGATACACATCAGCCGTGATACGCGCGGTCCTCTCCCACGTGAACATCGCGGCACGCGCCAGACCATCGGAACGCAGTCGCATTCTCAGCACAGCGTCGCTCATCACGTTGACGATCGCATCCTCCCATCGTCGTGAATTGCCCGGATCGAGGAGGACACCCGACTCACCGACGACTTCGGGTATGGACGCGGCTCGTGACGCCAGGACCGGTGTACCGCTCGCCATGGCCTCGACGAGCGGCAATCCGAACCCCTCGTAGCGAGAGGGATACACGAGTGCGGCCGCACTGCGATAGAGCGCGCGAAGCGCTGGCTCGGAGACTGCGCCGAGCCGCACGACGGCATCGGGCGCGCCGCTGTCGGCCGCACGCGCGACGAGAAGGTCCCCCACTCCGCGATCGACACCGGCCAACACGAGAGACAGTGTCGGCATCTCGAGCCGCCGCCGCGCGGCGATGAGTCCCTGCACGACGACCATCAGGTTCCGTCGCTCGTGCAGATCGCCGACGTGCAGCAGATACGGCATGACTGCCCCGTCTGGTAACGAGGTGGCCTGGTCAGCGCTGCCGAAACCCGTGGACACACCAAGCGGCGCCACGGTGATCCGATCGAGCGGGAGGTCGTACGCCGCCGCGATCTCACTGCGTGAGAAGTCGGAGTCGGTCAGCACATGCGCCGCCACGCGCGCGCTCCGCCTGTAAAAGGCGCGCCGGAGCCAGTCGCGGCGATACGGATACCACTCCGGGTGACGTTCGTAGCTGACGTCGTGAATCGTGAGGACGGTAGGCACGGCGGCATGGAGTGGCGCCGTGTAGGCGGGAGCGTGGATGAGATCGACGGCGGCGCGGCGGGCGGCGCGAGGAAGGCCAACCGCTACCCATCCAAGGTTGGTTGGAGGATGCCAGGATTCAGGGACGTGTTGGACTCCCGCGGGCACCGCCTCCAGCTGCCCTCCCAAGGCAATGAGATCGAGCGGCGCGCCAATGGCCAGCAGCGCCGGGACCAGCTCCGAGACATAGCGGCGAACGCCGGCAGCCGGCGAGGTAAACGCCCGCCCATCGATTCCGACTCTGATGGTGCGCACGCAATTCAGAATGGATGATGCGGGGTTCGCATTCTGAATTCTGCATTCGGCATTACGTGATCTTCATGTCGAGTCGTCTGACCGGGCGCTGAAGACGGCCGCAGATCTCCTTCACGCGGTGCTCGACTTTTCCGTTGATCGCGGGGCTGCTCAACACCACTTCGTCCACCGAGAAGCGATGCATCGTGCTCTCGAGTTGGTCAATCGAGCCGCGAACCGGTACGCCACCGATCCAGCGATGCGCCTTCATCGGGTCGTCGTCGATGAACCCCACCGGGTTCATCTTCCACGCCGGGTTGGCCCGCATCTCGCGCACGAGCAGACGGCCGTATCCGCCGGCGCCATAGACCAGCACCCGGCGATGGCGCCGGTTGCGCGCTGAGGCCACCAGGTTCATCGTCCGGAAGGACGCGCGGGTCGCGAAAATCGCCAACGCCAGCAGCAGCCCGTCGAGCACGAGGACGACGCGCGAAAAGCCTTCACCGCGATAGAGGTAGTAGGCCACGGCCACTGTCAGCAGCGACCCCATGCCGACACCGCGTGCCACCGCGGCGAGATCGCGAAAGCCGAATGTTTCCCAGGACCGCCGGTACAGACCCGAGCTGTAGAGCGCCGCGATCTTGATGCCGAGCACGATTGGGAGCGACGCCGTGAAGTAAGGCAGAAACGCCAGGAGCTCGTCGCCCTCGAAGCGGAGCCGGAACGCCGCGTAGTAGCAGGTCGTGATGAGAACGAGATCGAGCAGCACTTCGCCCACGTGCCACTTGAACGCAAGGTCCTTGAGAAACGGGGCAAAGGAGGATTTCTGCAGCGCCTTGAAGTCTTCGGCGTTATAGGCGGGAACACGCGCGAGATAGATACCGGTGAGGATGACGAGGACCCCAAACACGGCCACCACGAGCATCGGCTCGATCGTGTTCCACCGCACGAGCACCCATGCCGTCAGGCCACCCGCAAGGCCAAGCAGGTACAGAATCCGCGTCGCCGAACGCTCGGAAAAGCCCAGCGACACCAGGCGATGTGAAACGTGGTCGGTTCCGCCGCGAGTGGCACTGCGGCCCGCCAGGCGGCGCAGCACGAGCACGAACGCCGTATCGAAAAGCGGCACGACCAGGATGAGAACCACCAGGACCACGGGACTGATGAACGCAATTTGCGGATCGAAGAGGGGGACGAGCGTCACGCCGCCGAGGATGGCGCCAATGAACAGGCTGCCGCAGTCGCCCATGAACAACCGCGCGCGCGGCCGGTTCCAGTACAGGAAGCCCGCCAGCGCTCCTGCCAGCGCAAGGAGCAACGTCGACAACCCGAATCCGAGCGCGGGGCCCAGCAGCACGGCCAGGAACGTCGTCGCAATGAGCGCGACGCCGGCAGCAAGGCCGTCCATGTTGTCGAGAAGATTGAAGGCATGACACAGACCCGCGAACCAGATCGTGCCGATGAGGGTGTAGCTCGAAGGAATGGAGGCGTCCGGTTCGATACCGGCCAGGGCGAAGACGAGAAATGCCCCAACTGCAAGCGACGAGACCAGCTTCGCCACCGGCGACAGCTGGAGTCGATCGTCGAAGACGCCGATCGTGAACATCGCAAGGCCGGCCGCCAGCACGGCTGACCACTCGACCACTCGCCCGTCGAGCAGCGGCCCGGCCAGCCCGATGCTGAAGCCGATGACCGTGGCTGCCGCGATGGCGATCCCACCCATCGTCGGCGTCGGAGAACTGTGCCAGCGATCGGGCCTGGGCGGCACGACCGCACCAACGACCGGTGCGAAGCGCCGCACGACTGCGCCCAGGCCAACGGCAGCGATCGTCGAGACGATGATCGCGAGGAGCGGGATCACGGGAGATGGGAGTGCATCATGGACTCACCAGCTCAGACGGACGTGAAGACCTGCTGTGGCCGAGGACGAAGGGGGTCCGCCCGAGGATTCCGTTGCAGATGGTATCCAATCCTGAGGACTCGCCGGGAAGAAGGTGGCGCACACTGTTCAGTTTCAGGCGGTAGATCGAGTTGCCGGCATGCGGCTCGATGAACGGCAGCGGAATCATCCGATTGAAGAAGAAGTGATAGGCGTAGCGCCTGGCACGGGCGATCATCCCCTGGTCCAGGCGCGCCGCAAACGGTAGGCCGTCGAGGATCCGGAAGTACTCCTCCGGAGAGCTGGCATCGCAGGTCAAGCCCTTGTTGCGAATCCAGGCTTCCCCCGCCACGATCACCGGGATGCCGCGACTGGTCAGCTCGACGCCGGTCTTGGTGCCGTAAATGATCACGCTGTTGCAGAGCGACATGAGTGCATAGGTGCTCAGATCGCTCTCCGGTGGAACGACAACGATGTTCGAGGGAAGCTGGGGGATCGCTTTTCGCAGCTCACCGAGCACGGGCTGCCGCGATGGTGGGAAGCCGCTGATCTCCGCCGGGTGCACCCGGATCAGCAACTGCAGGTCCTGCCTCCTCTCGAAGTAGCGGCACGTCTGCACCAGCCAGTCCAGCATGCTGTCGAACGCATTGGCCGGGTAGTGCAGCTGCGCGTCCCACGACACATTGGTGAGCAGGCCGATGACCGGCTTCACTGGATCCAGCCTGAGCAGAGATGGCAGTTCCTTCGGATCGTCGGTCTTCGGGCGATGAAAGACGATCCAGTCGAACAGGCCGTCGCGCCGGCTCGAGAGGTACTGCATCAGCTCCTGCTCCTGCTGCTGGGAGAGCTCGAGGTTCTCCCAGAGCTCGCGCGGCTCGTTCATCAGCGTGTGATGGTAGGTGTTGTCGTGGCTGAAGATGAATCGGCGCTTCCGATAGGCCACGTTCCACGTCGAGACGTGCACGCCCTCCTGGCGCGCGACTTCGCCGACGATTCCCCATGGAACGTAGATGCCGTGCGTGAACACCGCAGACGAGAACTGTATGGAGCGCAGCAGGCGACGCGTGGCAAAGGCTACCCGGAGCGCTGACTCGAGATAGCGGCGTGCGATGGCCTCTGCCATCCGCCCTCCGTCGAGCGATCCGGTCGCGAAGAACCTGAGCGCGCCCGCGTGCGCGTGCTCGCCGATGACCAGTCCATCGAGGGAGAACTGCGGAATGTCACCAGCAGGCAGTGTGGTCGCGATGCGCCTGGCCTCGGCGCGATCCTCGGACGTCAGCCAGTCGCTGAACTTGTGGACCGTGATACCGAGCTGCCGATAGACGCGTTCGGCCGGCGAGAAGCAGTTGCGGCACAGGTCGCGCTCGGGACCGTGCTGCGCGAACTGCGTCAGGTCTGGATAGAGCGACGCATCACATTCGGCGCATGCGGTCATGGCGCCGTCGCAGAGCAGTGCATGCACCTCGGCACCGCGAAACGTCAACGCCGCCGACAGCGCGCTCTCGAGTGTGGCGGCATGCGCGTACGAGCCGATCGACGTCGCCATCAGGACGCGCGGCCCCCCCTCGCTGCCGGCACGCGCGGACTGCCACAGGTCTGGTTCGGCGGCGATCAGCTCGCGCCAGTCCGGGTACGCGCCGGCGCGCGCGTAATACCACCGTCGCACGAGCCGCGTTGCGCGCCACAGGCGTGGGAAGTGCCGGATGCCTCGCTTCATGCGCGCAGGGTGCCTTCGGCTCGACCGTCGCGCGCCTGGTCGATCATGCGAATGAATTCGTCGGCCGGCGGAAGCTCGGCAAATGCGCGCCAGGGGTGATGCGACTCGAGCTCGTCGAGCGAGTAGCCGCCGGTCGCGACTGCCACGGTTCGCGCGCCAATGGCGTTGGCGCAATGGATGTCATGTGGGGTGTCGCCAACGACGAATACGGCCTGATCAGCAACCGGCCCGGCACGCCGTGCCAACTCGAGCGCGCGCCCCGCGATGATGGACCGATCGCTGGCGTCTTCAGCAAACGCGCCGTCGGGAAAGTACTTGAACAAGTCGTAATGGGTCAGCTTTGCGCGCGCGCCGCCACGCGTGTTGCCAGTCAGCAGGTACGAGCGGACATCGGTGCGGTCTTCCAGACTGTCGAGGATCTCGCGAACGTTGGGGAGCACGTAGCCCTTCTTCGTCGGCAGCCACTCTGGCAACAGCTGTTCGTATCGCTGCACCATGCGGCGAATCGTCTCTTCAGAAGCCTCGACGCCAAGCATCTCGAACGTCCGCACGGCGATCTGATAGTCGGTGAGGCCGGCCACGCGAAACCGTGACAGCTCGAAGTCGTGACCGACGACCTCCCTGACCGCCTTCTCCCAGGCAGGGACACCGGCTTTTCCGGTGGTCAGCAGCGTGCCATCGATATCCCAGAACAGGACGGTCATGCGATCTGCGGAACGACGTACCGCATGCTCTTCACGAGGCTGGCTACATCCAGCTTGTGGTGAGCGAGCACTTCGTCGTTGGTGCCGCACTCGGGCAGCGAGGTGACACCGACGCGAAGGATTCGCGGCGTCGGCTCGAGTGCGAGCTCGGCGATGGCCGTAGCGAGCATCTCGCCCTGGCCGCCTTTCAAGTAGTGATTGTCGAGCGTGAGGATGTAGCGGCGGCCGCCGATCACTTCGCGCAGCCATCGCGGATCCACCCGGTTGAGCCACGGCAGGTTCACCAAGCGGACGCTCGCACCGGTGCTCTGCTCGACTTCCTCCGCAGCTTCGAACGCATTGGCGAGCAGCCACGGACCGTAGCCGAAGACGATGGCGTCGCTGCCATCACGCACGACCCAGCCTCGACCGGGTTCCACTTTGTGTTGATGTGGATACGCAAATGGGACCGGCCATTTCACCGAGACGAGCCGGATGTACATGCTGTCCGGCGCGCTGTGCACGGCGTAGTCGAGCAGGGACTGCACTTCGGCTTCGAGGGCCGGTTCTACGAGCGACAGGTGCGCCACACCGCGTAACGCGGAGATGTCTCGCACCGACTGATGTGAGTGCCCGGGGCCGCCGGGAATCAGGCCGGCGAGCGAACCGACGTAGATGACCTTGGTCCCCTCACTGCACTGGTTGTAGATCTGCTCGTTGGGTCGGGCTGACAGGAAACACGCGAACGAGTGCACGATCGGGAGCGCACCCCGGCGCGCGAGGCCTCCCGCCATCGACACCATGTCCTGCTCCGCGATCCCACACTCGATGAAGCGATCGGGATACTTCTTGGCAAACGAGACCAGGCCACAGTCCTTAATCAAGTCCGCGTCGAGCACGACGATGTTCTTGCGACGGTCGCCCTGACGGACCAGCGCCTGTTCGTACCCCGCGATCAGATTCTCGGTCGTCCTCGGCTCGCGCCGGGGATTTCGAGTGGTGACCTCGGTCGTCACGGAACCAAGGTCCAGCCCGGCGAACAGCCGGTTCGCCGTCGCCAGCAGCTCCGTCACGCCGGCGGTATACGCCTCTTCCCTAGGTGCGCCCGAGTGATAGGCGTAGAGCTCGCCTGCCTTGAGAGCAGGGCCCTCCATGAACGATACGCCCTTCCCCTTGACCGTATCCGCGATGACGACCTTCGGCATCTGAGGTACGGCATCGAGGGCGCGGAACGTTCGCTCGATGGCGGCGACGTCGTGGCCGTCGCAGCGCTCGACATGCCAACCGAACGCGCGCAGCTTCGCCTCGAGATCGCCAAGCGGGCTGACGTCCTGAACCCAGGTATCCGACTGGATCTGGTTGTGGTCGATGATCGCGACGATCTCACCCAGCTGACGCGTCGCGGCGGTGCCGAGCGACTCCCAGAACTGCCCTTCCTGCAATTCGCCGTCGCCGGTGAGAACGAAGATACGCCGCTCGATACCCGCCAGTCTGTTGGCAAGGACCATGCCCTTCGCTTTCGACACTCCCATCCCGAGCGATCCGGTATTGGCCTGGACGTACGGCGTCTCGACATGCGGATGGCCGGGCAATCCGCGCAGCCGGCGCAACTGCTGCAGCATCGCCTCGTCGAGCAGTCCCAGGCCAATCAACACGCTATACAGCGCCGGTGCGTCGTGCCCCTTCGACGAAAAGAACACGTCGCAGGCATCGTCACCCTTTTCGAGATCGCGAATCTCGTTCAGGAACAGCCAACTCATGATCTCGAGCGAGCTGAAGCTGGTGCCGATGTGACCGGACCAGGCGCCCGCGATCATGTAGAGCGTGTTGATCCTGGCCAGCGCCGCGAACGCCGCCACGACGGCTGGGGTCAGCCCCCTCGAGCCAACTCGTGTCAAGGGGTCTGGTCCCAGGAGCCGGTGGAACTCACTCACCGGTACGTATTGCAGCTCGAGAGATTCGCCCTGATCGGTTTGTAGATCGCCCATCGTCGTGCTTGCTCGTTACCGTTGCGTACTGACTGCCAACTCCGGAAGGTGCACGAGCCCGTCGGCGAGCAGCCGCTCGGCCACCATCCAATCGTAGGCGTCGTTGATGTCGAAGCCTTCGTAGCCTTCGGTGAGAAACGGGACCAGCACGTCTCCCGCAATCGATCGCCGTTCGCGCACCACTCGGGTCCACGCAATCTCCAGCGACGCATTCTGCACATACACGAGCGGCAGCGCCTGATACGGCGTGCTGTGCCACGGCTGCGCCTCGGGCCCGAAAGGCAGGAGCGGAAACATCCGTTGCCCGCGCACGATCCACATCTTGCCGGGATGCTGCGCGCACTTCTCCACGGCTCGCAACGAGTCGACCCCCGCTTGCGAGGTAAAGGTCGCCCATGCCCGCTGAATCGTCTCAGCAGTTCGGAAGGGGCTGGTCGGCCGCAACAGGCTGAAGCAGTCCCACGTCCGTCCGCGCGACTCGAGCGTTGCGATTGTGTGCTCGATCCACTCGATGTCCGGCGACGTGTCGCCGGCGAACTCCGCTGGCCTGAGAAACGGAACCTCCGCGCCATACTGCCGCGCGATGGCGGCAATATCTTCCGAGTCGGTCGAGACCATCACCGACTCGAACACACCGCTGTCACGCGCCGCGGCAATCGTGTACGCGAGCATCGGGTGGCCGCCCAGCAATCGTACGTTCTTCCCGGTCACGCGCTTCGAACCACTGCGAGCCGGGATTAACGCGACACAAGATGCCGAGGTTCCAGGTTCAGGGTTCACAGTTCAAGGTTCGTGTTCTGGGTTCGGTTCACAGTTCCGGGTTCGGGGTTCGGGGTTCCGTTGCGCTTGGTCATCGTCGCGAGCTCAGGCAGGCTTGGAACATTGAACAATGAACATCGAACAGCGAACCCGAACCATGAACACGAACCCTGAACGCTGAACCGTTCATACTTAGACAGCAGCTGGATTGTGGTTGATGTAGATCGTCTTCAGATCCGAGTACACGTCGAGCGCCTGTGTGCCGGCTTCGCGCCAGCCGTTCCCCGATTGACGCAGGCCGCCAAACGGCAGATGCGGTTCACTGCCGTACGTACCGCCGTTGACGACTGCCACGCCGGACTGAATGCGTGAGAGGAACGTCATCGCCCGGTTCAGGCTCTGCGTGTGAATCGACGCGGTCAACCCGAACGGCGAGTCGTTCGCCAGCGCAATCGCTTCCTCGAAGCTCGACACGCGATACAGGCACGTGATCGGCCCGAAGAGCTCGCTGCGCGAGATCTCATCGTGCGGCCGGACATCCTCGATGAGCGTTGGCGCGACGAAGAAGCCGCCGCCATACCCGCCACCCGTCAGCCGCTGCCCACCGGTGAGGATCGAGGCACCGGACTCCCTGGCGCGCCCAACCGCGGTCAGCATGTTCGTCATCTGCTCTTCGTTGATGACCGGACCGAAGTCGTCGGTGTCCGCGGTTCCAACCTTGAGGCGGCCAACGGCCTCGACGAGCATCGTCTTGAAGCGATCGTAGACGGCGTCGAACACGATGATTCGGCTGCCCGCCGCACAGCGCTGCCCGGCATTGCTGAATGCCGATCCCAGCGTCCATGTCACCGCATTCACCAGGTCCGCGTCATCACAGACGATGAGCGGGTTCTTGCCACCGAGCTCGAGGCACGTCTTTGCCAGCCGCCGTCCGGTCGCCTCGGCGATGGAGCGGCCGACCTCGCATGATCCAGTAAAACTCACGATGGCGACGTCGGGGTGTTCGACGAGTGGGGCACCTGCTTCTTCGCCGAAGCCGTGCACGGTGGCGTAAACGCCTTCCGGCACGCCGGCCTCTCTGGCCAGCACAGCGAAGGCCCAGGCCGACAGCGGCGTGTCCTCAGCGGCTTTCAGAATCGCCGCATTGCCACACAACAGCGCCGGAAAGGCTTTCCATGCCACGTTGGCGATCGGCGTATTGGCGGCGATGATGAGACCGGCGACGCCGAGCGGCTGGCGTACGATCATCGCGCTCTTGTTCGGTACGGCGCTCGTCGTCGTCTGTCCGTAGAACCGACGTCCCTCACCGGCGACGAAGAAGCCCATCTCGCTGGCCGCGTCGGTTTCCCCGAGCGCGTCCTTACGAGACTTGCCCGTTTCCCGGGCCACGAGTTCGGCGATCGCCGAACGATGCTCCTGCATCAGGATTGCAATGCGACGGAGGATCTCTCCCCGTTTCACGACCGTTGTCGCCGCCCACGCCGGCTGCGCCTGACGAGCATGCTCGACGGCGGCGCGAATGTCGGCCGTCGTGGAGCGAGCCACCTTGCAGATTTCCTTGCCGGTCGCAGGATCGATCTTCGCGAAGACGCGGCCTTCTGCAGGCAACGCATCCTTGCCGGCGATCAGGTTCGGAATGGTAGACGGGATCGACGCGAGGTCGATCCTGGCTCGCTCAGAAGTTGGAGACAACACTTAGAGTCGCACCACTGGACGCAATTGCGTGACGAGCTGATCCCACCCGTATTCGGCGTGTGCGATCTCACGAGCCGCACGGCCGATTCGCTCGGCATCCGCCTGATCGGGCAGCCGCTCACACTTGTTGATGTCGATGACGTTCTTGAGGTGCACGAGGCCGGCGGGCGAATGGTCGTCGAGATTGGTGATCACCGCGCAACCGCATTCCATCGCCGCGTTGACCGTCGTGTTGTTCGCGCGCAGTCCCTTCTCGAAAAACGCCGCCAGGTACGTGCAGTCGACGAGATGGTTGAACACCGCGGTATCGGACAGGTAACCCATGAAGTAGACCTGGCCGTTGAACAGCGCCTGGAGCTCTTCGAAGCGGACGACGAACGATCCGTCGAAGCTCGTGTTCTCGTGCAGCGCCGTCGAGACATACACCGAATAGCTCTTGCCGGTCGCCTCGAGCAGATCGCGCAGACGCCGATACAGCGGCACGCGGATCTTGTGCGCCATGCCGAAGGTGAACACCGACAGCTCCGTCCGCTGGAAGCGCTGCGGGTTGAGCAGAGTCCCGGGACAGAACAGCTCGACGATGTCCGGCCGCGCAGGCGCGAGTTCGTGGGACAACTCGCGGTTGCCGCAGTACACCTTGGCCGCCGACGCCATGAGTGTCTGCTCGATCTCCGTGCCGTCGAACGCGTGGAGGAACAACTCGTAGCGTCCGGCGTGAGCGAGGACCCATTGGTGAAGCGTACGTGCATCCTCGGGCGTGAACTCCGACAGCTTCAGCGACAGCAGGGGGCGGGCGTAGTCCTCCAGATCGACCGAGCCAATGCCCACGACCGGCAAAGTCAGGTGCCGGGCGAGGATGGCGTTGAACTTGGCGATACCACAGGTCCATGGGTTCAGGTGGTATCCGGCGATGCAGTCGATCATCAGTCTCGAACCTCGGCAGAAGCGCGCTCTATTCTACTGTCTCCAGCGCCGGCCACCAGGACGGGCGTGCCCGTCCGGGTCAGCGCTTCGATCGTGTAGAGCGGCCGTTTTCGAGCCTCATCGAGCGCGCGCGACACGTAGTGGCCGACCATTCCAACAGCAACGAGCAGGCACCCGAACAAGCCAATCATGAGGGCGGCCAGGAGCCAGAGCGCCGCGTCGATGCCCGGGTACGCGACCGCGGCGGCGAGGGCGGGCACCAGGGCAACGAGCATCGCGCCACTGCCGGCGTAGATGGCCCACCAGACTGGAAAGTCGGAGAACCCCACAATCGAATCGATGACCAGCTTGATCTTCTTCGCGAGCGTCCACCCCGACTTCCCTCGAAGGCGCGGCTGCTTGTCGTACTCGATGAACTCGCGGCGAAAGCCGAGCCACATGAGCAGTGCGAACACGCTGACATGGCGATCGGCCGCTGTCAGGAACGCGTCGATCACGACGCGATCGATCAGGAAGTAGTCCACGCCGGTTGGCGGCATGTCGGTCATCCCGACCAGGCGTCGCATGATCCAGTAGTAAATCGAGGCGAACCAGGTGTGCGCCTCACCGGGACGCTCCCGCCGCACGGCCCACACCACCTGCACGCCGTTGCGCCATCGCTCCAGCATCCGCGACAGCAGTTCCGGCGGGTCCTGCAAGTCGGAGACGATGAGCGCCGCAGCGTCACCGCTCGCGTGTTGCAGACCACAGGTGATGGCGAGATGCGACCCGGAATTGCGGGCCAGGCGAATTCCACGAATGCGGGGGTCGAGGGCAGCCAGGCGTTCGATCACGGCGAACGTGCCGTCGCGCGAGTGATCGTCGACCACGATCCATTCCCACTCGACCTGCCGCAGGATGGGAACGAGACGCTCATACAGGGCAGGCAGGTTCGACTCTTCATTGAACGCCGGCGTGACGATCGAGATCAGGACCGCCCTCCGACCACCCGCTTGACCTCGTCGATCACCCGGTCCTGATCCGACTCGGTCAACTGATGAAAGAGCGGCAGGACGATCGCCGTGTCCTGTACCTGTTCACCGAGGTGCAACGAGCCCGGCGCGCGCCACGTTTCCGGCGGATAGGCGGCTTCACGATGCGCGTTCATCGCGCCGCGGCGCGTCGCGATTCCGGCATCGAGCAGGGCCTGCATGACGTGGCGTTGATGGCCGCCTTCGACGCGCACTGCGTAGCTCTGCCAGTTCGTGCGTGCCCATTCGGGCTCGACCGGGATGCACAATCCGGCGACACCCGCGAGCGCTTCCTGGTAACGCCCGGCCAGCGCGCGCCGGCGGGACACGATGGCCGGGAGGCGCTTCAACTGTTCGCGCCCGATCGCGGCCTGGATGTCGGTCATCCGGTAGTTGTAACCCACGAGCGGGTACTCCTCCGGTATGACCGTCGCTGCCGTGTGCCTCACGGTGTCGGAGACGTTCATGCCGTGATGACGCAGGAGACGGAACTTCTGATCGAGCTCCACATCGGCAGTGGTCAACATGCCACCGTCACCGGTCGAGAGCAGCTTGCGAGGGTGAAACGAAAAGCAGGCGATCAGTCCGTGCGGGCGGCCAATGCGCTCCCAGCGTCCACTCCAGTGGATCTCGCTGCCCGCCGCACATGCCGCGTCTTCAATGACCGGTATCTGTCGCCGTCGCCCGATCTCGATGAGAGCGGCCAGGTCGCACGGCATCCCGAACTGATGAACGGCCAGGATCGCTCTCGTGCGCGGCCCGATCGCGGCCTCGACCAGGGAGGGGTCGATGTTGAACGTATCCCCCTGCACATCAACGAACACGGGCGTCGCACCGCAATACCGCACGACATTCGCAGTCGCGATGAAGGAATGACTGACCGTCACGACTTCGTCGCCGGCGGACACGCCACACGCGACGAGCGCCACATGCAGCGCGGTCGTGCAGCTCGACACCGCGCAGGCATGCGGTGCGCCCATCAGGGCGGCGAATTCGTGCTCGAAGGCGGCGACCTCGGGGCCCTGCGTGACCCATCCCGACAGAATCGCGCGCCGCGCCGCCTCTGCCTCCTGCTCGTCGAGCCAGGGCCGCGCGACCGGGATCATGCTGAGCGTCCTGCTCACGCCACTCCGGATGTCGACACCCAGTTGTGCAGGACCTCCTGCTCCAGCAACTGTTCGGGAGGCACGCCGCTATCGCGATACCACTGCAGCAGGCGCTGCAATCCTTCCGACAGGCTCACCCGCGGCTCGTACCCGAGCATCGACTTCGCGCGCGACACGTCGGCAACCAGCCGCGGCACATCGCCGGGCCGCGGTCGATCGTGAACGACCTCGGCCTTCGGCCGGCCAACTTCGACCGCCACCAGTCGCGCGAGTTCGTCGATCGTCACTTCCTGGCCGCTGCCTACGTTGATCGTCTCGCCAACGGCCTGCGGTTGTTCACCGGCCAGCAGGATGCCGTGCGCCGTGTCTGTCACGAACGTGAAGTCTCGTGACTGCGAGCCATCACCAAACACCACCATCGGACGTCCGGCGAGACAACGAAGCAGAAACTTCGGAATCACTTCGCCGCTGTCGCCTTCATGATGCGAGCGCGGACCGTAGGCGTTGAAGGGACGAACGACCACCGTCGGGTACCCGTAGGTACGGTAGTACGCACGTGCGTAACATTCACCCGCCAGCTTGGATCCGCCGTACACCGTGCACGGAAACGCCGGATGGTCCTCCGTCATCTGCTCCCACCGGATCGTGGGCGCCCAGCGCACACCGCCGTAGACCTCGGAGCTGGACACGTACACGAACCGCGGCACGTCGGCATGGCGGCACGCCGCGAGCAGGCTCAGCGTCGCGGTGGCGTTGACGTCGTGATTCTCGTGTGGTGAATGCACGGAGTGGCGCACACCCAGGCAGGCCAGGTGGTACACCGTGCGGGTGGTCCGCAAATGCGGCATCAATGCCTCGATGTCACGGATGTCGATCACCATCAACGTGACGTGTGGTGAAAGGCAATCCGCCACGTTCTCGCGCCTGCCGTTGACCAGGTTGTCGACGATCACGACCCGGTCACCCCTCGCCGCAAGTTGCCTGGCCAACTCCGAGCCGATGAACCCCGCGCCGCCTGTCACCAGGACCGTTGAGCGCTCACCCGACATTGAACCCCCTCACCTCCTGCATGGGATACGTCCTCTCAACGGCCTTCGCCGTGCCCCTCACGCCAACGCAACAGTTTCGCCGGCACTCCAGCCACGACGGCGAATGCAGGCACATCCTGCGAAACGACAGCCCCGGCCCCGACGATCGCGCCCTTCCCCACAGTAACGCCGGGAAGGATGACGGCGTTGACGCCGATGTCAGCCCAGGCGCCGATCCTGACCGGCCGTGTGTCCAGGTCGGTCTGAATGATCGGCACGTCAGTCGGCACGCCGGTGTGCATCGAGCCGAGGACCCTGGCGCCCGGCCCCCAACCGACGTACTCCTCGATGACGAGGTCGCGCGCATCGAAATAGCTCTGCGGGCCGATCCAGCTGTGATCGCCAATCACGCAGCGTCCGTCGAATCGTCCCTGGATGAACGCCTGCTCGCCAATGAAGACGCCGTTGCCAATCTCGAACGTTTCCGGATGCGTGGCGATTGCCGCCCGGCCGATTCGCACGCCATCGCCGAATCGCCTGGCCAGCGCCCGCCACACCACGCGACGCATTCGAATGTCTTCGTCACCCGTTCCATACGCATGCTGAGCCGCCAGCGCCAGGAGCTCAGCATGGGTTCGCTCGTCACGCAGGCGTCCGGCAAGCGCGACCTCTTCCGGCGGGTCAGGGTCGACCTGCCGCCGCGCGTGAACTGCCGGGACAATCCGCGAGCCCCGCACGGAGTCCATGGCCCTGAACGTCAGCCTCGGACCTCTGCGACGACACCAGCCCGGAAAAGCGCGGCAATGGTGTCGATTTGCGCGTCGGTCAGTTCGGGGAACATCGGCAGCGACAGCACCTCAGTCGCCGCGCGCTCAGCTACCGGAAACGCCCCGGCGGCGTAGCCCAGGTCACGATAGGCCGGCTGCAGGTGCACCGGAATGGGGTAATGCACGCCAGTCTGCACCCCGGCTTCTCCAAGCCGCGCCCGCCACGCGTCACGATCTTTCAGCCGGATCACATACGCATGGTACACGTGGTGCGCCCCGGGTCTCTCGACGGGAAGGGTCACGGCAGTATCTGCCAGGCGCGCTGCGTACGCTGCCGCCCGGCTTCGTCGCGCCGTCGTCCAGGCTTCGAGGTGCCTGAGCTTGACCCCCAGCACAGCGCCCTGGACGCCATCCATCCGGTAGTTGAAGGCCCGGTACTTGTGCTCGTAGCGAACTTCCTCACCCCACGCACGAAGGAGTCGAATCCTTGCCGCCAGCGCTGCATCGCTGGTCACGACGGCCCCGCCTTCACCGTAGGCGCCCAGATTCTTTCCCGGGTAAAAGCTGAAGCAGCCCAGCCGGCCCAGCGATCCGCACCGCCGCCCCTTGTACTCCGACCCGTGTGCCTGACAGGCGTCTTCGATCACCGTCACGCCATGCTTCTCAGCGATTGCGAGAATCGGGTCCATGTCTGCAGGCTGCCCGTAGAGATGAACCGGAACGATGGCCCTGGTGCGTGGCGTAATCGCCGCCTCGAGCTGTGCCGGATCCATCGTCCAGTAGTCGGGCTCGACATCGACGAGCACGGGCTTCGCGCCCGCGTACTCGATTGACGCAACAGTGGCGACAAAGGTGAAGGGAACTGTGATCACTTCGTCGCCTGGACCAACGCCCGCCGCAAGGAGCGCCAGGTGCAGAGCGCTCGTGCCGCTGTTCACGCCGATGGCGTCGGTCGTACTGCAAAAGGAGGCGAAGTCGCGCTCGAATCCTGATACGGCGGGTCCGAGAATGTACTGCGACTCGTCGAGCACTTGTTGAATGGCCCGATCGATCTCAGGCTTGAGCGCCCGGTACTGTGTCTTCAGATCGACGAATGGAATCATGTGACGACTGCCCGATTGAGGCTGACGGGGCGCCCTCGTTCCGCCATGCCGATCCGGATCATGCCGGCCGCTCCCGTCCGACGTTTCTGAGCAGGACCCGCGCCGGGACTCCGACAACCGTCTCGCCTGGCCCCACATCGCGCGTAACGACGGCACCGGCGCCGACCATTGCACCTTCACCGATCGTGACGCCGCAGAGAATCGTCGCACCGCTGCCAATCGACGCGCCGCGCTTCACTCGGGTGGGGACCACTGCCCAGTCAGCCTCTGTCTGCAACCGTCCGTCGGCCGTTGCACGCGGCTGGCGATCGTTGATGAACATCACTCCGTGACCCACGAACACCTCGTCCTCGATCGTGACTCCTTCGCAGATGAATGAGTGCGAAGAGATCTTGCAGCGGTCACCGACCTGCGCGTTCTTCTGGACCTCGACGAAGGCGCCGATCTTGGTGTCATTGCCAATGCGACAGCCATAGAGATTCACCAGATCGCGCTGAAAGATGAGCACGCGCTCGCCGAGGACGACGTCTTGGGCAATTGGCATCAGGGATCCTCCGTGGCCGGTGCCGCACTCCGAAGACTTTGTTACTGGTATCGACCATCTCGATCGGCTGCCCAGGACGGACGCGCGGCGTCGGGAACACCGGCAATCAGCCGCTCTTTCGTTTCTTCGTCAACGCCAAACTGCACCTGGAAGACATAGCGTTCGATCTCCGCCGGTGCCTGGGACGGGATGGACGCGCCGTGCGCGCCGGTTGAATTCAGGAACACCAGTGCGCTGTTGCGCCGGGCCGGTACGTCCTTGACCAGTTCGCACTCCGACTGGTCCACCCACAAGGGCGAGCTGTGTGTGACCTCTGGCTCGCGGTGCAGGCGGTACAGCTGCGTTCCGTAGACCTCATGATCGGCGGACCGCGGCAGATACACGAGGCAGGTCAGGAAGGCCCATCGCGGATCCCGGTGCGGTTTGATCACATAGCCTGGCCGGCGCAGAAGCAATCTCGAATTCGAGACCCGCAGCGCGATACCTGCCGCGGTCATCGATCCGAGCTCGGGCCAATGCGCATGCAGGAACTCATCGAGTGCTGGTCTGAATTTATCCGTCAGTGCTGGCACCATCGTCTCGCTGATCACCTTGTTGAAGAACAGCCCCCACACGATCCGGCTGTACTCCGGTGCGAACACGAAGGGCACCTCCAGCTCCTGACGCTTCATGTTCTCGGTCTTGAAGAACGCACTTGACGGGATCGCGCGCAGGAGCTCGGTCGCGATGTCATCGGGCAGCAGGTTCTCGATCAGGATGTGGGGGAACGGATGGCGTTCGAGGCGCGCTGCCGCCACGGCGGCTGCCGCATGTGCGGCGATTCGCTCACCGTCCCCCAACATCGCGCGCAGCGCGGGCAGCGACTCGGCCTGACGAGCGTCCTTCGTGTACGCCGTCACGCATCGCCGCACCTGCGCCTGCAGTTCCGGCAATCCGGCCAGAATCTTTTCCTGACGACCCAGGGTGTGCTCGAGCTGTTCGAGCTGCCGTGTGATCGTCCGCAACTGACGCGACATCGTCTTCTGGTCTTCGCGCATCTTGTCCGCGAGGCTCCGCAACTCGGGTACGGTGTCCACCGTGCGGATGATTCGAAGAGGATTCAATCGCTCGAAGATCGACATATCTAAATCACGTCAAGCACGGCCACTGATGTTCGCCGTAGGGCCGGACGACGTGCTCATTCCTCCTGATGAGAACCTGGTACTGCTGCCCTTCATCACTCACCGTGCCCGCGGTCTCGTACTCGCGGTGAATGTAGTCCACGAGAGTCGGGTATGCCTGACGTCTAAAGGTGTCGAGGTCTCCGGTGGCGAGAACGACCGGGGGTGCGAAGCGCTGAATCTTCTCCAGTGTTCTCTGCTGCTCAAACGCGATGCGTTCGTAGCCGGACTCGTAGAACAAGTGCCGCGAGGCCATCAACCGGTCGGCATAGTAGTAAAGCTGTGGCGCGAACCACAGTACGAGAAGACGCCTGGACTGCGGAACACACTCGGCCGCATAGCGAGCCAGTTGCACGTCCACAGGACCGGCCATGCCATTCCAGTAGGTCAAGGGAGGCTGAGCAATCAATCGATCGCGCACTTCTCGCCACGCCCCGTGCATGCGCGACAGGGATCGCCCTTCGCCGCTCAGCCAGCTGACACGATCCCCGAACTGTCCCGCCACGGCGACGCTCTTCACCACCAACAACGAGAACAGAACCACGGTCACCGTCAGGACGCCGCGGGTCAGTGGCCGGCTCGCCCGAGCAGCACGCCACAACGCGCTGACGCAGCACCCAAACAGAATCGCCGGAACGACCACGTCATCGACGGCGCGCACGTCGTACGGCGATCGCATCAACCCGAACGCGGTGACGACACCGAACAACGCAAACGCAATCAATCGGACGCCGGTCGCATCGGCCGTGAGGTATCGCTGCATCCACGGGAGCGCGACGACGGCCACGACCAACGGCAGCACATAGAACAGCGCGGCAACGGATTCGGCTGCGGCTGTCTGTTCGTCGACTCCCGCGAACAACCGGACACGCAGCCACCACTGAGAAAACTGTAGCCGGTCCCAAATCGGCCACGTCGACCAGGGGATCGCCGATTGGCCGCGATCGATCCCGGCCGTGTCGGCAACGATCGGCTCGTTGATGAGATCCCGTATCGTCTCGGGAGCCTGGTTGGCCATGCGGACCGTCTGTACCGAGGGGCCATCGCTGCCGACCGGTGTCAGCCCGTAACGAGCGAGCACGGTGGCCCGCGCGTCGGCAGGACTGTCATCAGTCCAGCGCAGGCCCACGGTCGGTGCGAACTCCTCGGCCCCGTCCAGGCGGATGACGTCGCTCAAGCGCCGCACCGGCCACTTGGGCCAGGTGTGCGTGTTGCTCGTGGTGTGCTGCGCGCTGAACATCGTCAGACCACTCTCGATGTAGGAGCGCAACCCGATCGTGGCGGACGCCAGCAGCAGGATCGGCGAAACCATCACGACCGCCACAGCCGCGGCCTGTGCAAGCCTGACTGCGGCCAGGCGACTCGAGCCGTGAGCTGCGACGACCGCGAGCGCGACACCCATCGCGACGTAGACGCCATGATCGGCACGCCAGAGGAACGCAATGGCAACCCATGCACCCAGCGCTACGGTCTTCGGCCACGTGGGCGCGCTGACATACCGCCACCAGAGCATCGCCGCGACGGCGTAGATCAACACCTTGGGATACGAGTACCCCCTTGGTCCGGCGGCAATCAGCAGCACGGCCGATAGAACGCCGGCAACAGTGGATCCGGTGAGCGCGCGCACCAGGCTGAACACCAGATACACGCTCACCGCCAGCGCGAAGCCAACGACCACCGCCTCGGACAGTAGTCGGTGCCCGAACATCAACTGCGCGAGCGCGCTGATTCCATACATCAGCACGCCATAGACATCGAAGAAGTCACGCAATGGCCAGTCGCCGCCCAGGAGTTGCTGTGCAATCGCCAGGTGCATGTAGTCGTCATTCGTCGGCGTGCTTGCGATCACGACCTGATTCACGGCGGCGACAACTGCCAGCGCCGCTCCGACCATGACGGTGCGCCCGGAGCTAACAGGGATCAGGAATGCGTCTCGCTCACGACCGGGCGCGCGCGCAGCGCCGCTGGAGCGAAACCCTCGATGGCGTTCACCATGTGCGGGGTTGCAGGCGAATCGAGCCCGCGCGGACGAAGAAATCGCTCGACGAAGTTTCGGATGACGGCCGGATCGTAGTGACCAGCGACGGCAGCCGCCAACTGCTGCCGGTGGACCTCGAAGTCCGGCGCCACGTCAACGAAACCGCCGTGCTGCTTCAACAAGTACGAAAAGTGGAGCGTCCCATGCTGGCCGTCGGAAAACTCCGGAGCCAGTATCGTCAGCACGGGCCGTCCCGCGATCGCCGCCTCGAGTTGCGCACTCGTATTCAGACCGACCACGGCGGCGCTGTGATACACGGTGTCGAACAGCGTCTGATCCGCGTTGATCGCCTCGGGCCAGGCCACTACGACTCGTTCGGCAGGCGGCGTGAACTTCTTCCACGGTTTCTGTTGGCGGGGATGCGGGCGGATCAGGACGTTGCACGACTGCAGACTCGGCACCCGGCGGACTTCCCCAATCCAGCGGGCCACGAACTCCGGCTCAGTTCCCGCGACGAACTCCGATGAGCACAGATAGGTGATCACCGGCTGTTGCTCGTCGAGCCCATGCGCCTGACAAAAGGCCTTGCGCGTCGTCGTCGGTGACATCGCGAAGAACTCATCGAACCGTGGCGCGCCGGTCACGACAATGCGATCGGAGGGAACGTGATGCATCTCGATCGCTTCGGCGCGCTGGTGTTCGTTCCACACGAGCACCGCGTCAGGCTGAACGTGAATGAGCCCCTTGGTCGAGAGGTTGTCCCAGCTGAACACCGGAAACACGGTAGGGATGCCGAGCGCCCGCGCGCTCTTCACGAAGTCGGCCTGGTAGGAGCCGAGATTGATGAGGGGACTCACGAGCATCAGATCCGGGTCTTCCTCGCGAAGAAACGCATCGATGGGACCTGCGCTCGGGATCGTCGCCTCCATCAGGGCAAACAAGTTGTTGATGTTTTTCAGACCGGTCTTGCCAAAGCCCTGCAGCATGCGACCCACTTCATCGTCAACCAGGCGGGCCTCACAACGGGGACAGCGGTGCGTCAGATGAGCGCGCTCCTCGTGGGTCACCGTCTTCACCATCGTTCGCAGTGCCCGTGCCCGAAGCTTCGTCGCCGACGCGAATCGCTTGTCGAGGTAACGCATGTAGTCGCGGAGCGTGCGAAGCTCGTGAATTGGCTCCGCCCATGCATCCCCGCGCCGGCCGGGACACGTGATGAAGGCAATGCGCGGGTGTCCGGTCAACGCAGGCGGCGGCGACGCTTCCGGACGACGATGAGTGGCAACTCGAATGGTGTGACCGCGATCGGCAAGCGCCACCAGGACGCGCTCGAAATGCCGCAGCATCGTTGTGAGCGTGACGTGAAACAGAATGCGCATCGGCGCAGGAGGGGGGATCGTGAGTGGTGTCATGTTTCCGAACGAGCCGCCGTGCGTCGGCCCGGACCTGGCGCCGAACCGAACCAGCGTCGCACGGCCGATGGCTTCTTCGCTCCCAGCTGCGTAATCGCCTCGGCGAGAATGGGAGTGACCGGGCGATGCCAGCCTTCGGGACGGATGAACTGTTGGACGGCCCGCTGGATGGCATCGGCATCGTAGTTCCCGGCGACAGCGGCCGCCAGGTGATCCCGATGTCCCGGCAAGTCCGTGGCGATCTCGACGAAGCCACCCTCTTCTCGAAGCAAATAGCGGAAGTGCAGCGTCCCCTGCTGCCCTGCCTCGAACCCGGGTGCCAGGAGCGTGAGCACCGGCTTGCCGAGAATGCCAGCCTCTATCTGGGCGCTCGTGTTGAGGCCGACCACGGCGGCGCTGTGAAAGAGCGCGTCATAGAGGGACTGATCCGCGTTCAATACACGCGACAGCGACAGCGCGACGCGGGCATGCCGCGTAATGGCGGCGTCGCTCCACTGCCGCACGGAACGCGGATGCGGGCGAACGATGACGTTGCACGCACGCAGCCGGGGATCGTTCCGGATTTCCTCGATCCAACGTTCCACGAACGCCACTTCATGCCCGGCGACGAACTCTGACGAACAGAGGTACGTGATGATCGGCGCCGACGGGTCGAGCGCCAGCTCGCGGCAGTACAGTACGCGCTCGAGCGAGGGTTTCAGCTCGATGAATGCATCGAATCGTGGGGCCCCGGTGATTACGATCTTCTCAGGCGATACGCCGTAAAACTCGATCGCCTCCCGCTGCTGAACGGCATTCCACACGAACACGCAATCCGGCTCGACGTGAATCACACCCTTGGTGGTGAGGTTGTCCCAACTGAAGACCGGAAACCCGACTGGAATACCCAGGGCTTGGGCGCTCTTGACCCAGTCGGCCTGCTCCCCCCCAAAGCGTACCAGGGGGCTCACCAGCACAACATCGGGATCCTCTTCGCGAAGGAACCGCTCGTGACCCGGGTCGCTCGGTATCCCCTGCTCGATGAGGCGGGCGAGATTGTGAAGACGAACGGACGCCGACTCACCCAGCGACGGGCGCAGGCTGCCGAAATCGCCGTCGACGAGCTTGGTGTTGCAACTCGGGCAGCGCGCAGTCAGGTGACGGGTACGGTCGCCGGTCATGGTCTGCGCGAACGCGCGAAACGCCCGATTGCGTAGTTTCGCTGCTTCGAAGAACGGACTCTCCAGGTAGTGACCGCAATCGACGAGCGTTCGGAAGTCGCTTGCGGCGTCCTTCCAGGCATCGTCGCGAGCTTCCGGACAGACGCGACAGGTGATCCGAGGGTGCGATTGCACGGCCTCCGGGAGCGGCCAGTCGTTGGAGCGCCCCGGCGTGGCGATCGTGATGTCGTGTCCGCTTCCGGCCAGCGCCAATACGACGCTGTCGAAATGCCGGAGTACGTTCGTGCGAGGAAGGTGAAAAAGGATGCGCATGCGCGCGAGTTATCTGTGCTTGCTTACCGGCTTGCCAGGGCGGGCTTCGTCGGAGTGTGCCTGTCCCCCGCCACGCGCGCCAGGCCCTCAATCGCATCGGCGACGAGCGGGGCGACCGGCGTCGCAAGGCCGTGCGGTCTCACGAAGCGATGCACGAACGCATCGAGCCTGGCTCGCTCGTACCGCCCCGCCAGGGCAGCGGACAACTGCGAGCGGTGCTGATCGAAATCATGGGCGAGCTCGACATGTCCGCCATGCTCCCGAAGCAGGTAGTGAAAGTGCAACGTACCCTGCTGGCCCTTTGCTGCAGGATCCACGATCGTGAAGACCGGCCGGCCCACAATCGCCGCCTCGATCTCAGCGCTGGTGTTTAGTCCCACGATCGCCGCGCTGTGATAGAGAGTGTCGTAGAGCACCACGTCGGCATTCTGCATCGGCGAGTTCATCACGATCGCCCGCTCGTCGCCGAACGGCCGCGACACAGTGGCCTTCTCTCCCACCTTTGGCCAACGCAGGTCGACGCTCTGGTCGGCATGCCAGTCTTTCTCGCCGGCGGGGTGAGGACGTATCAGGAGGCTGCAGCCTGCCACCGCCGGATCGGCGCTACTCCGCAGTTCCGCAATCCATTGCGTCACGAATCGCTGCTCGGTCGCGGCCACGAACTTTGACGAGCCCAGATAAGTCACGATCGGACGCGCCGGATCGAGACCCGCCAGCGCGCAGAACTCGGCGCGTGTGCTGGCCGGCTGCATTTCGAAAAACTCGTCGAACCGAGGCGCGCCCGTCATCACGATGTGGTCGGATGGGTACTTGTGAAGCTTGCGCGCTTCATGCGCCTGGACGTCATTCCACACGAACATGCGATCCGGCGTCTCGTGAATGAGCCCTTTGTTGCTCAGGTTGTCCCAGCTGAAGACGAGCATGCCGGACGGTATGCGCAAGGCGCGCGCGCTCTTCACGAAGTCCGCCTGCGTGAACCCGATGCCGACCATGGGCGACAAGACGATTGCATCGGGCTGCTGCGAGGTCAGAAACTCGTGGATGCCCGGGTCGCACGGGATCGCCGTCTCCAGCTTGGCGAGCAGCACGTCCACCCGCTTCTGTTCAGGCTTCGGCATGCGGAGGAGCAGTTCACTCCACTCCTCGTTCATCATCTCGGCGCGGTCGGAGATCGAGCCGACCATCTTCTCGAATGCGCGGTCGCGCAGCAGATTCGCCGACGCGTATCGCGGGTGCAGGTACCTGATGTAGTCGCGCGTGCGCCGCACCATCGTGGCGGCCGCACCCCAGTCGTCGCCGCGGTTGCGTGGCGCCGCGATCGCCCGTATCCGCGGGTGACCCGCCAGCACGCCCCACAGCTCGACGTCATCGTCCTGCGACGCCAGGCACACATCGTGCTCGCGATCGGCGAGCAGGCGGACAGCACGGTCGAAGTGCCGCACGTGCGCCAGCCGATTCACGACGAACAGAATGCGCATGGACCTAGTTGTCCATCTGGTGCGGCGCGGAGACCTCGCCGCCGGCAGATGCGACGCTGTGTTGCACGGCGAACTGGCGAACCGGGTCGCCCTGGTATCGCTCGAGATCGAACGCGTTGCCACGCTCGCGCGTGGTGCAGTACTGGATGTAGAGACAGAGCCGGAACGAGCCGGGGCGCACACGACTGCCCATGTGCAGGCAGCGCGACGTATCGACGGCCACGCCCGATCCTCCCGATCCCGTCACGCGAACGATCGCGCCAGTCGCACCAACCGTGGCGATCTCTTCATCGAGATAGCGACCCTGGTGCGGCTTGCCTTCCTGCTGACGAAGCACGTTGACGTCTCGAATGATCCGTGCGGTGTCGTCGGCCGGAATGAAGGTGAACGGCCCGTCGCCTTCACCGACGTCGAAGACGTTGATGAAGAACTTGACCTGCGTCAGCCCCTCGGGATCGACGTGGAACAACTGACTCGACACCTTGTCGTCGCGCTCTCTCGCAATCGAGTACAAGAGGTCGACTCGGTTGAGATGGGGGATCGTCCCAAGGTAGCTCGCGGCCATTCCCATCGCGGCGTCACTCAATGCGAAGTCGACCAGTCGCGGGTAGTGTCGGAGATCGTCGTTGCTCAGCAGGTTGCGGAGATAGTCGCCTTTCATGCGCCGGCCGCCGAGGTGACTGTCGGCGGTCGGAGTCGCGTTGTCGTCGCCGGCTCGTCCACCCTTGGCCTCGAAGACCTGCCGGCATGTGGCAATCACCTCGGGCATCTCGGGAAAGTGATCCGGCGGCATCAGGAGGCATCCCCGATCGCGCGACATCTCGGCGTGAGCGACGCGGGTCACGAACTCTTTCGCCAGACGGCTCCGCTCACGCGTCTCCCGCGGCGCCGCGACGAAGGCACTCGCCTTCCACATCGAGACGCCCCAGCCCGTCCACCGGCTTCGATAACGAAAGCCCTTCCAGGCTTGACGCCGGCGCTGAACAGCATGCCGCACGACCTTCGAAGCCTGATGAAGGAGTCGCTCGCCGCGCCGGAGATGGCTTCGAACTTTCATCCCCTGCCGCAGGACTTTCAGCGATCGATTGACCACACCCTGGACCGCCCTTGCTGGCAAGGACGGTCGGGCGGGACTCACCACGCCGTGAAGCCTCCATCCACGCGCAACTCCGCCCCGGTCACGTAGGCCGAGGCATCCGAGGCGAGGAACTGCAGAGGACCGATGAGGTCCTGATACACCGCCATGCGGCCAAGCGGAACGCGGTGGCAGAACTTGCGCATGAACTGTTCGTCCTGCTTTCCGAGCACACCACCCGGCGACAGCGTGTTGACGCGTACGCCGTGCGGCCCCCAGGCCGTCGCGAGGTACTTGGTCAGATTGGCGACGGCCGCCTTTGAGGCACCGTAGGCAGGCGGTTTCAGAAACGGCGGATCGCTCTCGATGTGATCGTAAAAGCGCGGATCGGGTGACACAGAGGCGTACAGTGACCCGATGTTGATCACCGATCCTCGCCCGGCCTTGACCATCTCGGTCCCGAAGATCTGCGCGGCCTGAAACAATCCCAGCGTGTTGACGTCGAAGATCCGGCGATTGAGGTCGAACGGAATCTCATCGAGCCGATACCCGCCCCCGGAGGGATTGGGTGGCGCATCAATGCCGGCGTTGTTCACGAGCACATGCGGAATGCCGAACTCTGAGGTCACGCGCGCGCGCGCCGACAGCAGCGCGTTACGGTCGGTCACGCTGGCGCCAATGAGCAGGAGCCTCGACTCGCCGTACGTCGACTGAAGCTGACTGAATGCGGCGTTCGGCGTCGCCGACGGAAGATCGAGGCCGATGACGATGGCCCCGGCCTCGAGCAAGCCCTCGGCCCACACGGGACCGAGATTGCCCAGTGCACCAGTGACGACCGCCACGCGGCCGTCGAGCCCGAAGCGACTGCTCACACGCCTGCCGCGGCGCGATCACCGGCCGAAGCTGGCGGCCTGACCGATTCCAGCGTGATCGGTTCGTCCGTGCGCAGGTCGCGCGTCAGCGCCTGCCCGACGAGCTGATCGAGGTAGTACGGAGGCAGCCCGTCACCCGGGCTCTTGATCGCCACGTCTGCGGCGCTGAGCACGTGACCTTCGCGCAAATCGCGCGCGGCCACCAGTTTCTTGCCCATCTTCAGCACCGGGCTGGCCTCGCTCGCGTAGACCTTCTTGCGGCCGTCACCAAGCGCGATGCGCGTCCGCTGCAGATCGCGAATCATCTTCTTCATCCCGACCGGCTCGAGCGAGAAGCGATGGTCGGTCCCGCGCATCGCGCGATTGAGCGTGAAGTGCTTCTCGATGATGCGCGCTCCCAGCATGTAGGCGGCCAGCGGCATGGCGATGCCGTTGTCGTGCCCTGAATAGCCAATCACGACATCGGGGAACTTCTCGCGATAGGTCGTGATGACGCGCAGGTCGAGCTCGGCGAACTCGGCGGGATATCCGCAGGTGCATTGCAGCAGGCACAACCGCGGGTTGATGGGCATGATCGCCTCGTACGCCCGCTGCACATCGTCGAGCGTCCCGCCACCAGTGCTGACAATCATCGGCTTGCCGAGTTTCGCGACGTGCTTGAGCAGCGGCGTGTTACGAAGGTCGCCTGAGGCAATCTTGTAGGCCTGGGTCCCCAGCTCGGCGAGGAAGTCGGCGCTCCTCATGTCGAAGGCCGTCGAGAAGAACGCCATACCGAGCCGATCGGCCTCGGACTGCAGCTCCTCGTATTCGGCTTTGCCGAACTCGAGCGCCTCGCGATGCTCGCCGTACGTGGCACCGAAGCTGTTCTCGTTGTCGTACGGCTTGTCGAACATCTCGCGCGTGTACAGCGAACGGTTGTCGCGCTTCTGCAGCTTGGCTGCGGACACGCCGCATTCGGCCGCCGCCTGGAACAGCTCCTTGGCCGTCTTCAGGCTGCCCTGGTGGTTGTGGCCGATCTCCGCGATAACGTATGCCTCGCTATCGTCGCTGATGACCCGGTTCGCGATAATGAGCTGCCTCATTTCAACTCCCAATCTCCCTTGCTTTGAACGTTACCGCGCGACCTTCTCGTAGACGAGCACACGCCCCTTGCCCATCCAGTCGATGCGGTCTTCGAGATCCTTGCGTTGCTTGAAACCCTCGAGCACGAAGAATAGCCGCAACAGGTCTTTGTTGAGCATCGTGATGTGCGAGGGGTCCAGCTCATCCTGCGTGCTCACGTCGAGCAGCGTATGGGGATTCTGGTGGAAGCGTGTCGTCGCATATGCAAACCGCGAGGACATGCGGCAGATGTTGCGCACCGCCTCACGCACTTCGAGCACGGTCATGTGCTCGAACACTTCCCGGCACAACACGAGGTCGTAGGCCCCGGAGGGAATATCGGGCGTCCAGGCGTCGCCCATGATGATCCGATCCCTGACTTCCGGCGGCGCCATCTCGCGCATACCCGGCGCCGGATCGACGCCATCGGCAGTCACGCCGACCTCGTGCAACAGGTACATCAGGATGCCGGGACCGCACCCGACATCGAGCACACGCGCCGGGTTGAATACCTCTTTGACGACGAGTGGATGACGTCCTTCGATCTCGCGACGCTTCTCGATGGTGTAGACGTTGCCGGCCTGTCGCCACTCGGCCGTCCAGTACTCCTCGTCGTAATGCGCGGCCTCGACCCGCTTCTGCGAGAAGACGAGGTTCTCGAACGCGGTAATGTCGGCCTTGCCATTGCGCCCGGTCTGAAACACCTTCAGCAGTTGCGTCGATGAATCGCGAACCGTATCGAGGTAGACGATCTCGATGCCTTCCTTCTCGCAGATGCGCACCTGCTCTGGTGGCAGGCGGCCTTCCCAATCCTTGCCCTTGATGTAGTGGGTGGGCTGGAGCTCGCGCAGCACGGTCTCGGTGTCCACCGGGCTCACGTGCGTGAAATCGATCGGCTTGAGCGCATCGAGTACTTCTGCGCGCTGCTTCGCCGGGAGCAGCGGTTGATGCTTCGCGGCGGTGTAGGAATCAGGCGCGATGTTGACCAGCAGCGTGCCGCCGACCTCCTTGGCCCGATTGAAGTACTCGATGTGTCCGTGATGAAGCGGGTCGAAGGCGCCGTCCACCATGGCCACCTTCTTCCGATACTGCTTGAGAGCCTTATATCCAATGATCATGCGTGTGTGTAGGCCGCAATTCTCAAGTTTATCGCGGTCCGGCTGAGGCTGCAGGCAGGCCCTCGAAATGCGGCGCCGCCTCCTCCGCCGGTCCCGACAGGCCAAGCAGCATTCGCAGGGTATCGGCGCTCTTGACGTGGAGTGCGGTCAGCGGCGCTGCCATCACCTTCCCCAGCCGCCACCCGACATCGAGATGCGCCGGAATGAGCTCCGACTCGTGCGAGTAGAAGCCAATCGAGGGCACACCGTAGCACGGACCGAGATATGTCAATCCACCGTAGGTCCCGACCAACGCGCGCGCATTGCTGATCACGCTGGTCTGGATCTCGAGATTTCGCTGCGGCGTCATCAGATGATCGACGCGAAACACCCCCTTGCCGCCGGTGACATCGATGTCCTCGTGGTCGTCGATGTTCAGGCCGGTGTTGAGCAGCACGACGGGCAGCTCGCGGCTGAGGGAGCGAATGATATCGGCAGCCAGACGCCGGTTGTCCGGCGTGTCGGGAAACGATGGACGAAAGTAGAAGCGCACCGCCACGTACTCCTTCGGAAGTCCCGCCAGGACCTCGTCGCCCACCGGAGCCAGGCGGCGGTAGTCCGCATGTTCGGTAAGCAGGCGCACGCTTGCCTTGCCGAACCAGAAAAACTGCAGGAGCTTGTACATGACGGATGGATGCAGCAGATCCACATCGTCGACACCGAGCTTGTGCTTGGCACGTGCGACGATCTCGCGCTCCATGTCCGTCACGGCAAACTGTTTCTGGTTGCCGCCATCCGACCAGCGCTCTTCGTTGCGGGCGCGGTATTCCTCGACCGTGAACAGGTCGAACACGTCGACGTACTCGGCCGTCAGGTGCTGATACCAGGGCTTCGCCCCGCCGCGTGAGACGACAATCACTCGTCGCTCGTGAAGCCCGAACTCCTCGAGCGCCCAGTTGAGAAACGGGATCCAATAGAGAACCTCGAACCCGACCTCCGAGATCCAGGGACCGACCAGGATCGGCCGCCGCGATTTGCTGATTCGTTCGAAGTCGCGCGTCATCCCTGCGACAATCGGCGCCGCGGGAACCTGATCGAGCTCGTGCTTCAGGAGCGACGGCACGACGCGCTTCCGAACCACGGGGATGCTGCGCAGCATGTTCAGGAGGGCAAGCCCCGGGCCGCGTACCGCCTGTGACGACGCCGCGCGCGCGCGTGTCTTGATCTTCTGAACCGCTTTCTTGCGAGCCTTGGCGCCGACGTACGGCTTCAGATGATTCCCGGTCCAATCGACGACCCCCTGCCGCTGGACCTCACGAGCAGCAAGACGCAACCGTCGTTCGTACGGCCGCAACCGGCCAAGACGCTCGAGCAGATCGATGCGCAGCGCCCGCAGTTGCTGCCACACGTGAAACAGGCCGCTCGAAACCAGGTATTTCAGTCCGAGCCTCGCACCCGCACTCCGCGTGACGACGGGCAGGCCCTGCTGTTTGACCCCGAAGGTCCAGAACAGACTGACGCCGTGACTCATCCACCACGGCGCATACATGTAGAGCGGCCGTCCGCCTGGAAAGAAGCTCCGGCGCTGGCGGCCAAGGCTGAATATCCGCCCATACCAGCGCCGGAACCACAGGACCTGCGGCACCTGCTTGAACTGCCCGTAGACTGCCAGCTCTGTCATCAGCAGGCGATCGGGCACCAGCACGCGACGATAGACGCCGGCTCTCGCCAGCAGCGGCACTCGATAGAGGCCGTAGACCATGTTGCCGGCCGACATCTGACGAATGCTGACGCTCAGACGCTTCCATGAATCCGTGATGCCGAAGGTGTCGAAGGCCCAGGGCTTGCGCGCGAGGATCTCGCCTGACGCGCCAATCCGCCGGTTCAGCGGATACGCGAGCACGACCTCGGGATGGCGATCGAGCGCGTTCACGAGCTCCTGCAACCAGCGCGGGTGCCAGAGATCGTGGTCGCTCGCCCAGGCAAAGTACTCCGCTTCGGGATACCGTTCACACGCCAGATCGAAAGCGCGGCGCGCGTTGTCCACCAGCCCGAGGCGTTGGGCGTTCACGTCGTAGCTCACGCGCGGATCGAGGGCGACGTACTCGCGGGCAATCGCCGGAGTCTCGTCGGTCGAGCAGTCATCGACGAGCACGAGAGCAAAGTCGGTGAACGTCTGGGCGAGGACCGACTCGATGGCCTCGCGGAATTCGCTCGCGTGGTTGAACAGCGGAGAGCCGATGATGACGCGCGGCATGATCAATTCAGAATGCAGAATTCAGAATGCTGACTTCGGAAACGTTCTGCCTTCTGCATTTTGCATTCTGCATTTCAACGCTCTGGACGGTGATCTCCGGTCTTCACTCGTCTCCACCCGATGACGTGCTTGTAGTCGCTCGCCGACGGCCGCTCGTCCATCATCTTGGTGTACGGAACGTCGAGCACGGCGATCTCATGGGGCCAGTTGTAGCGGGAGATGATCTCGCTGACGCTGTTGATCTCGGGGTTGTACGACGACTTGTCGCGATTCAGGCTGTAGACGAACGGACAGTTCAACCCGTGCGCCCGTTCGACGTAGGCGACGACCTGCGCCTCGGTCATCTCCTGGAACGACACCATGTTGACGGTCAGGTCCAGCCGCGGCAACCGCATCTCGGCGAGCGACGTGTTCGGAAGGAAAATGAAGTCGAAGTCGCGCCATCGTTCGAGCAGACGATCGCCGGACTCCTCTCCCCAGAAGCCCACCTTCGCGCCTGGAAACGCGGTCATCAGATACGTGGCGGAATACAGGAACAGTTCGGGAAAGTCGCTGATGACGTACGTCACGTTGGGGCACAGCGTCTTGAACTGGTAGGCGAACCCGCCCCACCCGGCGCCGATCTCCCACACCAGCCGCCGGTCGGCGTTGCCACGGAACTCCTGGAGTACCGACCCTTTGTGCAGTGCGATGAGCACCTCGAAGAACTTCAACGTGTCGATGTTGAACAGTTGACCGTCGATCTCGAAACCGAATCCCCCGAGCGGCCGCCATTCCGGCACCAGCAAATCAGCCGAACCAACTTTCACCAGCGCGCGCAGTTTCTCAGCGAACCTCGTCTTCGCTCGTGTCTTGTGACTGCGATAGTCGTAGGCGCGCAGGCCGGTCAGACAATGCGTGTGGTGGCGCAGCTTCTCAATCACCAGCGGGGTGGCGTCGAGCATGTACTCGAAGGTCGACAACTCCTCTTCCCAGTACGCGCTCGGACGGTATTCGGGTGCGGCTGCCACCTGCTGGCGCATCTCGAGCACGCGATCGCGCGCGAGCTCGTAGTTCTTGAACGCTGCACCGTCCGCCAGAGCCGACACCCGCTCCTGCAGGGCGCGCGCCGCCGATGACGCGTTGATCAACCCACTCTCCATCGACTACCCAACTTTCCGCCTCGGCGCGTCGGAATCCTCGCGAGCGTCGATCCGCGGAGGCGACGCCCGCCTCAGGCGCTTCCGCGCGTTGTGCGTCTTCTTTTCCGCGATGCGCCACTGCTTCCGCGCCAGGTTCCAGATCCGCTGCGGGTAATGCGACACGACGCCACTGATCCAGAGCAATGCGCAGAGCGGGTAGAGCACCACCGGCATACGTGTCTGCGGACGGGGACTTGCCGCCAGTTGCTCCAGGGCGTCGGCAAGAATTGGCGTCGTCGCGACATCGATCCCGTGCGGACGGACGAAGGTCTGCACGAACCGCGCGCAGGCGGCCCGGCCAATCTCGGGCGCGGCCAGCGTCTCGGCGACCTGCGCCGCATGTTCGCCGAGACTGCGGGCCACGCGCAGGAATCCGCCGTTCTCAGACAGCAGGTAACGGAAGTGCAGTGTACCGCCCTGTGTGTCCTTGAACTCGTCGGCAAGGACCGTGTGAACCGTGCGTCCGACGATTGCCGCCTCGATCATCGCCGTGGTGTTGATGCCGACCACAGCCTCACTGTGGTACAGCGAGTCAAAGTAGTCCTGTCGATCGGACTCGTTCACCGGATTCGCCCAGTGCGGATAGACCGCAACGTTGGGCAGGTCACCAACGTCCGCGTCGCTCCAATGACGGGCGTTGAATGGGTGCGGCCGCACGAGGATGCTGATGCCCGCAAGCGACGCATGGGCGCGCAGCGCGCCGATCCAGCGGCGCACGAACGTCAGTTCCGCATCGGGCGCCGAGATCGACGCCGTTGAACCGACGAAGAGCGCGAACGGCCGATCCGAGGGCAATCCGACCTTGCGACAGAACTCGCTGCGGGCGGTCGGCTGCCGCTCGAACCAGCGATCGAAGGGCTGCGCACCCGACACCACGATCGATGAGGCCGGGACGTCGTGGTAGGCGAGCGCTTCCGCTTTCTGCTCCTCGTTCCAGACCGAGACCAGGTCCGGCTTGACGCGAATGAGCCCCTTCGTCGTGAGGTGATCCCAGCTGGCAACGCACACCGCCGCGGGAATGCCGAGCGCCTGGGCGCCCTTGACGACGTCGACCTGCGGCGAACAGTCGGTGACCAGCGGTGTGACCAGTACCGCATCGGGCTTTCGCGATCGAATGAGGTTCTCGATAATCGAGCTGCCCGGTATCGCGCGCTCGCAGGTCGCGCCCAGCCGCGTCAGCCGCTGCACGAACGCCACGCTCCGCGTCTTGCGATCGCTGAGGAAGCTGACGATGCCGGGGAGCGCCGTCTGCATGCGGTCGCGCAGGTACGGCGTATCGGCGAAGTCCGGATGCAGATACCGGCCGTAGTCCATCGTCCCGCGAACGGCGCGCGCGACGATCGCCCAGATGTCGCCACGTGTCGGCATGCGCCCGAGCACCTCGACCGAGCCCGCCATGTCGCTCACCGCTTCGGCGCCTTCGGACTGTTTGTCGGGATTGTCGAAGATCAGGTCGACGTGATGACCCCGGGCGGTCAACTGGCGGATCACGGAGTCGAAGTACCGCAGGTAGCCCGGGTAATGCATCACGAACAGGAAACGGCGTGGTGTCACCTCAGCGCACCCACTGGCCCTTCCTGGCCCGTCTTTCCCGGACGCCCGGCAGCACCAGCGCGACGACGCGCGAGAGGCCGATCGGTCTTCATTCGTGCCGCAACCGGATACAACACCAGCCGCAAGAGCCGCGACGCGATTGAGGCACGCGCGGGCGCGCGCGCCGGCGATCGGCCCAGGTCTTCGATCGCGCCCGCCAGAAGCGGAGTGGCCGCGCCATCGAGACCGCGCGGCCGCACGAATCCCCTCACGAAGTCGCGCAGACGCTGGTCGTCCGCGGCCGTCCGGTCGAGCGCCCCCGCCAGCGCGGCGGTGTGCTCCTCGAGCGTCGAGGCCATGTGGAGCAACCCCCCGTTTTCGTTGACCAGATAGTGGAAGTGCAGTGTGCCTTCCTGTGTGGTCACGTACTCCGGCACGCGGATCGAGTAGACCGGCCTGCCAACGATCCCGGCCTCGATCTGGGCGCTGGTGTTGATGCCCACGGCGGCAACCGAGTGGTAAAGGGAATCGAAGTAATCGTTCTTCGAGCCCGCATCCACCGGGTTGGCACCGTCGGCCGGCCACGCGACGACATCGCTGTGCTGCCGCAACGCCGGCCCATCCAGCCCGCGCATGTCACCGCGCGGATGCGGGCGCACCAGCACGCCGGCTTCACGCACCCTCGCATCGGGCGCCGACCGCAGGGCGGCGACCCATCGGGCGATGAAATCAGCCTCACGCGGCGCGATGAACTTCGACGAGCAGAGATACACGAAGAACGGTCGCTCCGCGTGCAGACCGACCTTCCGGCAGAACTCATCGCGCGTCGTGCTCGGCCGCCGTGCGAACCACTGATCGTAGGTGGGTGCGCCGGTGACGACCACCTGTGAAGCGGGGACCGCGTGCATGTCCGTGGCTTCCTTGCGCTGAGCCTCGTTCCAGACGAACACCGCTTCGGGAACAACGTGAATCAACCCCTTGTTCGTGAGGTTGTCCCAGCTGTGCACGCACAACCCGCAGGGAACGCCAAGCGCGCGCGCGGCCTTGATGTATTCAACCTGGTCCGACCCGAGCTCGATGAGCGGCGTCACCAGCACGACGTCGGGCTTCTGACTGGCCACGCCCCGGACAATGGCCGGATCCGCCGGGATCGCACGCTCGACCCGGTGCAACACGCGAGTGAAGAAGCGCAACCCGCCGGCCGTTCTGACGACTGGAAACCGGGAGAACGCCTGCACTGCCGGTGACACCCGATCGGCCGCGCGCTCGTAGAG
>JALDXQ010000031.1:0-48546 GCA_032156805.1 Acidobacteriota bacterium
CCCCCCCGGGGCCGCCGACGCTTCGGTTGACGCTCGAGGACGCGCTGTCGAAAGCGACCGAGGCGAGTCACCGCCTGGCCGAGGCGAGGGCTCGCGAGGACGTCGCGCAGGCCGGTGTGGCCGTCCGCGAGTCGGCGGAGCGCCCCACGATCACCGCGACTGCGGGATTTACGCGAACCAACCACGTGCTTCCGTTCTCAGTACCCGGGCCGGGTGGCGTCTCGCTCGCCGTGTATCCGGACGTGCCCAACAACTACCAGTCGCGTCTCGAACTGAAGTGGCCGATCTACTCGGGCGGACGGACCGATGCGCTCGAACGCGCCGCGCGGGCAGAAGCCGAGGCGGCCGGCGCGGAGGTGCAGACGACGCGAGCCGATTTGCGTCTCGAGGTCACACGCGCGTACTGGGCCGTGGTCACGGCGCGCGCCAGCCTCGCCGTGCTCGAACAGGGTGTCTCGCGCTCGCAGGCGCATCTCAACGATGTGAACCAGCGCTTCAAGACAGGGCTCGTGCCGCCGAACGAGGTGTCGTCGGCGACCGCGCAGGAAGTGCGCGCGCGGATGTTGGCCATTGAAGCGCGGACGCAGCGCGACGTCGCGATTGCGGATCTGGCTCGACTCATCGGCGTGCTCCCGGATCAACCGATCGAGCCGACGGCCGACCTCGCCCGGCCGACGACCAGTCTCGCGGATCAGGCGCTCGACGTGGCGCCGCTCATCGAATCCGCGCGAGCGGCGCGTCAGGAACGCCGGACGCTTGCACAGCGCATGGTCGCAGCTGACGCTCAGCGGGACGCGGCGGCGGCCGGGCGCCTTCCGACCATCCAGGTTACCGGCGGCGTCGACTATGCCCGCCCGAACCCGAAGATTTTTCCGCGCGCCGACATCGCGCAGGAATCGTGGGACGCCGGCGTCGGTGTGAGCTGGTCACTGTGGGACGGGGGTCGCACCGTCGCCGAGATCGCGCAAGCGGCGGCAGCATCGCGCGCGGCCTCCGAACGACTCGCGGAATTCGACTCGCAGCTCGGTGTCGAGGTGCGTCAGCGTGCGCTGGAACTCGAATCCGCGATTGCAGCCGTAACCACGGCGACCAGTGGGGTCACTGCCGCTGCCGATGCCCGTCGTGTCGTCGGTGAACGCTACGAAGCCGGGGTCATCGCGCAGATCGAGGTGCTCGATGCCGAGTACGCGTTGCTTCAGTCACAACTGGACCTGACGCGGGCACAGGCGGCAGTTCGCCTGGCCGAGGCGCAGCTGACGCGAGCGCTGGGACGATGAACGCGATTGACGTCCAGCATCTGACCCGCCGATTTGGCGAATTCGTTGCTGTCAACGACGTGTCGTTCGAGGTGCGCGCCGGCGAGATCTTTGGTTTCCTCGGGAGCAACGGCGCAGGGAAGTCGACGACCATCCGCATGCTGTGCGGACTGCTGCAGCCCACGTCGGGAACGGCAAAGGTCGGCGGGATCGACGTCGTTCGCGACCCGGAAGGTGTCAAGCGGCGGATCGGCTACATGTCGCAGCGCTTCTCGCTGTATGAAGCGCTCACCGTCGATCAGAACATTGCGTTCTTCGGCGGTGTGTACGGTCTGACCGGCGAGCGCCTCGCCGCGCGCCGCGACTTCGTGCTCGAGATGGCCGGTTTGCGCGGTCGCGAGCGGGAGCTGACGCGTTCCCTGGCCGGCGGGTGGCGCCAACGCCTTGCCCTCGGCTGCGCGATTCTCCACGAGCCTCCGATCGTGTTTCTCGATGAGCCGACGGGCGGTGTCGATCCGCTCTCACGACGACGGTTCTGGCGGCTGATCGACAGCCTTGCGGCCAGTGGCGTGGCCGTCCTGGTCACGACCCACTACCTGGACGAGGCGGAGCATTGCCAGCGGATTGCGATCATTCAAGCCGGGAAGCTGGCTGCGCATGGGACCGTCGACGAGCTCAAAGCGATCTTCAAGTCTCGCCCGATTCTCGAGGTTCGGGCCCCGGACGCCGTACGTGCGATGCGCACGCTCGAAGCGATGGCCGAGGTCGAGAAGACGAGCATCTTCGGCACGGCGGTCCATGCGGTGCTGCGCTCGGATGCGGCCGGCCCTGACGTCATGACGTCTCGCCTCGAAGCGGAGGGCATCTCTGTCCTCTCGTGCGGCATCGTCGCACCCTCGCTCGAGGACGTGTTCCTCGATGTGGCCGAGCGGAGTGCCGCGTGACCGTTCGACGGGTGGGCACCGCGGCGCTCACGGTCACCCTGAGTGGAGTCGAAGGGTAATGGGCTTCTGGAAGACCGTGGCCGTCGCGCGCAAAGAGCTGCGTCAGATACGCCGCGACCGGCGAACGCTGCTGATCCTGTTGTTCGTCCCGGTGTTCTTCCTGCTCATCTACGGCTACGCCCTGAACTTCGACATTCGCAACGTTCAGCTGGGACTCCAGGACAACGATCGCAGCGCAGCAAGCCGGGAGCTGGTTTCTGCCTTCGTCAACTCCGGCTATTTCGATCTCGTCGGGGAAGCGGTCAATCCGGATGCGATCGACGCGATGCTCGATCGCGACGAGGCCCGCGCGGTGCTGGTGATTCCCGCGCGCTTCGGAGCCGACGTGGCTGCAGGTCGCCCGACGGCGGTGCAGTTCATCGTCAACGGTGACAACGCCAACACGGCCACCACTGTCGTCGGATACGCGAACGGGCTGGTGAACAGCCAATCGCTGCGCTACGAGCTGGAAGCCCGAATCGGCTCGCTGACGGGTCCCGTCCTCACCATCGAGCCACGAGTCTGGTACAACCCCGAGCTGCGCAGCACCCTCTTCCTCGTTCCTGGCCTCATTGCCTATATCGCCATGCTGACAGCGGTCGTGTCGACGGCGCTGTCGATCGTGCGCGAGAAAGAGGCGGGCACGATGGAGCAGGTACGGATGTCGCCGATTGGTTCGGTGCCGTACGTGTTGGGCAAGACGGTGCCGTATTTCGTCGTCTCATTGATCTCGGCGATGAGCATCGTGGTCGCGGCCATGCTGCTGTTCGACATGCCGATGCGCGGCTCGTGGGTCGTCCTGATCGGCATCGTCTCGCTGTTCCTGGTGGGGGCGCTCGCATTCGGTCTGCTCATCTCGAGCATTGCCGACAGTCAGCAGGTGGCATTTCAACTCGCGCTCCTGACGTCGTTCCTGCCGACGCTGATGCTGTCCGGTTTCATCTTCCCGATCTCGAGCATGCCGACGTTCCTGCAGGTCGTCACGCGTATCGTGCCCGCGCGCTACTTCCTCGTCGCGCTGAGAGGCATCGTGCTCAAGGGCGTGGGACCAGCTGATTTCCTGCCCGATGTGATCGCGCTCGTTGTCTACGCCGTCGTCATTCTCGCGCTTGCCTCGGTGCGGGTCAGGAGGCAATGGGCTTAGATGCGTAGATTGGGACACATCATTCGCAAGGAGTTCCTCGAACTGCGCCAGGATCCGCGCCTGTTCGGCATCGTGATCATCGCGCCGATCATCCAGCTCACGATGCTTGGCTACGCTGCGACCACCGACGTTCGAAACGTGCCACTGGTGGTCGTCGATCAGGACCGGTCGAGTGAGAGCCGCGAGCTCGTCAGCCGCTTCGATGCCTCACCCAGCTTCGACGTGATCGACGGACTCTCGACGACCGCTGACGTGGATCAGTATCTGAACACGGGCAAAGCCTGGATGGCGCTCGCCATCCCGGCACGATACGGGGAGCGCATTCGCGCCGGTCAACCGACCACTGTGCAGGTCGTGGCCGATGGCACGGACGCGAACTCCACGAACGTTGCGCTCGGATATGCCGGGACGCTGGTGTCGAGCTACGCGCGGGAGCTGGCGTCTCCGTCGGGTCAGCCGCCGACACCACTGATATCCGCCGACGTCCGCGTGTGGTTCAACCCGCAGCTCGAGAGCAAGGACTTCATGATTCCCGGAATCCTGGCGTTGTTGCTCCTGGTGGTGACCACCAATCTGTCCTCGATGTCGATCGTTCGCGAAAAGGAGCTCGGCACGTTGGAGCAGCTGAACGTCACACCGGTCGCACGGTGGGAGCTGATCGTTGGGAAGATGTTGCCCTACGCCTTCATCGGCGTGATTGACGTGTTGCTGGTCGTGTTCGTCGCGATCGTGTGGTTCGAGGTGCCGCTACGCGGGAGCTTCCTGTTGCTGTTTGTGATGTGCGTGGTCTACCTGCTGACGACACTCGGCCTCGGCCTCTTCGTATCGACGATCTCCGCGACGCAGCAGCAGGCGATGATGACCGCGTCGTTCTTCTTTCTGATCCCGATGGTGTTCCTGTCGGGGTTCGTCTTTCCAATCGAGAACATGCCGACCGCCATACAGCCGGTCACCTACCTGATTCCGTTGCGATACTTCCTGGTCATCCTGCGGGGCATCTTCCTCAAGGGAGTCGGTCTCGAGGTCCTGTGGCCCGAGGCGCTTGCGCTGCTTGGCTGGGGCGTGGGCATTCTCGTGCTGGCAACGCTGCGCTCCAGTAAACGGCTGGCTTAGGTTCACGGTTCAATGTTACGGTGCCGGCACGATTCTCAGGACCTTGTCGTCGCCTGCCATCGGGTTTCCGCGGCCGTCACGATTGTTGGTCGTCAGATAGAGATGCCCGTCCGGTCCGCTGACGACGTCGCGCAGCCGACCGAAGGTGCCATCGAGAAGCCTCTCCTGCGTGGCGACGCGGCGTCCATCGACTGTGAGCCGAAGCAGGTGTGTACCGCGCAGCGTCGCGACAAAGAGGTTGTTGGCAAACTGCGGGATCTGCTGTCCGCGATAGAACGACATCCCGGACGGCGCGATCGCAGACGAATAGAACACGATCGGCGCTTCCATGCCTGCCGCCGTCGAGGCCCCCTGGATATTCGGCCATCCATAGTTCAGCCCTGACTGAATCACGTTGATCTCGTCGTTGCCACTTGCCCCATGTTCTGATGCCCAGAGATCGCCGCTCGCGGGATGCCAGTCGAATCCCTGCGGGTTGCGATGGCCAAAGGTGAAGACCGGTGAGCCGAATCGATTGCCAGTGGCCGACGAACCGGTTGACGTGATGCGCAGGAACTTTCCCGCCAATGACGAAACATCTTGGGAGAACGAGGTGTCCGAAGCATCTCCCGCGGTCGCGTAGAGCAGACCGTCCGGTCCGAACTTCACCCTGCCGCCATCGTGAATCGTCGCGGCGGGAATCCCGTCGAGGATGACGGCCGGTTCACCAAGTCGGCCACCGACTTCGCGATAGCGTTCGATCCGATTGACGGCTCTGCCACCCGACGAGGCGGAGTAGTAGAGATACACGAAACGGTTCTGGGCGAACCCGGGATCGAGCGTGATCCCGAGGAGTCCGGCTTCGCCTTGAGCGAAGACGCTGAGCGTCAGCGCGACTTCTGACGTGAAGTTGGCCAGGTTCAGGAGGCGGACACGGCCCGGACGCTCGGTTACAAACAGCCGGCCGTCGGGAGAAAAGGCGAGCGACCAGGGAATCTCGAGGTCGCTCATCACGGTATCAACCCGGAAGCGTGCTCCGTCGCGAGCGGTGAACACCTGGCTCGACGAGCCGGGCGGGATCGGTGTCGGAGCCGGAGACTGCGAGTCGCCCGAATCACAGGCCCGCGTTTCAGCCGCCTGGCTCAGGAGCACGAGACACAGGGCAGTGCCGCTGACCAATGTCGTCCACATGCGCGGCGACCTCTAAAAGGAGTTCTTCGTTCTTCGTTCTTGGTCCTTGAGCGGCTAGAACGCGTACTCGATGCCGACGAGCGGCGAGATCTTGTCGCGCAACCCACCTGAGTTGAGACGCACCAGGAGGTTGGTGTTCACGAGCAGCCGACCAGCGACGTTGATCTTAAGGCCTGCGGCGCTGCTGAGCTCGTTGATGGAGCCTGTGTCGAACGCGATGTTGGGGAACACCGAGCGGCCATCCAGCGAATGAAACTCATCGAGCCGGACGCGCGGCGAGTCGATGATGTAGCGGCCGAGCACATCGAGGGCGAAGGTGACTCGAGGATGGACGGCAACGACCGCGCCGAGCGCGTACACCACGACATCCGGCAGATCTTCGGCGATGCCCGAATCGAGATCGCCGCCGAGTATGCTGGAGCCGTTCCACTGATAGCCCAGGTTGATGTGCGGTGACAGGGTGCCGTAGGTTGCCGACCATGCGGCGAATGGTTGAACGGCAGGGGCACCGGTTCCCAGCAGCTCTCTCTCGTCGCCGGTCGGCAGGCGCAGGTCGAGTCCGAGGGCGAGACCGTGTGTCTGTCCCTTCCTGATCGCCTGCTTCAGCCGAACAGTGATGTCGCCGGGCCCGCTCGCATGACCGAACGCCGTGAACAAGCGTCGATCGCCGATGCTGTCGTCGGCGCCGCGAAAGAAGTGGATCTGAGGAATGAGGGTCCCAACGCGGCGGATCGTGGCATCGGAGGTGACCACGATATCCGAGGAGATGAACGGGACGGCGATGGAGACATCGAGGTTGTTGGTGACGCCGTAGGTGACGAAGGCCGCCGATCGAGTGACCTCGGATTCAATCGTGTTGACGGTCGTGATGACATCCTCACGACCGCCGCGCAACTCGGCGTTGTCATGCGTGAAGACGGCCGGGACCGAGCGCAGGTCGATGTTCTCGATCGAGTCGAACGCCAGCCGCTGGTAGGCGAAGCCGAGTGTGACGCGGCGCGCTCCGATCGTGTCCGCGCGTTCGGCCAGGATGGGGCCGAAGCTCGAGGTCGATCGTGTGAAGACGCCGAGTCCGGGGTCGAACTGGTACGTGAACCCGGACGCCGGCGCGGGAAGAGGCAACGAGACGATTTGGCCGGTCAGAGCGGTTCCGAACTGCGAGAACTCATTCTCGAAGCCGCTGTTGAAGTGGGCGGAATGAGACACACCACCGGCAAGGTCGGCGAGGCTGTTCACCACCAGTCCATCCGGCCCGTATAACTCGGTGAAGATGCGTGACAGCTCGCTGACGTTCACCGTGACGTTGTAAGGAGGAGACTGGGCGCGCGCAGGCGCGGCGCAGATCAGCAGCGCCATCATCGCAGCGGTACCGGTCACGAGTATGTGCTCACGTTGGACCACGAAGCTCCTCCCTCGATGTGTCGAAGTGCGACGGCGGCCGGTCACTCGGCGATGATCCAACCGGCCGCGGTCTTCTCAAAACGCAGGGTCTGCGTGCTGTTCTGCGTTTGACGACGGCCGGCGGTTGTGAGGGTGTCGCGGCGCCCGATGCGTGCGGTCGCAGTCCCGCCGTCAATCCTGAGGCTCTCCACGCGCAGCTCGATCTCCTGCGAGTCGATCTGCCTGAAGCTGTTCATCAGCACGGCTTCCGCCGCTCGTGTGAGACCCGGTCGCACCGATCGGTAGAGCGCGATGTCTTCTGTCTCGATGGCTTGCTCGTAAATGCGGATTACACGGCGAATGGCCGCTTCGTCGGTCTCGACCGGTGCGGACGGAGCGGGCTCAGGCGACGGACTGGCGGCGCGCGGTGGTGGCGCTGCAGGTTGAACCGGCGGTGGCGGTGCAATCGGCTCGGGCGCTGGTTCCGGCGGCGGAACAGGCTTCGCCTCCTCCACCGGCGGCGTGACTGCTGGTGGCGTGACAGGTGGATTGCCAGCGGCCGGCGACGGCGCTGTTGTTGCCGGTTGTTGCGGTGTTGCCGGTGGCGGCGTCGCCGCGGGCGCCGGTGTGACCGCCGGTGGCGGCAACGTCTCACGCCCCGGCGGCTGCGGGGTTGGTGTGACCCTCGGCTGCGGCCGTGGCTGCGGTGCTGGCTTCGCTCCAGCGTCGGTCGTGGCCGCGGGTGGCGGCGTCTGCGTCGGGGGAGTGGCCAGTGGCTCAATGATCGGCGGTGGCACGTTCACCGGTGCCGGCGTCTCCGCAGCTGGATTCGCAGAGGCTTGTTCAGTGGGTGCCGCGTTGCGATCGACCTCGGTTCCTTGTCCGCGCCAGAACAGCACCGCTGCGGCAACGACCGCAACCGACGCAACGGCGATCGCGGATCGCTCCAGCCAACGCGAGCCTGTTGTCGCCGGAACCGTTGCCGGATCGGACAGGGCAGGCGTGCTTTCTCGTCGTGTCGTCACGACCGGCTGGCTGCCGACGAGGCTGCCCGCTTCGAGATCGCGACGTATTCTCCTCAGCTCCGCCTGAAGATCCGATGCGTGCTGGTACCGCAGGTCACGTTCCTTCTCCAGGGCCGTGGCGATGACCGTCTCGAGTCGCGGCGGGACGAGCGGATTCAGTTCGGCGATCGGGCGCGGTGCACGATTGAGAATCGAGTCGTAGACGATTGCCGTCGTGCTGCCACCGAACGCCTGACGGCCGGTCACCATCTCATACATGACCGCGCCGAGCGAGAAGAGATCGGTTCGCGAGTCGATGTTCTCGCCGCGCGCCTGCTCGGGTGACATGTACGACACGGTGCCCAGCGCCGTTCCCGGTTGCGTGATCTGATTGCTCTGCGTTCGCTCGCCGGGTGTCGTCGTGTCCGCAGCGCTCGAGAGCGATGAGGGCGACGAGGTGAGCTTGGCCAGGCCGAAATCGAGAACCTTCACGCGATTCCGGTCGCTCATGAAGATGTTGGCCGGCTTGATATCGCGATGCACGATCCCTTGCGAGTGCGCGGCCTCCAGGGCGTCGGCAAGCTGGATACCGACGTCGAGCACGTCGGCCACTTTCAGCGCTCCCTTCGCGATTCGCTCGCGGAGCGTCTCCCCCTTGAGCGCCTCCATCACGATGAACGGCGTATCGCCGTCCTGCCCGACGTCGTAGATGGCGCAGATGGCCGGGTGGCTCAGGGAACTGGCGGCGCGTGCCTCGACCCGGAAGCGCTCGAGCGCCTTGGCTTCCTGGGCGTAACTGGCAGGCAGGAACTTCAGCGCAACTTGACGCCCAAGTCGCGCGTCTTCAGCAAGATACACAACTCCCATACCGCCAGAGCCAAGCGGGCTGAGGATCCGGTAATGGGAGACAGTGCGCCCGATCATGCCCAGCCTGAAAGAGCCGCCGGAAGACAGTCAAGAAGCATTGCGTGAAGGCTCAGCGTCTGTCAAAGCTTTCGTTGGCGGTCCGTCCCGATCGTACTGCGCCTGCGCCTCGCCTGCAGCAACGTCGACACGGGTCAGGACGAGCGCCCCAAGCACGAAAAACACGATGATCGACAGCACCGCGGCACGGCTCGAAGCGAACAGCGTCACTGACGCGGCGAAGAGTGCCGGCCCGGCGATGCCGGCGAACTTCTCGAACACCGCGAAAAAGCCAAAGTATTCCGACGACTTGTGCTTCGGGATCATGCGCGCGAACAGCGACCGGCTCAGGGCCTGGGTCCCCCCCTGCACCATGCCGACGAGAATCGCCAGCGCAAAGAACTGCCAGACCGCCGTCATGAAGTAGCCCAGCACGCTGATGCCGACGTAGACGCCGATCCCGATGAACACGCCCTGCTTCGCGCCAATGCGATAAGCGAGAGCGCCAAACAGAAACGAGCAGGGCACACCGACGAACTGCACGATCACGAAAGCGGCGATCTGCGCATTGCGATCGATGCCGACTTCGGCGCCATAGATCGATGCCATGCGGATGATCGTCTGTATTCCGTCGTTGTAGAGCAGGAACGCGACGAGCATCAGGAATGCCTGTCGATACCCGCGAAGCTCGCGAAAGGTCTCGCGCAGGCGCACGAGCGCGACGCGCACTGGATTATCGGTGCGTCGCTCGCCGGACTCGAGTGCCGGCGCCGGTTCGGGCACGCGGAAGAACAGTGGCAGGGAAAACACCAGCCACCACACCGCCACACTGACGAATGACAGGCGGATGGCTGCCACCGAATCCGCAAGTCCGAACGTGGCCGGACTGAGAATCCAGGCGAGGTTCACGACCAGCAGCAGGCCGCCTCCCAGGTACCCGATGGCATAGGCGGATGTAGACACGCGATCGACTTCCTCCGGCGCAGCGATGTGAGGAAGGAGTGAGTCGTAGAACACGAAGCTCGCGGCGATGCCGATGTTGGCGATCATGAACACGGTTGCGGCAAACGCCCAGTCGCCCTGCGAGATCGTGGCCATGAGCAGCGTGGCGACAACCCCCACAGCCATCGACATCCCGAGGAGTGTCTTCTTCAATCCATGCACGTCGGCGATCGCACCCAGCACCGGCCCGATCAACGCGGTGACGGCCACCGCAATCGTGGTCGCCCAGGCAAAGCGAGCGGTTGCGTCGGTCGGTGACAGTCCCGCCGCCGCGTAGTCGCTGAAGAAGCGGGGGAACACCGCGGTGATCACCGTGCTCTGGAAGGCCGAGTTCGCCCAGTCGTACATCGCCCACGCACGCAACTCGCGACGGTGCAGGCCGAGACGTGTCAGGAGCGGGCTTTGTGCTCGACCCGTCGCCATCAAAACGTTCTCCGCGCGATCCACTCGCGTAACAGCGAATCGACGACGACGTATTGAGTGCCTTCTTTCAGAACCAGATCCTGTTTGACGAGCGCCGAGAGTGAGGTTTGTATGCTGGAGGGGCCGCCGAGACGGTAGCGGGCGCGGACATCGGAGGAGAGCAGGCCGTGGCCGCCCTCGAGCACGACCGCTCGAAACACCGCCCGTTGCGCCAGCGTCAGGCGCTGCCACACGGCTTCGAAGATCGGTTCCTGTTCCGCGAGCAGTCGCGCCAGCGTGGTATGCAGCGTATCGAGCGTTGCCTTCCGTCCACCTGCCGATCGCACATCGTCCCAGGTCTCATGCGCGAGACGTTGCACGTCGTAGGGCAGGTTGCCGGCGAGATCGACGATGGCGGCGCCGAGGCCGGCTTCGGCGCGGATGCCGCTCCGGCTGAACTTCGATTCGATGAAGGCCGCGAAGATGTCGGCGGGGATCTTCTGAAGACGCATCACCGGCCCGGCTTTGTAGAACGGGCGGCGCGGGCCGATCATCTTCTCCATGAGGCTTGGTTCGGATCCGGCAAACACATAGCCGACCTGTCGTTGTTGCTGCGCCGCGGCCCGCAACGCGTGTTCGACGCTGCCTCCATTGAATCCGTCGATCGCCTGGAACTCGTCGAGGGCGACGACCATCGAGCGCTTCTGTTCGGCGGCGAGGCGGCCGGGCAGCGTGAAGACCTCGTTGGCGAGGCGGTTGACGTCGCGCTCGTTGCGCACCAGCGGAAAGGCGACCGCGAAGCGCCCCGGGCGGGCGGCCTCGGCATCGTATCTGACTTCGGGGCGTGTCGATTGAATGGCTTTGGTGAGCCAGCCGCGTGCACGCTCCCATCGCGTTTCGACTGCCGCCAGCGCCCGGGCGTAGCCCTCGAGGAAGGACAGGTACGAGCTGTAGCTGCTGACGGTGATCTCGAGCGTCAGGACGCCCCGCCGCGACAGCGCGTTCAGTGCCTGACGGATGAGCGAGGACTTGCCGTAGCGACGGGGGGAAATGAGGAAGACCTTCTGGCCGGCCGAGAGGTCGCCAATCAGGCGATCGAGCTCAGCCTCGCGATCGACGAACGAGTCGCCGGGCACGACTTCGCCGTAGACGAACGGGTTCTGCATGCGGCTACGTGAAATAGCGTAACGGTTACGTCAAGTAACGTAACACAGAACCGGGAGGCTGGCAGGCTATCCATCAGCTGGATTGGTGAGCGGCAGCTGGCCGGTGTAGATGGCCATGCCGACCACGGCGTCGATCCCGGCGGCATCCAGTTGATTGATCTCTGTCCAGGTGGTGATCCCGCCCGCGGCGGTCACCCGCCGTACGGTCGCCTGGCGCACCGCCATGATGGCCGTCATGTCGGTGCCGCCCATCAGCCCTTCGGTGTCGACATGGGTGTAGAGGAACTCCGAACAGAACGGCTCCAGCGCCCGCACCGCATCGACCGCCGTGATCGGCAGCACGGTCTTCCAGCCGTGAATGACCACGCGTCCACCACGACTGTCGACGGCGGCAATCAGCCGCTCGACGCCGACCGCCTCCGCCAGCGAACGCGCGAATGCCGCATCGACCGCGCCATCGCGAAAGAGGGCAGAGCTGGCGATGACGGCATGCGCGCCGAGTGAGAGTACGTCGCGCGCCCGTTCGATGGTGCGAATGCCGCCACCGACGCGGCAGGGGAGCCGGCCGCAGATCGAGCGCACGAGGGCGGCGTTGTCACCGCGACCGCGCGCCGCGTCGAGATCGATGAGCTGAACGCGTGGAAAGCTCGAGAACTTCTTGATCCATGGCTCGGGATCGGGCGCTTCGATGGCCAGGCGCTCGCCCTGAACGAGCTGGACAACGTGGCCGTTCTGGAGATCGATCGACGGAATCAGCATATTCGTAGTGTCCGCTTGAAACCGGCCGTAGTGTCCGGCTTCAGCCGGACCAGCCTCTCCCTAGAGGCGCACTGGAATCCCGTGCCCCCTGAGATGTCGCTTCAACTCGCTGACACTCGACTCGGCATAGTGAAAGATCGAGGCTGCCAGCGCGGCGTCAGCGTGCCCGCGGGTGAAGACGTCCGCGAAGTGGTCGACTGAACCTGCTCCCCCTGACGCGATGACCGGGATGTCGACGGCGTCAGAGACCGCAGCCGTCATCTCGCAGTCGAAGCCGGCTTTGGTGCCGTCGCGATCCATCGACGTCAACAGGATCTCGCCAGCCCCTCTGGCCTCGGCTTCTTTGGCCCAGGCGACGGCATCGCGCGCCGCGTCGGTCGTGCCGCTTCGCACGTAGACTGCGAACCCATCGTCACGTCGCTTGGCGTCGATGGCGACAATGACGGCCTGACTGCCATAGCGCCGGGCCAGCGTGGTGATGAGTTCCGGCTGCCGCAGCGCCGCCGTGTTCAGACTGACCTTGTCCGCCCCTGCGTTGATCGCCGCCGCCGCATCCTCCTCCGAGCGGATGCCACCGCCGACTGTGAGCGGCAGGAAGATCTCTTGTGCAACAGCGTTGATCGTTCGCGCGAGTGCCTGGCGGCTTTCCAGTGTGGCCGTGATGTCGAGGACGACGACTTCATCGATGCCTTCGACGTTGTAGCGGCGGGCGAGCGCCGCCGGATCACCGGCGTGACGCAGTTGTTGAAACTGCACGCCCTTGACGACCTGGCCATCCCGGACGTCCATGCAGGCGATGATGCGCTTGGTCAGCATCAGGCGCAGACCTCGAGGAAGTTGCGCAGGATCGTGAGCCCGGCATCGCCCGACTTCTCGGGATGGAACTGCACCCCAAAGAGGTTGTCCCGCTCGACGACCGACGAGAAGGTGTTGGCGTGCGTGGTCGCTGCCACGCACTCGGCCGTGACCGGTGCGGCATACGAGTGCGTGAAATACACCTGTGCGCCAGAGCTCAATCCGCGCAGCAGCCGGGCCGAGCCCCGGAACTCGAGGGAGTTCCAGCCGACGTGCGGAACCTTGAGGCGCTGGTCGGCGTCACCAGTCAGTCGTGCGATTCGACCGGCGATCGCACCGAACCCCGCGACGTCTGGCGCTTCGTCGCTGCCTTCGAATAGCCACTGCATGCCGACGCAGATGCCAAACAGCGGCGTGCCGGACGCTGCGGCGCTGCCGATGGCCTCGCGCCACGGCTGGTCGAGTCTCGCGGTTGCGCCGAAATGGCCGACTCCGGGCACGATCACGCCGCGGGCTCGCCGGCACTCCTCCGGCGCCGATGGGACGACGAAGTCTGCACCGAGCGCGGTGAGGGCTTTGCGGACCGAGGTCAGGTTTCCCGCGCCGTAATCGACGAGAGCGATCACAGCAACCCCTTTGTGCTCGGCAGCATCTTCGCGAGCCGCGCGTCCTTGGCGCACGCGACACGAAGCGCGCGCGCGAACGCCTTGAAGACCGCCTCGATGTGGTGGTGACTCGAGCGCCCGTACAGCACCTTCACGTGCACGTTCGCGCGGGCGCCCGACGCGAAGCCATCGAAGAAGTCGTGCACGAGCTCCGTCTGCAGGTCGCCCACCATGCGCACGCGCACCTTCAGGTCCACGACGGCGTGCGGGCGCCCGCTGAGGTCGATCGCGGCGACGGCCAGCGTTTCGTCCATCGGCATGACGAAATAGCCGGCGCGGTTGATCCCTGTGCGATCGCCGAGTGCCTCGAGCACGGCTTCGCCGAGGACGATACCGACGTCTTCGACCGTGTGATGTTGATCGACGTCCAGGTCGCCGTGCGCGTCCAGCTTCAGGTCGAAGCCGCCATGCCGGGTGAAGAGCTCGAGCATGTGATCGAAGAATCGAATGCCGGTGCGAACGGTGTAACGCCCCTGACCGTCGATGGTCAGCGCGCCTGTGATCTGCGTTTCCGTGGTCTGACGGTCGAACCTGGCGACGCGTGCCCTGCTCATCGCGCAACCCTCCCGGACATCACCGATTCGAGCGCGTCGATGGCAGCGTCGGTGTGCGCCAACAGCCCGGCGGTGACGCGGATACAACCGGGCGTCGCGGGGTCGTGTGACCGGTCGCGCACGTGAACACCGCGCTGCGCAAGTGCCTCGACGACTGGTGCGACAGGATCGCCCACTCGAACCATGACGAAGTTGGCCGCACTTTCCCAGTGCTCGAGACCGAGCCGCGTGCAGGCCGCATAGAGACGCTCGCGCGACTCGGCCACCTGTGCCGCATAGCGGGGCAGGAACTCGCGATCGTCGAGAGCCGCGAGTGCCGCAGCCATGGCCACGGCGTTGATGTTGAACGGCAGCGTCACGGCGCGCACGGGATCGAGCGCCAGGGGTTGCCCGATCAGTACGCCGACTCGCATGCCGGCCAACCCGTACGCCTTCGAGAACGTCCGGCCGACCAACACGTTCGAATAGGCAGCGAGATTCGGCATGAAGCTGGTGCCACCGAACTCGATGTAGGCCTCGTCGATGAGCACGACAGCGCCCGGCGCGGCCTCGGCGATGCGCTGAAGATCCGCGATCGGGATGAGACGCCCCGTTGGGTTGCTCGGCGTGTTCAGGAAGATCATCCGCGTCCGTGGCGTGAGCGCCGCGATGACCGCATCGGTCGGAAACACGAAGTCGGGGCCGGGAGGAATCCGCACCGCCGTTGCACCGACGGCCGCAGTTGAATTCGGGTAGGGATCGAAGGCCGGCAGCGGAATGATCGTCTCGGCGTCGTGGATGCGTGCGCGCGAGATGTGACCCATGGCCGCCATCAGGATTCCCTCATCGAGCCCGTTGGTCAGCAGGATCCACTCAGGATCGACGTCGAAATGGCGCGCGCATGCGCGCACGAGCTCCGGGTACGACGGGTAGGTCGACACGTCGGTCGTCCGCATGCGGTGAATCGCTTCCAGAACGCGAGGAGAGCAGCCACCTGTGTTCTCGTTGAGGTGCAGCCGCAGCCCATCGCCCGGGTCGGGATATCCCTGCAACCGCTTCATCGCGGCGACCTCTTCTTCGGATTCGCGTTTCCGAGACGGACAACGATCGACTCGGCATGAGCGTTGAGTCCCTCGGCCCTTGCCAGATCAATCACGCTTTGACCGATCCGTGACAGACCTGCGCGGGTGACACGTTGCACCGTGATCTGGCGCACGAAGTCAGCTGCGGACAGCCCTCCGCGTACCCGGGCAGCGCCGGCCGTCGGCAGTACGTGATTCGAGCCGATCGCGTAATCACCGGCGACCTGCGCTGACCAGCCGCCAACGAACAACGAGCCGACGCATTTCACCTGCGAGGCCATCGCCTCGTCGTCCACGACCATGTGTTCCGGCGCCGCAGCGTTGGCGAGCGCAATCGCCTCGGCCGTCGAGCGCGTGACGATGATGCCGCCGTGACGACGGAGCGAGAGGCGTGCGGGGCCCTCGGGAGGCATCTGCGCGCTGACCTGCGCGGCCACCTGCTGCGCCAGCCGGCGACTGGGAGTGATCAACACCGCTCGCGCGTCGGGGTCGTGCTCGGCCTGCGCGATCAGGTCGGCCGCGATCCAGGCCGCGTCCCCCGTCGCTGAGACGAGCAGGATCTCACTCGGTCCGGCGTAGAAGTCGATTCCGCAGTCGGTTGCCACGAGCGCCTTCGCGGAGGCCACCCATCGATTGCCGGGTCCGACGATCTTGTCCACCCGCGGGACCGAGGCTGTCCCGTAGGCAAGTGCCGCGATAGCATGAGCGCCGCCGAGTCTGAACAACCGCGTGACGCCGGCTTCCAGCGCGGCCGCCATCACCACGGGTTCTGGACGCGGGCAGACGGCCACGACCTCGCCAACGCCGGCAGCGACCGCGGGAATCGCTGTCATGAGCAGCGATGAAGGAAGAGGATATCGACCGCCGGGTACATAACAACCAACGCGGTCGAGTGGGACGACGCGCTGTTCGACGCTCACGCCGGCCGTGACACGAACGCTCCACGAGCGTGGAACCTGCCGTGCCGCGACCGTGCGAATGTTACGTGCTGCCGCCTGAATCGCGGCACGCACGCCGGCCGGGACCTTTGCGGCCGCCTGTCGCATCTCCGCTCGCGAAACCTCAATCGGCCCGCTCAGCCGGTCGAGCGTCTTTGCGTATTGCAGGAGCGCTCGGTCTCCCTTACGGCGCACGTTGGCCACGATCGTCGCAACATGCGCGTCGGTTGCCGCGTCCCGTGTCCGCTCGGGAGACAGCAGCGCATCGACCGCCCGCCGATTTGACGATTCAACAATCTTCAACTGGACCATCGGACTCTCGCACCCTCGTACCGGACCTTCGCACCCTCGCCCCGTCGCCCCGTCGGACCGTACCTAGACGACGATCTTGTTCAACGGGTATTCCACGATGCCTTGCCCGCCCGACGATTTCAGCTTCGGAATCAGGTCGCGCACGGTCCGCTCCTCGATGATCGTGTTCACGGCAACCCACTCGTTGTCGCTCAGTGAAGAGATCGTTGGCCGCTGCAGCGCCGGCAGCAGCGCAAGCACGCGATCGAGATCCTCCCGGCGCACGTTCAGCATCAGGCCGACGCGCCCCTGCGCCTCGATCGCCGCGCGCAGCAGGAGCGCGATGTTCTCGATCTTGGTGCGCTTCCACTCATCGGAGAGCGCCACGTCGTTGGCAATGAGCTGCGTGTTCGACTCCATCACCGTGTCCAGGATGCGCAGGCGATTCGCACGCAGCGTCGATCCGGTTTCGGTGGCTTCGACGATCGCGTCGGCCAGCACCGGCGGCTTGACCTCGGTGGCGCCCCACGAGAACTCGACGTTCACCGGGACCTCGAGCCGGTCGAAGTACGCCTTGGTGACGCGAACGAGCTCGGTCGCGATGGTGGCGTCGGCGAAGTCGGTTGGTGACTTGAACCGCGAATCCTCGGGAGCGGCCAGTACCCAGCGCACCTTCCCAAAACTCTGCTTCGCGTACACGAGATCGGCGATCGGCGTGAGCGAGTGTTTCGAGTTGCCTCCGAGCTTGTGCTCCGCGATCCAGTCCTGCCCGGTCAGGCCGGCATCGAGCACGCCGTCGCAGACGTAGCGCGCCATCTCCTGCGCGCGAATCAGCATGCACTCGATCTCGGGATCGTCGATGGAGGGGAAGTACGAGCGAGTACTCACGTAGATGTTGAACCCGGCGCGAGCGAACAGGTGGATCGTCGCGTCCTGGAGGGAACCCTTCGGTATGCCGAGTTTGAGCTTCATGGAATCGTCACGCCCTCCACGCGCTGAAAGAAGCAGGTCCGCTCACCGGTGTGGCAGACGTTGCCGTCGCCGAGTCGTTCGGCCTTGACGAGCAACGTGTCGTCGTCACAGTCGATGAGCACGTCGCGGACAGCCAATCGGTTTCCCGATGTCTCCCCCTTGGTCCAGAGCTTGTTTCGCGTACGGCTGAAAAAGGTCACATAGCCGGTCCGCCGCGTGACGTCCCAGGCTTCCTCGTTCATGAAGCCCACCATGAGGACCTCGCCGCTCTTGTGATCCTGCACGACCGCAGGGATCAGGCCGTCCAGTTTTGAGTAGTCCATCGTCATCGTCTCAACTCGACCTCGCCGAAGCGCTCGCGCGCCGGCGGGCCGTACAAAGCAAAACCCCGCGCGGTGGAACCGGCGGGGTTTTGCGCAACCTCTGATTGGTTTCGTGAGTCGAGGTCTTCAGTCCGTCTGCGCGCACACACCCACCGGCCGGCCATGATGGCCGTGGTGATGGTGATGCGCGTGGCGGAGGTCCAACGACATTCTGCTAGAAGCCTATCACTTTTTGTGTTCCGTGATGTACGTGGTGGCAAAGGCGAGCAGCTGCGGGTTCTGAAGCCCAATCGCTTCCGCCTCCGTCTGGGCCCGATCAACCGCCCATCCGTCCTGCAGAACGCGCTTGATCATCCACACCGCGCCCACGCGATTGGCCGATCCGCAGTGGATGAAGACCGGCTGGTTGGACTTGTCCGCGACCGCGCCGAGGAAATCGGACACGACTTTGGGGTCGGGTGAAGCCGCGTTGAACGGCAGGTGGATGTACTTCAGCCCGGCCGTCTTGGCGGCAGCCCGGCCGGCATCGACGTCGGCACCCGCCTCGTTCGCCAGGCGAAGATTGATCACCGACACATAGCCTTCTTTCCTGAGCGCAGACATCGCGGTGGGATCGACGGCGCCGCCGCATCCGACCGTGGCATCGACTCGTGAGTAGTTGCGGACGCCTGGCATTTCAGATTTCTTGACCTGCGCCGACGTCACCGACACGGCCAGCCCGACCAGAGCGATGATCACGAGAAGTTGAATGCGCATACCGTCCTCCAGACCCTGGATATTACCCCGGGCGCGTGACGCCCGTTGACACTGTGATGGACGCGAATGATACTAAAGGGTCGTTTGTGCGGCGATTTCCACGACTTGATGGGCCGCACAGCCGGAAAACCGGCTGATCCTTCTAAGTCGCGAAACAGCCCGCGACATCGCGGGCTTTTTTTTGGAGCTTTATGGACAAGTACATCTTCTCCTCGGAATCGGTTGGCGAGGGTCACCCGGACAAAGTCGCCGACACGATCTCCGACGCAGTCCTTGACGCATGCCTCGCCCAGGACAAGTTCAGCCGCGTTGCCTGCGAAACCTATGTGAAGTCGAACACCGTCATCGTCGGCGGTGAGATCACGACGAAGGCCAAGCTCGATTTCGTCAAGATCGCACGCGACAGCATCCGCGAGATCGGCTACGTCAACGACGATGATGTGTTCCATGCGGACAAGGTGTTCGTGAACGTGCTGGTGACGCAGCAGTCGCCTGACATCTCGCAGGGCGTCGATGCCAAGAAGGCGCTTGGTAAGAAGACCGCCAAGCAGGGCGCCGGCGATCAGGGGTTGATGTTCGGTTACGCCAGCAACGAGACGCCCGAGCTCATGCCGGCGCCGATCATGTTCGCGCATCGCCTCGGCCGCGAGCTCACGAAGATCCGGAAAGCCGGTGGCGCTGCGTGGCTGCGTCCCGATGCGAAGTCGCAGGTGTCGGTGATCTACGAGGACAACAAGCCCGTAGGCATTGCCAACGTCGTCATCTCGACGCAGCACACGCCCGACGTCTCGCACTCCGAGATCGAGAGGTTCTGCATCGAGAGCGTCATCAAGAAGGTCCTTCCCGCGAAGCTCCTCACCGACAAGACCGAGTTCCTCATCAACCCGACCGGCCGCTTCGTCGTCGGCGGACCGCAGGGTGACACCGGACTCACCGGCCGCAAGATCATCGTCGATACGTACGGCGGCATGGGCCGTCACGGCGGTGGCGCGTTCTCGGGCAAGGATCCCACGAAGGTCGATCGCAGCGCAGCCTACATGGGCCGCTGGGTTGCGAAGAACATCGTGGCTGCCAAGCTCGCGGCTCGCTGCGAAGTGCAGTTCGCGTACGCGATTGGCCACCCGGATCCGGTGAGCGTCCACATCGACACGTTCGGGACCGGAACCGTCGACAACGCGAAGATCCTGAAGGCCGTGAACCGCGTCTTCAGCTTCCAGCCGGCGGACATCATCGACCAGCTGAACCTGCGTCGTCCGATCTTCCTGAAGACGACCAACTACGGTCACTTCGGCAAGAGCGAGAAGGAGCTGACGTGGGAGCAGACGAACAAGGTGCAGGCGTTGCTGAAGGCACTCTCCAGCAGCAGGGCCGCCTAAGGCAAGTGTGAAGTTAGAGGGTCAAAGTCGGTAAGTAAGTGTCAACTTACTTCCGAACTTTGACCTTTGAACTTTCCACGTAGATTTATCTTTCCACCGTCACCACGACGGGATCTTCGATCCTCACCGTGAGCGGCGTTCCGGCAGAGAGCGTCGCATGGTTCCGATCTCCGGCCACCACAGCGGCAGTGCCCGCGCCGGCGCCGATCGAGCCACCAATGGCTGCTCCCTTCGCGCCGCCAAGGATGCCCCCGATGATCGCTCCGCCGATCCCGCCGACGCCTATCTTCGCGGCACTCTCGCGGCCGGGAGGGTCCCCTTCGCGATAGATCGTCTCGGTGTTCATCGGCAGCCGCGTTCCATCTGCAAGGACGACCGATGTGAACCTGACGCCGAGACGAGCGCGGTCTTTCAGCTTGCCTCCGCGCTCGACGAGTGTGACCTCACCATAGGCCTTCGCGCCTGCGGGAATGGCGACGCGATCGCCCACCCGGACATCACGAGTGACGCGCGCGACCACGCTGTCTTCGACCTGAGCTCTCTCGGATGAGACCGGCGATTCCAGCTGCAGCCCGATGACCGAGTCCGCGGCCACGACTAGCTCTTCGAACAGCGGCGCGGGAGGCTCCACCGAACGCGATGCCTGATTGTCCGCAATCGAAGCCGGCTCGATTGGAGCCGTCATTCGCTGGCTGGGTGACACCGCAGGTGGTGCTGGCACCGGTGGCAGCGGCTCCGGGGCCCGCGGAGCGGCCGCGACCTGGCGAACGGGGGTGCGACGGGCGGGTGCTGGAGGGACGGGCCTGTCTTGAGGTGCAACAGGCGCTGGCGGCGCCGGCGCTGGGACGGGCGCTGGCTCGATAATCCCTTCTGACTCTGCCACGACGTTGCTGGATGTCGGTGACGACGGCTGGGCTTGTTCGGCGGTAATTGCGGCAGGATCGTTCCGGAGCGCCAGGAACGTCCCGCTCGCGCCGACCGCGACGCAAATAATCGCCAGAATGCCGGTCGCAGTCCTGGTCATATCCTGATCCTTTCGAGCCCTTCCCAAGAGCAAGGGCTGTGCCTCAGGAAAGCGCCGAAACAGGCGTGATCTCGCCGGATCCACCTTGGTGGATCGACCTCATTTTCGGATCTGTCCTCGATCGCCTGCACCCTCACGGTCTTTTTCAGGTCTCCGCCGGCCCGATGATGCCGCCGGCAACCATGGCCGGCCGCTCGCCCAGGCGTTCGATCAAGGCCACCGGGTCGGTATCAGCGAGCACGATTCGCCGGTTTTCCGGCCGGACAAAACCGTCCGCGACCGCCCGGTCGACCAGGGTGATGAGCCCGTCGTAGTAACCCGCAACGTTCAGGAGCCCGCACGGTTTCCCGTGAAGTCCCAGTTGTGTCCAGGTGACGACCTCGCAGAACTCCTCGAAGGTCCCGAAGCCGCCCGGCAGCGCGATGAACGCGTCCGACAAGCTGGCCATCAGCGCCTTCCGCTCGTGCATGGATGCCACGATTCTCAGGTCGGGCAGCCCACGATGAGCGATTTCGCGCGCGACCAGGGCGCTCGGGATCACGCCGATCACGTGTCCACCGTGCGCCAGCGCCGTGTCGGCCACGATGCCCATCAAGCCGACGCAACCGCCACCAAAGACAATCTCCACGTTGCGGCTGGCCAACTCGATGGCGATCCGTTCCGCGGCGGTGCGGTAATCGGGTCGCAGACCCAGGCTCGATCCACAGAAGATGCAGACGCGGCGAAGCATGTAATTGATCCCGCTCTCCGAGCGGGCGTCCTCGATGCTCAAACGACGAATTTATACCCGAGGCCGTGCACGGTGTGAATGTACTGGGGGTGCCTGGGATTGTCTTCGATCTTCTGGCGGAGCCACGCGACGTGGACGTCCACGGTCCGCGTCGACGGCATGGCGTTGTAGCCCCACACTTCATTGAGCAGCTCATCGCGCGACAGCGCAGCGCCGCGATGCTCGACGAAGTATCGCAGCAGCTTGAACTCGCGCGCCGACAGCTCGATGGGTTGGCCTGACTTGGTGACTTCGGCCCGGCGGAAGTCGATCGAGATCTCGCCGAAGCGGAACGTCTCTCCAACGGACGGAGTCGAGGCCGGCGCAGTACCGCGTCGCAACAAGGCTTCAATGCGCGCCAGCAGTTCCGCCATCTCGAAAGGCTTGACGAGATAGTCGTCGGCGCCAAGCTTCAGACCGACGACGCGATCGACGACCTGCCCACGGGCGGTGAGCATCATGATTGGTGTCTGGACACCGCGCTGACGGAGTGTCCGGCACACGTCGAAGCCGCTTCCACCCGGCAACATGACGTCGAGCAGAATGACGTCGAAGTTTCCCGCACTGCCGCGCGCGAGCCCCTTGACCGCGTCACCTTCGCTCTCGACGTCATAGCCCTCGGCGATGAGTCGATCGGTGAGCGTCAACACGAGGCCCGGCTCGTCCTCGACCAGGAGTATGCGACGCGACACGACTGGTGTGTATCCCTTGGTTCCGAATGGCTGCTGCTACGAGTGGGTCGTCTGCAGCTGGCTGGCGACCGCGCTTGGCCGCTGATCGGGCTCGGCCGACGGCAATGCAATGGTAAACGAACTACCGGCCCCGGCTCTCGTCGTGACCGTGACCCGTCCTCCGTGTGCCGCGACGATCTGTCTGACGAGAGAGAGGCCGAGTCCGTTGCCGTGGACCTGACGCGCTACCGCGTCCGAGCCGCGGTAGAACGGATCGAAGATGTGGGGAAGCTCTGATGCCGGAATGCCAGCGCCGTGATCGCTGACGGTGATCCAGACCTCCGGTCGACGACGCTGGCGCCCGTGCTCGACTTTGATACCGATCCAGCGATCGCGGCCACCGTACTTGACGGCGTTGGCGATCAGATTCTGTACTGCGGATTGCAATGCGACCGCATCGCCGACGATGGTCGGTGGATTCGCGACGAAATCGCGCTCGACAGTGATCTGCTCAGGCTCGAGCAGGGTGACCGAACTGTCGATGGCACCCTCGATGATCTCGGTCGGGGCGAGAGGGATCCGCGCTCCCCTCATGAGGCCCGACTCGATGCCGGCGTATTGCAGCACGCGCTCGACCATCTCGCCAAGGCGACGGGCTTCGGTCTCGAGCAGTTGGCCGTAGCGCCTGACGCGATCGCCGCTGTCGACGACACCGTGAGAGAGATTCTCGGCGGCGGAACGGATCACCGCGACCGGCGTGCGCAGCTCGTGAGACACGCCAGCGACGAATTCCATCTGCTGACGGGCGAGGCGATGAGCGCGCCGGGATGTTGCGGCGAGCAGTGCGACGCTGAGCGTGAGAAGGAGGAGCACGCCGAAGCTGATTGCCAGGTTCTGTCGCCGGGCGCGCGCAACAGCCGCTTCGAGCGAACCGCTCTCGTGCTGCACCAGAAGTTGCCACCGGCCGAAATCCTCCGGCCGTCCATCGCCCGCACCGGGGAGCAGCCCTTCACCGCGCAGGCGCGTGCCGGGGTCGCGCGGCGAACGGTCCTCAACCGGGGGACGAGGCGGCCGTCCGAAGAAAAATGCCTGCGTGCCAATGCCGAAGAGCGCCACGGATGCGTCCGCGCGATCCGGGTCGACCGGTGCGTCCGGATCCGATCGGTAGAGTACGCTCGACGGATTGCCCGCATCGGTCACGGCCACGCGGTACACATCACCTTCGACATGAGTGAAGTGTCGCGACGCGAGCTCGGGCAACATCTGCTCGCGGATGTACGGCATGTTCAGCTCGATGATCGTGAAGCCGAACACGGGGGTTACAGTTTGCGGCCCGGGCGTTGGACGAGGCGGGACGACCAGATTCCGCAAGGGGACGACAATCAGCGAGTCCTCGCCTCGCAGTAGCTGCCGGCGGTCAAACATCCGTCCGGCTTTGAAATCGCGATACTCCTGCTCGATCTGCGAGCGCCAGCGCTCCAGCGGAGGCCGCCACTCCGTCACTTCGAGCGCGTCGATGTCGGAGTTCCAGCGCCGCAGCCGCAGTTCGCCACTGCCGCCGTCGACCACGAGCACGTTTGAAACGATGTGAGGGTGAACGGCGGTATTCAGCCAGGTGTTGTAGCGGTCCGAGTACCGCTCGGACACGCCTTCACGAACGGTGCCCGGGCCGACCTGGAGATTGAGGGCAGCGCGAACGATCTCGCCGTCGAAGCCTTCGCGGAACTGAGCAGCCGCAATGCGGACGTTACGCTGCAGGCGCTCACGCGCGGCTGTGCTCAACTCGCCAACCCATTGATACTGGAGCACGGCGAGCGTCGGTAGGAGGACCAGGAGCGCGGCCGTGACGAGCGTCGTCCCTCTGGGTTTCTGGAGCTTCACTTGGCGAAGTTTAGCACGCATAATAATCGCCGTAAGGCATTGGATTCTAAGCTTTTACATTCTTAACAATCTCTTTGCGGTCACTTAACCATGCGCTCCGAACAGCACAGGAATAATGACTCAATGCGGACTGCCGGTATCGCCCCAGCGGTGCTGCTCGCCATCGTTGCGTCTGGAGTTCAGACGGCCCGGGCGGGACAACAGCCGGAAGAGGTCAAGGCGAACGCCGTGCTTGCCGAGACACGCGAGGCGCTTGGAGGCGAGGACAAGCTCGCATCGGTGAAGAGGCTGCAGATCACGGGGACCACGCGTCGCGCAAACGGCAACTTCAACCTCGAGGGCGATACCGAGATCTTCCTCGAGCTCCCCGACAGGTTTCGCCGCAACGAATCACTGACGGTCGGTGTTGGCGGTTCGTCCCTGGATCGCACGGACATCGTCAACGGCGGTGAGTTCTCATCCGAGGTCAGCGGCGACTTTGGCGCGCGTGGCCGCGGTCGCTTTGGCGGGGGCGCCGCCGGTGGCGCAGGTGGAGCTGCCGGCGCGGGTAACGGGCAGGGTGCGCCATCGCCGGACGCGCTGGACCGTCTCCGCGAGTTTCAGCGGCGCAACATACAGAGCGAGGTCAGTCGTCTTCTGGTCGCCCTGTTGCTCACGAGCGATACACCGTTCCGGTGGATCGGGACTGCACAGGCACCTGAGGGTACTGCCGATGTACTGGAAGTGAAGACTCCGGACGGGAACGCCACGCGCGTGTTCATTGACACGATGACCCATATGCCGTTGATGCTGACGTGGACCGGACCCGCCGGCCGCGGGTTTGGCGGGCGTGGGGGTCAGGGACGAAGAGGTCAGGGTGCCGCTGACACCGGTGCGCCTGCCGCTGAGGGGCCCGGCACTGGCGACCAGCCTGTTGCTCAAGGTGGCGCCACCGAACCAGCACGAGGACGTGGCGGACGTGGGACGCAGGGACCGCCAGCGACGCTCGAGATGCACCTGGCCGAGTACAAGACGGTCAACGGTATCCAACTTCCTCATCTCATCACGCGCGGCGCGTCCGGTGAGACGAACGAAGAGTGGGTCGTCAGGAATTACAGAATCAATCCGAGTTTCAAGGCAAACACGTTTACCAAATGAAGCGGATCATCCTCGGGTTGATGGCGCTGCTCATCGCTGCGCCACTGGCCGCTCAGCAGAACTCAAACAACCAGACGCAGCTGCGTGTGGTTGTCGTCGACGAAACCGGTGCGGGGATTCCCCAGGCCACTGTTGTCGTGACACCTCCAAATGGTGAGCCCATCACGTTCGCGACCGACGAGCGCGGCCTTGCCATGTCGCCGCCATTGCCAGTGGGAAGCGTGCAACTGCACATCGACTTTCCCGGGTTCGAGGCGTACGAGGGCCAGCTGACGCTGCGTCGCGGCGCGATGAATCAGACCGTGACGCTGAAGATTGCGGGCCTGCAGGAAGAAGTCGTCGTCAACGATGTGAACGCGACCGACGACCGGCGCGGCAACTCGTTCACGACGACGCTGGAGCAGGCCGAGATCGAGGAGCTGCCGGAGGATCCCGAAGAGCTCGCGGAGGTGCTGACGCAGATGGCCGGCGCGGCCGGCGCCGTGTTCCAGGTCAATGGCTTTCGTGGCGGACGGTTGCCGTCACGCGATGAGATCCGTCAGATCCGGTTCCGGACGAACTCGTTCTCAGCAGACAACCATGACGCCGGCAGGACGCAGATCGAGATCATCACCAGGCCCAACGTCGTGGAGTGGAACGGCAATGCCAGCCTGAACTACCGCGGCGACGAGATGAACGCGCGTAATGCGTTCGCCACCTCGGAAACACCGGAACAGAACCGCCAGTTCAACATGGGCCTGCGTGGTCCGATTGTGAAAGGGAAGACCTCGCTTCGTCTCAACGTGGACGGGCGCCGCGACCAGCAGTCGGACACGATCACGGCGCTCGACGAAAGTGGCAATCCCATGGGCGATGTGGTCTTCCGCCCGTCGGAGCAGACGAACGTGACCGTGGGACTCGAGCACGGGCTCACCAGGAACCAGACACTGCGTCTCGAGTACCGCCGAGGTGACAGCTCCACCGAGAATCTCGGTGTCGGTGGCTTCAACCTGCCCGAGCGCGGGTATGACCGCTCGAGCGGGAATCACCAGGTGAGGGTCCAGGTCCAGGGGCTCGTTGGCCGAACGACGCTCAACGAACTGCGGCTGCAGTTCTCGCAACAGAACAGCACGTCGATCTCCCTTACGAATGATCCCGCGGTCATCGTGCTGGATGCGTTCAGTCAGGGCGGGGCCGGCGTCTGGAACGAAACGTCCACCCGCTCGTTCGAGCTCGCTGACAATCTCGATTTCAACGTCGGGCGCAAACATCAGATGCGTGTCGGCTTTCTGCTCGAGGGCGACGAGTTCAGCAACTTCGACGCGCAGAACAACGCCGGAACGTTCACGTTCAGCAGCATCGAGGCGTACGACGCGGGTCTGCCCACATCATTCACCCAGCGCAACGGACAGGTGAACACGCGATTCACTCAATACCAGCTCGGGATCTACTGGCAGGACGACATCCGCCTGAACAACAAGCTTTCGATCAGCATCGGCGTTCGCAACGAGATGCAGTCGCACATCGACGACCGCCTGAACCTGATGCCGCGCCTCGGATTCACCACGACGCCGTGGGGTAGCCGCACGGCGATCCGTGGCGGCTATGGCCTGTTCTACGACTGGTATTCCGCCAACCTGTACGACCAGACGCTGCGCGTCGATGGTGTGTCGCAGCGCGACCTGCTCATTCTGGATCCCGGCTATCCCGATCCTCTCACCGGCTCCGAGGCACAGATTCTTCCGCGCGGCCGCATTCAGGGTGACCCGAATCTGCAGATGCCCAAGGTCCATCAGGCATCGCTCGGTGTCGAGCGTCAGCTCGCGCAGAATTTCAGCGTGCAGGCGACGTATCAGATGCTTCGCGGGCGTCGTCAGATTCGTTCGATCAACATCAACGCGCCAGACGAATTCGGCAACCGGCCCGACCCGACGGTTGGCACCGTCACGCAGTTCGAGTCGACCGGGAAATCGGAAACCGATCGCCTGACAATCGGTGGTAACTACCGCTTCCCGCAGCGGCGCATCTTCTTCAACATGAACTACACGCTCGGCCGCGTTCGTAACCACGCCGATAGCGAGACGTCGCTCCCGGCCAACAACCTCGATCCCGACACGGAGTGGGGTCCTTCCCGCCAGGACGTCCGGCATCGTCTGCAGGGGATGATCAACGTGCCGCTGTTGTTCGGTGTGCGCGCGAACCTGAACGTCAACGCGCAGTCGGCCACGCCGTACACGATCACGACCGGGCTCGACGACAACGGTGACGGTGTCAGCAACGACCGGCCTGCCGGCGTTGGACGAAACACCGAGCGCGGCACAACGACGGTTACGACCAACCTGCGGGTCAGCCGCGCGTTTCCCCTTGGCGGTCAGCGCACTGGGTTCCCTGGCGGTCCTGGTGGTCCCGGTGGCCCGGGAGTACGCCCTGGGGGCCCGGGCGGCGGCGGGGGCGGCGCTTCCGCCGGTGAAGCTCCTCGTGCACAGCAAGGCCAGGGCGGCGGAGCGCGCGGCGGTGGCGGGCGCGGCGGCAATCAGGGCGACGCAGCCTTCAACGCCCGCTACATGATGGAGCTCTTCGTCACCGCCGACAATCTGTTCAACCGCGTGAACTACGGCGGCTACAGCGGCAATCAGCTCTCGCGCTACTTCGGGGAGCCGACGATGGCGCAGCGTCCGCGGCAAGTGCAAGTCGGGATGCAGTTCCGATTCTAGCGGGCTTTCGGCTCAAGGCTCTCGGCTCTAGCCGTAGCCCGAGTCGCCAGCCCGAAGCCCAAAGCCGAGAGCCCAGAGTCGAGAGCCAGCTAGAATCTCCATGTGAAGATCACCGTCGTCGGGGCCGGCATCGTGGGTTGCGCGATCGCCCACGAGCTTGCGTCCCGCGGTGTCCGCGTTCACCTCGTCGATTCGCGTGGTGTTGGCCGTGGCGCCACGCGCGCATCCGCCGGCATCCTCGCGCCGCACATCGAAGGGCACATTCCCGAGCTTCGCGATCTGGCAGCGCGCAGCCTGGCGATGTACGACGAGTTCGTCCGCAGGGTCGAGCACGACTCGCGGCGAACAGTCGAATATCGCCGCACCGGTACTTTGCAAGTCGCGCTCGATGAGACTGAGGCATCTGCGCTGTCTGCGAGCGCGCGTGCTCTTTCGTCGACGGGTGTTCAGTGCTCACTGCTCGATGGCGATGCGGCACGCCGTCTCGAGCCTGCGCTCCCCGATCGCGTGACGGCCGGACTCGTCGTGCCCCTGCACGGCTATGTGGGTCCGACGCCGTTGATGGATGCGCTCGCGGAGGCGGTGGGCGCCCGTGGCGTTCAGATGTCCGTCTCGGCGGTGATCGGGATCGAGGGCGGAACGACAACGGCTCGCGTGACGACCGAACACGAGACCATTGACAGCGACGGCGTGATCGTCGCGACGGGCAGTTGGCCGGTGCCATCGCGAGCGTCGGATGCTCCGCACGTGAAACCGATTCGCGGGCAGCTCCTTCAACTGCGCAGCCCGCGTACGGTGGCGTCGCGCGTCCTCTGGGGTCAGGCCTGCTATGTCGTGCCGTGGACCGACGGCACCGTTCTCGTTGGCGCGACGGTTGAAGATGTTGGCTTCGATGAACGCGCCACCGCGGAAGGTGTTCGCGGACTGCTGAACGCCGCCACCACCCTTGTTCCCTCGCTGGGCGACGCGCAGTTCGAGGAGGTTCGAGTCGGCCTTCGTCCGAAGACGGTCGACGAGCTGCCGATCATCGGCAGGTCAGAGTCGATGGCGCGAGTGTTCTACGCTCTTGGTCACTACCGGAATGGCGTCTTACTGGCGCCGCTGACCGCTTCGCTGGTCGCCGACCTCGTCACGGATCGCAAGGAACGCCCGGAGCTCAGTCTGGTGAGACCCGGCCGGCTCACAACGGCCTGACGTCCAGCCGCATGCGCCTCAAGAAGCACTACAGCTCACGTGAGGTCGCCGCATTGACCGGGCTCAGTGCCCGTCAGCTTCAATGGTGGGACTCGCGTCGCCTGTTCGTACCGGCGATCCGCTCACACCGAACCGAAGCCGGAGGTTATACCGAGCGTCGATACACACCGATGGACGTGCTCGAGCTCCAGGTGCTCGCCGATTTGCGACGGCGCGGCTTCTCGATCCCACAGTTGCGGCGTCTGCTGGCGACGCTGCGCGAGGTCTTCGGGATACGGCTGTACGAGGCCATTGGCGAGGGCGGGCCGATGGCGCTGCTGATGGGCGGCGATCAGCTTTACGGGCGGACCGAAGACGGACGCATGTTCAACATGGAGCGTCCGACAGAGCCGTTGCTGATGATTGGAGAAGAACTATCGCTGCGCCCGCTATCGGCCCGCGAACGCAAGCGCCGGCGAGGCGGAGCACCACGAAAACTGTAATGGCGTCGACTCCCGACCCGATTACCGAATTGGAAAGACCTTCTCGAGATCGTCGGCGGGCCTGGCGATCACGTGGACGCCGACAAGCTCACCGACGCGCCGCGCGGCAGCGGCGCCAGCATCGGTGGCCGCCTTGACCGACCCGACGTCGCCGCGGATCAAAGCCGTCACCAGCCCGGCATCCACCTTCTGCCAGCTGACGAGCACGACGTTCGCGGTCTTCAGCATCGCGTCTGCCGCTTCGATCATGCCGACCAGACCGCGCGTCTCGATCATGCCGAGCGCGTCGCCGATGTCTGCCTTGTCATGCGCCACGGTCGTGATCTTACCATCCCTTCGCGCGACGCAACTCGGTGATGTGCGCCAGATGATGGTGTGAGTGCCACGCGTAGTTCTGCAGATGCCAGTCGAGCGTCAGCTGCGCGCCCACCTCCGGATGCACGAAGGCGCGCTCGAAGTCGTCGGCGGTCATGCCGTGATATACAGCCGCCCATCGGGCATGCACACCGTCGATGATGCCGAGGGACACATCCACCCCCAGGCGCGCATCCGCGAGCAGTGCCCAGGCGTTCTCGTCATACGGCTTGATCGTCGGCGTCTCTTCCGTCAGCGCCAGCTTCACCCGGATCAGGCCATTCATATGGCTGTCGGCGACGTGATGCACCACCTGCCTGATGGTCCATCCCTCGGGCCGGTAGTGTGTGTCGAGCTGCGTGTCGTTGAGATCCGCGACCGCGGCTCGCATCCGTTCCGGCAGGCCGGCAATCGCGTCGATCGCGGCCGAGCGAATCTCGCTCGTGACGGGCATTACCGCCCGGAAACGACCGATCGGGTATCGCAGATCTTCGGCAGTCTTCGTCATGCCCCTTTTTACAACAAAGCCGCTGCCCTCTGCGCGGACGGTACAATTCATTTTCTACCTGCATGAACGTCGTCGTTGCCGACAGCGGCCCGCTGCTCGATCAGATCCTGGGTCTGACCTACGAAATCTGGAACGAGGGTCTGACCGAACGCGCCTACGCGCAGTGGTATCGCGCTCAGATCCGCACGCCGTGGGGCCGTCAACACCTTCAGCGCTTCGCGTTGGTCGATGATGCGGGGAGGCTGCTGGCAACCGCGAAGCGCTACCGCCTTCGCATGCGCCTCGATGGTCGCACCGGGTGGATGGCCGGCATTGGTGCCGTGTACTCACCGCCTCTTCAACGCGGACGTGGCTATGCCTCCCGGCTCATCGAACAACTGATTGACGTGGAGCGCCGTGACGGGGCGCTGTTGGTCGGCTTGTTCTCAGAGATCGGCACGTTGTTCTACGAGCGCCTCGGCTTCACTGCCGTTCCGATCGACGAAGTGACGATCCGCGTGAACCGCAAGGATGGGGCGCCGGCAATGCTCGTGCGCTTCGGAGACGAACGGGATCTCCCGGCATTGGAAGAGATGCATCGCGTCCGCTCGTCGAGCGTTCGCTTCACGCTCGAACGTGACCGATCGATGATTCACTTCGCCGTGTCGAAGAAACGCATGCTGGCCGGTCTCGGTCCCCTGGGTCTTCGACAGGTCGAGTTCGTCGTGGCGGAGGAAGGGGCTTCGGCGGTTGCATATGCGCTACTGCATGAGAACGCCAACGGCTGGACACTCGAAGAGGCTGGCGACCGCGATCCTGCAGGGGCAAGGCTCGGTGCGATGCTGCAGGTGCTGGTCGCGCGCGAGCCCTCAGCGCCGATGCCCCTCATCCGTGCCTGGTGGCCGCAGGCATTCCCGGTGCCGCCTCAAATCACGCTGACGGACAGGTCAGCCGCACGTGACGTGTTCATGGTGAGACCGCTTGCAGACATCGCGATGCCAGAGAAGGCCGAGGACGTCTTCTACTGGCACAGTGATCATTTCTGACCAGCAATTCACCGCGAGACCGGGTCGAGTACCACCGACCGTTGTTCGGCCTCGCGCAGTGAAAATGTCATTGCGCGCGCTCTCAGGCGCTCCAGCAACTGCGAATCCTGCTCCTCGCCTTCCTCCAGGTAGTCGACGGCAACGGCATAGTACCGCTCATTCGCGGGCAGGCCGGCGATCGAGAAGCGACCGCTGTCGTCGACCTGCGCGGCACGGACGTATCGAGAGGGATACGCCCATCGTGCCGAATCATCAGGAAAGACGACGACGCTATAGCCGGCGCGATCGCGGCGCGGCTGCACCGTGCCGCTGACCGTTGTGATGCGATCGGTGAGCACGACGCGCGCCGTCCCATTTGTGCCTTTCAAGTCGATCGCCTCGTCAGTGACGTCGGCGCCATCCACCGTAATCTCACTGATCGCCCAGCCTTCAGGCACACCTGTGATGTTCAGATAGAACGGACCACTCATGCCCGCGAGGCGGAAAGTGTTACCTCGCCCACCCTGCGACATCGACATGCCGCTGCCGCCATTGGCAGGGCGCATCGAGGCGGACAGCCCCTGCGGGAGCGGGCGAACCGTTCCGTTGTCGGCGACGAACGTGCCGCTCAGCACTCCGCCGCGCCGGGTCGTCAAGGCGATGTCGGTGACATCGGCGCCAGCGATGACGATGTCCAAAGACGCTGTCTCGGGGCCGCGCTCCATGATGTCGAGCATGGCCTTTGGTGGACCGGCGGTGGGATTTGCGGCCTCGCGCCCGGCGATGACACCAGCCACAAAAGAGCTGTTCGCCGTGAGCGTGTAGGGACCTGGCGGCACGTTCTCGACGGTGAACCGGCCATCAGGTCCTGAATCAGCCATCATCATGAACGCACGCGGGTCGCCGGCATTCTCTAAATTTGGTCCCGTGCCGACCGCCTCAGATGACAGCTGCACCATGGCTGCCACAGGCGCTCCCGATGCACTGAAGACCCTCCCCGATACTCGCGCATTGCGAAATGGCTGGATTTGAAAATCGGCCGAGGCCTCCGTGCCGACGGCGAGGCTGATCACCTGCGCTTCCGTGAAGCTTGGTGTCCCGGGGAAGTAGATCGGCGGATCTCTCCTGACTGAATCGGCGGCACCGGCACTGGCCGTGACGTAATAATCGCCCGGCGGCAGGCCGTATACGCGGAAGGAGCCAGTGTCATCCGTTTGATCTCCGGGCCCCATGCTCTGGAGACGACGCCGTCCCTGGACCATCCGCGACCGCAATACCTGCACGCGCGTCCCTGCGATCGGCTCACCAAACTCGTCAATCACCCGTCCGTGTATCGCGCCTCCGCGAGTCAGCGCGAGATTCGCAGTGAACGTCTCCCCTTCCGAAAGGTCGATCAACGTCGCTGCCTCGAGTGGACGGCGCTGCCCAAACAGCAGCGATGTGAATCCGGTGCGCGACACGCTCAATCGATACTCACCGGCTGGAAGATCGGTGAGACTGAAGAGGCCATCACCATCGGTCGTCACCAGGCGGTTGTAGCTGCCGCGACTCGAGAGACGTACCTCGGCACCACGGATCGGGGCGCCGGTGTCCGCGGCTGTGATCGTCCCCTTGATGCCCGACTTCATCGGATCGACGCGCTGGGGCTTCTGGCCGCTTCTCTGTGCCGCGGCATCGATGCCGAGCATCACCGAGAGAACCAGCACGAGGCCGGGCAGGATGGTGCGTGTCGCCATCATCGCTCTACCACTTTCAATTCGAGCGTCTGCGTGTTCGCGTCATCGAGCGTGAACGGCACCGCGACGTTCCTGATCTCCGTCAGAAACTCGGGGTCCAGATGCTCGCCGTCCTCGAGGTAGTCCGTGGCAAACGCGAAGTACTGCTCGCCCGGAGGCAGACCCCGGATGCGGAAGCTGCCGCTCGGGTCAGCCTCGACCCGACGCATGTATCGCGATCGCGGTATCCACTTCGCTGAGTTCGCAGGGAACACGACGACGGATCGCGCAGCTGCCTGAGCGATCGGTGTGACGGTACCGCTCACGTCGGTCAGTCGATTGGTGAGGACGACTCGCGCCACTCCCTGCTGGCCCGGCACGAACTCAATTGCATCGTCCACCATGTCGACGTCACTCACGAGGATCTGCTTCACCGCCCAGCCGTCTGGCAGGCCGTCCAGGGCGAGGCGAAACGGCTCGTTCAGCGAATCCATCTCGAACGTCACACCGTCACCACGGTCGAGAACCGAGTGGCTTTCGCGCGCTGAGAATGCGATGACACTCAATTTGTCGGGCAGCGGCCGTGTCACTCCGGCGTCGGCAACGATCGTTCCTCGCAGTGATGCGGGTCGCCCTGTCATCAGCGAGATCCCGGACAGTTCGTTGCCGTCGACCGTCACTGGCACTGCCGCCGACTCGTCGGGTCCGTCACCGCGCAGCGTGGCTTTGAGCACGTATCGCCCGGGCGCGACGTCGCTCAGGGTGAACGTTCCATCTGGACGAGTGACGCCTCCTGCGCCTGTTGGGATGCCGAACTCCGATCCCTGCGGCACGAGGTTGAGGAAGGCATTCGCTGGTGCTGCCGTCGAGGTGAGCACGACGCCAGAGATTCGCGTCGTGCGCATCGACAGCAGTTGAAACGTGGCTGTGGCTTCGGCGCCGAGTCCGAGCTTGATGCGTTGCGCCTCGGACAGGTCGCTCGTCCCTGGAAAGTAGGTCGGCGCGTAGGTTGTCTCAACGACGGAATCGATCGGCGCTACACGCAGGCTGGCTGCAACGTAGTAGTCGCCGGGTGGAAGTCCGTACACCCTGAAGGCACCGGTATCGTCGGTCTGGTCCGCGAGGCCCACCCCCTTGAGCCGGCGCATCCCCTGCTCCATGGTTGCGCGGTAGACCCGGACCTGCAGCCCGCCAAGTGAATCGCCCGATGAGTCATAGACGCGGCCTGCGATCGCTCCTCCGCGCGTCAGCGGAATGTCGGCCGTGAATGTTTGTCCCTGGGTCAGTGCGATGGGTGGCGCTTGCGCAAACGCTCGATGCTGCCCGTACTGCCACGTGACGTATCCACCCTTCGATGCCGTGACCCGCCAGTTGCCCGCCGACAATCGCTCCAATCGGTAGGCACCGTTCTCGTCCGTCTTTGCGGAAACCTGTACGCCGGCCGCGTTCGTGGCCACGACCTCCGCCGCTCGGACAGGAGTGTTCGAGCCTGGCGACATGACATGGCCGACGATGGAGGCATTGCCGCGCGCAGCGTTGGGACCGAAAGGATCTGGGGCGCCGCGGCGGCCTTGTGCGAGGGCAGTCTGGTCGAGACCGACCAGAAGCGCGAGCATCACGGCGACCATGGCTGTGTCTCGCATCGCGCGGACTCCTACCTGCCAGAAGCCGAATCAGTTTACTGCCTTGAAAGGGCCCGTGCCGCCAGTCGGCCGCTCGCGCCAGTCATGAACCCGCCGGGGTGTGTCCCAGCTCCGCACAGGTGAAGTCCGCGAATGGGACTGCCGTAGTTCGCGTGGCCCAGCAGCGGTCGCATCGTGAACAACTGGTCCAGCGCGAGCTCCCCATGAAACATGTGTCCACCACTGACGCCGATACGAGCCTGCAGCTCGGGTGGCGTGACGACATCGGCCGCCAGCACCAGCGATCTGATGCCGGGCGCATACGCCTCGAGTGCCTCGATCGTGTTCGACAGGAGCATGTCCTTTGCCACCGACCAGTCGGTCCCACGAAGGGCGTACGGCGAGTAGTGGGTGTAAATCGATGCAACGTGCGCGCCCCGTGGCGTCAGTTCCGTATCGACGATCGACGGAATCGTGATGTCGAGCCAGGGGGCCGATGACACGTTCCCGTACTTGACGCAGTCGAACGCCCGCTCGAGATAGTCGAGGTCCGGCCCGATGTGAATCCGGCCGGCAAGTGACATCGGGTCGGCAATCCCGCGAAACGCCGGCAGCGAGGCGAGCGCCAGGTTCACCTTCGCCACCGTGCCCGAGGCGCGATAATTGCGAACTTGGGTCGTGAACTCGGGCGCCAGTTCCGCGGGGTCGACCAGTGAGAGGAAGGTCGTGCGCGGGTCCAGCCCCGAGAGGACGGTTGCGCACGACATCGTTTGCCCATTGGCCACGACACCAGTTACGCGGTCATCGCCGACGATGATGCGTTCAACGGTGACGCCGGTTCGGATCTCCGCGCCCGCCTCGCGCGCCGCCAGGGCCATCGCATGCGTGACCGCGCCGGGTCCGCCGCGCACGCGCATCGATGTGCCTCCGGACCGGAGACGGCTAGCTTCGCGCAGGAGCAGCACCATGGAACTACCGGCCGATCGTGGCCCGAGCATCGTGCCCGAGATGCCGGGGCCTGCAAGCAACGCTTTGAGCTGCTCGTTCTCGAACCAGTCGGTCACGAGGTCGCCCACGGGCATCGACAACCAGCGGAGCAGACGATAGCCGTCCCGTTTCCCCAGCGCGCGGAAGCGGCGCCCGGCCTTCAGCAGATTCCACAGATCGCTCGTACTCGGCTCGTCGATATCCGGTGGCGACGAATCGAACGTGGTGCCGATGACCTCCGAGAGCCGTTCGATCGATGCACGAAAAGCGGCGTACGCCTCAGCGTCCCTGGGATTCACCGAGCGCAGCGATGCCACGCTGGCCCCGACATCGTCGTGCAGCACGAGTGCACCACCGTTCGACGACGGTGCACAGACCAGCGTGGGCAGTGGAATCAACTCGACGCCGTGCCGTATGAGGTTCAGATCGGCGAGGACCGTCTGATCGACCAGGATTTCGTGAGACAGGCTCGGACAACGGAAGCCAGGATAAATTTCAGTAGTGACGGCGCCGCCGCCGACGTAGGGCTGCCGTTCGAGGACGAGCGGACGTCGTCCTGCTTTGGCCAGGTAGTACGCTGCAACCAGGCCGTTATGGCCGGCGCCAATGATGACTATGTCGTGCATCTAGCGAGGCTCCGTCTGAGACCCGACGAGGATATGGTCCGCCTCGCTAGATGGCAGTATCTCTTGCCCGCGCCCTGCGCGGGCGAGCCGTCTCGACCGGGGAAGAGTTGATTCATTGGTCAGCAATTCTGCCGGTCAAGCCGGCTATCTGCCGTCCGCGAGAATCTGCATGGCGGCGTTTCGTCCTGGTGCGCCCATGATGCCGCCACCGGGATGCGTCGCCGAGCCGCACATGTAGAGTCCCCGGACCGGCGTTCGGTACTGCGCCCATCCGGGTGCGGGGCGCAGGAAGAACAGCTGCTCCAGCGTCAGCTCACCCTGAAAGATGTTGCCTTCCGAGAGTCCCCACTCCCGCTCGAGATCGAGCGGGGTCACGACCTGGCGGTGCAGGATGATGTTGCGCAGGTTCGGCGCGTACTCGGCGATCGTGTTCACCACGGTGTCACCAAAGGCCTCGCGCTGCTCGTCCCACGTTCCGCCCTTCAAGTGGTAGGGCGCGTACTGGACGAAGCACGACATGACGTGCTTGCCGGGCGGCGCCACCCGAGGATCGGTGAGGGACGGAATGACGATGTCCATGTAGGGTTTCTGCGAGAAGCGTCCGTACTTCGCGTCGTCGTAGGCGCGTTCCATGTAGTCCACGCCCGGCGAGATCGAGATCGCTCCGCGAAGGTGCGTTCCTGGCCCGGGCAGACTGGTGAAGTCGGGCAAGCCGTCGAGCGCAAGGTTCACCTTCGCAGACGATCCGCGGAACCGGTAGTGGTTGACGTCCTCGACGAACTCGTCCGGCAGTTGCCCGGGCTCGATGAACCGCAGAAACGTCAGACGAGGATCGACACTGGAGGCGACCATGCGTGCCCGGATCTCGTCGCCGTTCTTCAGCACCACACCTTGCGCCTGATTGCCGTGAACGAGAATGCGCTCGACTTCCACCTGAGAGCGGATCTCCACGCCAGCAGCGCGTGCTGCCTTGGCGATCGCGTTGGAGATCGCACCAGTGCCGCCGCGGGATAGCCCCCAGGAACGGAACGCACCGTCGATCTCACCCATGTAGTGATGGAGCAGCACGTACGCCGTTCCTGGCGACCGCACGCCGAGGAATGTTCCGATGATGCCGGACGCTGACATCGTCGCCTTGAGGACGTCGGTCTCGAACCATTGATCGAGGAAGTCGACGGCGCTCATCGTCATGAGCTGGATCTGGTTGTATTGATCGCCGCGCGGAAGGCGCCGGAAGCGCTGAAGCAACATGAAGAGCTGCTTGAGTCCTCGCGGGTCGAGCGACGTCGGATCCGGCGGCAGCATGCCGAGGATCGGGCGGACGAATCGCCCCATCTCGACCATCGCGCGGCCGTATTCGTCGTAGGCCTCGGCATCGAGTCGCGAGTGACGCGCGATCTCGCGACGCGTCTTCGCATGGTCGTTCATGCGCCACAAGTAATCGCCGTTCGGCATGGGCGTGAACGTGCCGTCGAGCGGAAGAATCTCGAGACCGTGGCTCGGCAGGTCGAGCTCGCGAATGATCTCGGGGCGCAGCAGTGAGACCACGTACGAGCAGACGGAGAAGTGAAAGCCCTTGAACACTTCCTCTGTGACCGCCGCGCCGCCGAGGACATGGCGCCGCTCGAGGACCAGGACTTTCCTGCCGGCCCTGGCGAGGTACGCGGCGGTGGTCAGGCCGTTGTGGCCGCCACCAATGACGACGACGTCGTAAGTCATGCCGCTGGGAATCGTAGGGCAAGTGCGAGCTGAAGGTCTAACCGTCTCTAAATCAGGTAGTTAAGACACGACTTGACAGGCAGCTGAGCAGTCGCTACACCACGATCGTGTACCTCGAGGATCTGAAGCACCCGATTGGGCGTGCTCTCGCGAATTGTCGCGCTGTGCCGATCCTTGATGAGCAAACCGCGGCGGCAGTCTGAACGCGCCGACGATCCGACGGTCGTGCTCTTCACCTCGGGTTCCGAAGGCACGCCCAAGGGCGTCGTGCTCAGTCATCGGAATCTCCTCGCGAATCGACATCAGCTTGCCGTTGTCGCCGATGTGAGCCCGAAGGACCGACACGTTCCTTGCTGGCTACGCACGCGTGGCCGATCCGTACGACGTCTACTCGGTCTGCTTCGTGTTTGCCGGCGCCGAGCGCGTGAAGCCCGAGACTCGGCGCATGTGGTTCGAGCGATTCGGCATTCGCTTGCGCGGAGTTCCGCGCCGGCGCACCGAATAACCCCGGCTCCGATACACTCTTGATGTGCCCAACCTGATAGAAGCGATCGACATCAAGAGGAAGACGTTCTTCGAGTTCGAAAGCGCCCCGTACGTGTGCATCGACGTCGAAGTGTCCCGTCCGACGGCGCGCGGCGGCCAGACGCTCGTCCGTGTGAAGATGCGGAACCTGCTGACACGGGCGGTGTTCGACAAGACATTCAAGGCCGGGGAGAAGTTTGGCGAACCGGATCTGGCGCAGGTGTCGGCGACGTTCCTGTATGCGGATGGCGACGGCTCCCATTTCATGGATCAGGAGAGCTTCGAGACGCTCACGCTCGGTGCCGATACGGTCGGCGCCGACCGGGAGTTGCTGGTCGACAACGTCCTCGTGCAGATTCTGAAGTACAACGGCAATCCCATCGCGATCCAGTTCCCACCGCACGTCGAGCTGACCGTGGCTCACACCGAGCCGGGTGTGCGTGGCGACACCGCGTCGGGGGGCGTCACCAAGGCGGCGACGCTCGAAACCGGTCTGCAGATTCGTGTGCCGCTCTTCATCAAGGAAGGCGAGAAGGTGAAGGTCCACACCGAGACTCGCGAATTCGCGGGCAGAGCGTGAAGGGCGCGACCGGCCTCGGTGAATTCGTCGGCCTGATGGCCACGCTCACTGCGCTCGTTGCGCTGTCGATCGACATGGTGCTGCCGGCGCTCCCGGCGATCGGGTCGGCGCTCGGTGTCGAGCGGGCGAACGACAATCAGCTGATCCTCTCGCTCTTGTTCCTTGGCTTCGGCCTCGGTCAGTTCTTCTACGGTCCGCTCTCGGATGCGGCCGGCCGCAAGCCGGCTGCGTACGTCGGGCTTGCGCTCTTCACGGCTGGATGCCTGCTCGCGCTCCTGGCGAGAAGCTTCCCGCTCATGCTGGCCGGACGATTTCTGCAAGGCGTCGGCGTGGCAGGGCCGCGGACGATCACGCTCGCGTTGGTGAGAGACAGGTTTGAAGGCCGTGAGATGGCGCGCGTGATGTCGCTCATCATGGCGGTCTTCATCCTGGTTCCCATCGTGGCGCCTGCACTGGGTCAGGCGATCCTCGGGGTCTCGGGGTGGAGGACGATCTTTGCCTTTTACCTCGCGATGGGCCTCGTGGCCCTGGTGTGGTTCGCGCTTCGACAAGAGGAGACGCTGCCGAGCAGCCGCAGGATTCCGTTCTCAGCGGGGCGGATGATCGCCGCAACGCGCGAGGTCGTGACCACACGCCGGTCGATCGCCTACACGATTGCTGCGGGGTTCGTGTTCGGCGCCTTTCTCGGATATCTGACATCCGCCCAGCAGATCCTGCAGCAGCAGTACGCCTTGGGTACGCAGTTCCCGCTGTACTTCGCGGTGCTTGCGATCGCGATCGGCGGTGCGTCGCTGGCCAATGCCAGGCTGGTCATGCGCTACGGCATGAGCGCGCTCTCGTCCTGGTCTCTGAGAGGCATCTGCGCCGTGTCGATTGTGTTCACCGCGATCGCGAGCGCCAGCGCCGGACACCCACCGCTGTGGATGCTGATGACGTACTTGATGGTGTCGTTCTTCGGCATTGGCCTGCTCTTCGGGAATCTCAACGCGCTCGCGATGCAGCCGCTCGGTCACATCGCCGGCACGGGAGCCGCGGTGGTTGGCGCCACCTCCATGCTCATTTCTCTGGTTCTTGGAACCTGGATTGGCCAGAGCTACAACGGCACCGTGTTGCCGCTGGTCGTGGGCTTCGCGGTCCTGAGCGCGTGTTCGATCGTCGCGGTCCGGTGGGCGGACTCGGGGGCGCCAACGCCCCAGGCGGCTGAACTCCATCCGTCCTCCAACTGAATTCAACCCGTCGTTGCGACGCCGGCCAGTCCACGATATGTTCGAGAGGTGATTCCGCGAAGGCGTTTGGCGTGAAAGTGTCGAGCCGGTATCGCATCGTGCGCAAGCTCGGTGAGGGCGGGATGGGCGAGGTATACGCCGCGCACGATGAACGGCTCGATCGTCCCGTTGCCATCAAGCGCCTGCGTCCAAACGCCGGTGACGGGCAGGAGCGCGAACGTCTGTGGCGCGAGGCGCGGTCGGCGGCCAGCGTCAACCATCCGAACATCTGCCAGCTCTACGAGATCGACTCTGACGGCGAGGAGCTGTTTCTCGCGATGGAGCTGCTCGATGGCGAGCCGCTCAGCGCCCGTCTTGGGCGGGGATCGCTGGCATCTGGTGAAGCGGGGCAGATCGCGCTCTCAATCCTGAGCGCCCTCGGCGCGCTGCATCAGAAGGGGATCGTGCACCGCGATCTCAAGCCGTCGAACATTTTCCTGGCCAGGCATGGCGTCAAGCTGCTGGACTTCGGGCTTGCTCGCCCCTTCACGGGTGACCTCGGGGCCACGCACAAGGATTTGACCATTCCCGGCATGGTCATGGGAACACCGCGCTACATGGCGCCCGAGCAGATCGAAGGCGGCGTGGTCGATGCGCGCAGCGATCTATTCGTGGTCGGCTCAGTTCTCTACGAGATGGTGGCCGGTCGTCCGGCGTTCAACGGCAATTCGGTGCTCGCGGTCGCTCGGGCGATCGCGCACGACGAACCGGCGGCACTTGGCGGATCGCCGGACGTCGTGGCTCTCGACCGCGTGATCCACCGGGCGTTGCGCAAGCAGCCCGAGAGTCGATATCAAAGTGCCGGCGTCTTCGCGCAGGATCTGCGTGCTGCGCTGCTGGCAATCGACTCGGTCAGCGTCATGCCGGTGCGGCCCATTACCAGGCTCGTGGTGATGCCGTTTCGGGTCCTGCGGCCGGATCCGTCGATCGACTTCCTGGCGTTCAGCCTTGCGGACGCGGTCAGCTCGGCACTGTCCGGACTGCCGTCTGTCGTCATCCGATCGACGGCGGCTGCGTCGAGGTTCGTCAGCGAGACGCCCGACCTCGCCGCGATTGCCTCGGCACTCGACGTCGATGTCGTCCTTCTCGGTTCGATGTTGAGCAGCGGCCATCAGGTTCGGGTCAACGCGCAACTGGTGCACGCGCCATCGGCCACGCTGATGCGCGCGATCACCTCGCAGTCGGCGACCGACGAGATCTTTCAGCTCCAGGACGCGCTCGCGAAGCAGATCGTCGATTCGTTGTCGCTGTCACTGACCCCTCCTGAGCAGGGTCGCGTCAATCGCGACGCACCGGCAAGCGCCGAGGCGTACGAACTCTACCTGCGCGGCAATCAGCTACAGCTCGACGTCGCGAAGTGGACGGCTGCGCTCGATCTCTATCGCCGCTCAGTCGAGCTCGATTCGCAGTTTGCGCCGGCATGGGCGCGGCTGGGCCGCTGCTACCGTCTGATCGGCAAATTCGGCGATTCAACGACCGCGACGGCCAATTCGGCGCGCGGCGAGCAGGCGATCAAACGAGCGCTCGAGATCAACCCCAACCTCTCACTGGCGCACCAGCTCTACGCCTACATTGAGGTCGAAGCCGGCAACGCCCGCGAAGCGATGGTGCGCCTTCTCGAGCGCATCCGGCACGCCTCGTCGGAGCCGGAACTGTTCGCCGGTCTCGTGCACTGCTGCCGCTACTGCGGTCTGCTCGAGGCGTCGGTGGCTGCCCACGAGCGTGCCCATCGCCTCGATCCCGCCGTGCTGACCAGTGCCGGCCAGACATTCCTCCTCTTGAACGATTGGGAGCGGGCACTCGCGGTCGATCGCAGCGCTCCCTCCATCGCCAGGCCAACCGCGCTCTACCAACTGGGCCGGACGGAAGAAGCGCTCGCGAACATCCGTCCGTTCATATCGCAGCCGGATGTGCATCCGCGCCTTCGGACTGCGTTCGAACTCATGGAGGCCGCCTTCGAATCGAGATGGGATGAGGTGATTCGTTTTACCCGCGTGCTCACTGAGAACGCGTTCAGCGATCCGGAAGGGTTTTTCCACTGGGCCGGTGCGCTGGCGATGGCCGGGGAACGGGATGGGGCCCTCGAGTTGCTCGAACGAAGCATCGAGTACGGCTTCTATCCGGCGTCGGCGCTCGTGACCTACCCGAACCTGGATCCGCTCCGGGCCACATCCGATTTCCGGCACATTGTCAGGCGGGCCGAGGAGCGACAGCGCGACGCACTCGACGCATTCCGGGCCGCGGATGGTCCTCAGCTGCTCGGCCTGACGAATAGGTAGCCGCGGCGCTCCCATATAATCCGCGAGTGCCCGTTGGGACGCCGTTTCATCCCCGCACGTTTCCCTTGTGCGAATCGCTCAACTACCGCGACTGGTCCGGGTACTACACCGTCAGTTCGTACGAAACCCATCACGAGCACGAATACAACGCCATCAGGAATGCGGCGGCGCTGATCGACGTCTCCCCGCTGTTCAAATACGTTGTCTCTGGCCCTGACGCCAAGGCGCTGGTCAACCGCATCATCACCCGGGACGTCGAGCGGATGGCCGTCGGCCAGGTCTTCTACACACCCTGGTGCGATGAGCACGGCCACGTCATCGACGACGGGACAGTGTCGAGACTCGAGGCGCAGCGGTTTCGCTGGACGGCGGCTGAGCCGAACCTCCGATGGTTCAGGCAGAACGCACACGGTCTCGAAGTGACGATCGACGATGTCAGCGAGAGCCTCGCGGCGCTGGCGCTGCAGGGCCCGCTCTCCGCCCAGACACTGCGTGCGTGCTCCGATATCGACATCGATCGGCTGAAGTATTTCCGCGTCACGAGCGGCCGCATCGCCGGGGTTCCGGTTGATATCTCGCGAACGGGATATACCGGCGACCTGGGCTACGAGATCTGGATGCCAGCCGAACAGGCGCTCACTGTCTGGGACGCGATTGTCGAAGCGGGAGGCGCCTTCGACGTGCTCCCCGCCGGGATGCTCGCCCTCGACGTTGCGCGTGTCGAAGCTGGCCTGCTTCTCATCGACGTGGACTTCATCGGAAGCAAGAAGGCGCAGATACCGGATCAGAAGTACACACCGTACGAGCTGGGCCTCGGCCGGCTCGTCGCTCTGGACAAGGGCGCTTTCATCGGACGATCGGCGCTTCGTGAAGCTGCACGGTCGCCCCGGCGCCAGATCGTCGGGCTCGAGATCGACTGGTCGGATGTCGAGACGATCTACGAGCGAGTCGGCTTGCCGCCGGTTGCACCATCAGCCGCGTCACGAGTGGCAGTGCCGGTGCTGGATGGCGATCGCCAGGTCGGGCGTGCGACGACGACCGCGTGGTCGCCGACGTTGAAGCGATTGATCGCGATTGCGTGTCTCGATGCTCCGCGATACGTCGAAGGAACCCGGCTCCGTTTCGAGATGTCCGTCGAGGGCACGCGCCATTTCGTGGGCGCGACCGTCGTTCGTACTCCCTTCTTCAATCCACCGCGCAAATCGGCAACGCCGCCGCAGTGACGTCACCTCGGGAGCGTCTGTTCGCCGTCTCCTGCGCGGGGATGTTTGTCTTCGGGATGATTCTGGGCCTGCCCGGCACCGTCCTCGGTCAGCCGGAGACCGTGGCGCAGTTCGGGTTGACGCTCGCCGACCGCGGGCTGCTCATCTCGACGCTGTTCGCCGGGCTCCTGTTCGGCAGCTTCACCTCTGGTCCACTGGTCGATGCGACAGGCCAGCGCGTCGCCCTCATCCTGTCTTCATCGCTCGTGGCGGCAAGTCTCCCGCTCTTTGCGATGGCGCGCAGCGGCGTGGTGGCAGCGGCCACGCTGTTTGCCGTTGGCCTGGCGTCAGCCGCGATCAACACGGCATCCAATGCGCTCTCGTCGGAGCTCTTTCCCGAGGAGCGCGGCCGGCGCATGAACGTGATCGCCATCATGGTTGGCCTGGGTGGGTTGGCGATGCCCATGGCGACGGTGCTGGCGTCCGAGGTCGTGTCCTGGCGAGCTGTCGTCATCAGTGGAGGCGTGCTCGCTGCACTAGTCGCACTGCTCACTGCGCGACTACCACCCATGGTTTCTGCGATGACCAGGCGGGACGGGGTGATTGCCGCGCTGCGTCAGTTTGCGAGGCAACCTGGGTTCGGGTGGTTTCTCCTCCTTGTCACGCTCGGCGGTGGCAACGAGGCGTCGATGGCCGGATGGACGACCAGCTTCGTGATCGCCTCGGGCCTGAGCGCACCTGTAGCGACGCTGGTGCTCTCGTCGCATTGGCTGGGCCTCATTCTCTCGAGAGCCCTGTTCTCGAGTCGTGTCGACCAGTCGAAGGAAGTGGCCATCGAGCGAAGCGCCGTTCTGAGCGCGCTGGTGCTCCTCGTCCTTGTGATGTCTACATCGCCGGCGCTCGTCATGGTGGGGCCATTCATCGTCGGTGTGTGCATGGCACTCGTGATGCCGACGTCGCTGGCGCTGGCCGGAGAACGCATTCAGGGAAACCCGGGCTCACTGTTCGGAGGACTGCTGACGGTGGCGCAGGTCGGCGGCATGATCGTGCCGGCGTCGATTGGGTTCATTGCCGAAGAGACCAATGTTCGGCTCGGCCTTGGACTTCTCATTGCCACCTACGGCGCGATCGCACTGATCGTGCGTCGTCTTTCGGCCGGGTAGAGGCGGGTCTCGAGACCCGCCCCTGCGACGGCTGGCCGCGCCTGGCGAAAGCCGGATAGAATCCGGGACCACACGAGGGAGGACCATGATTCCAGAACGTAACGCACCGATGACGTACGCACTCTTCCGAATCGTGTTTGGCTTCTTGTTCTTGTGCTTTGGTCTTCAGAAGATGTTCGGCGTGCTCGGCGGACAGGCAGCGCCGCTGATGAGTCTGCAGGGCGCGGCGGGTGTGGTCGAAACCGTGTGCGGCCTGTTGATCATGCTGGGGCTGTTCACGAGGCTGGCCGCCTTTCTCGCCAGCGGCGAGATGGCGGTGGCGTTTTGGTACATCCATGTCTTCGTCATTGGCATGGGACCACAAGGCCCCGGCCTGCCCATGGGATTGCTACCTCACATGAACATGGGCGTCGACGCCGCGTTGTTCTGTTTCGCATTTCTCTACATCGCCACTCGCGGCCCGGGGATCTGGAGCATCGACGGGGTGATGGGGAGGAAATAGCTGCCGTCCCGATTAAGTCACGACGGTCGTACGGCGCTGCTCGCCGAACTGCGGGCGCTGCTCGGTGATCGCTGTACGACCAACGCCACTGAGCTCGAGCACCACAGCCACAGCGAATCGTGGCACCCCGCCGGGCAGCCTGACGTCGTGGTGTATCCGGTGTCGACAGAGGAAGTCAGCGCCGTCCTCAAGGCATCGGCGCGCGTCGGCGCTCCGGTCGTGCCGTTTGGCGCCGGCTCGTCGCTCGAAGGTCACGTCAACGCGGTCGAGGGTGGTATCTCGATCGACTTCTCACGCATGAACCGGGTGCTTCGGCTCAATGTCGAGGATCTCGACGTCACCGTAGAAGCCGGCGTCACGCACCGGGAATTGAACAAGGCGCTCGCGAACACCGGTGTCTACTTCTGGGTCGATCCCGGCGCCGACGCAACGATAGGCGGCATGGCGGCAACCGGGGCATCCGGGACCACCACTGTTCGCTATGGAACGATGCGGGAGACCGTGCGCGGCTTGACCGTCGTGCTTGCCGATGGCCGCATCATTCGCACCGGCGGCCGCGCACGGAAGTCGTCTGCTGGCTACGATCTGACGCGCCTCTTCATCGGGTCGGAAGGCACGCTCGGCGTGATCACCGAGATCACGCTGCGCGTGTACGGGCATCCTGAGGCGGTGTCAGCCGCTATCTGTGGCTTCGATTCGATGGCGGGCGCGGTGCAGACCGTGATCACGACCATCCAGCTCGGGATTCCGGTTGCCCGGATCGAGCTGCTCGATGACGTCATGGTGGACGCCGTCAATCGTTTCTCCAACCTGACGCACGCGGTGAAGCCGACGCTGCTCTTCGAGTTTCACGGGACGAGTCAGGCCGGTGTCAGCGAGCACGCCACCTCTGTGCAGGAGATCGCGGCGGAGAATGGCGGAGCCAACTTCGAGTGGGCAACGACCACGGAAGATCGGGCACGGTTGTGGCGCGCGCGTCACAACACGCTGCCGGCCTCACGCGCCATGCGGCCGGGCGGCCACTGCTGGGTCACCGATGTCTGCGTGCCGATTTCTCGGCTCGCCGAATGCATCCTCGAAACGAAGGGCGACCTCCAGCGCTCGAAAGCGTTCGGCCCGCTCGTGGGTCACGTCGGCGACGGGAACTTTCATCTGAACTTCGTGTTCAATCGCGACGATCCGGCCGAGTTCAACGAGGTGAAGGCGCTCAACAATCGGCTCGTGCATCGCGCCATTGCGATGGGCGGCACCTGCACCGGCGAACACGGCATCGGGCTCGGCAAGATCGACAAGCTCGAAGAGGAACACGGCGAGGCGGTCGAGGTGATGAAGGCGATCAAGCTCGCGCTGGACCCGGAGAACAGGATGAACCCGGGGAAGATACTGCGGCTCTAGGCGCCGGGCTTTCGGCTCTCGGCGAGCGCATCCCCGAGCGCCGCGATCGTATCCTGCAACTGATCGTCTCTCAAGTACGGGGCAGGACCCACCCGCAGCAGATCTCTGCGTGCGTCGACGTAGACGCCGCGTTCACGCAGACGATGCGCGACGTCTTTCGCGGCAGGGATGCGAATGGCGAGGAAGCCGCCGCGGCGGTCGTCAGGCATCGGCTCGACCTGCGCGAGCGAGGGGGGAAGATCGAGGCGTTCGAACTCGGTCTTCAGCAGGCCGACCTGGTGGCGGCTGATCGCTCGTAGTTTGTCGACGGTCAGCCCTTGCTCTTGGTGAAAGGCCAACACGGCGGCAGCGCGATAGTGCGAGGTCACGTCGTAGGTTGCGCCGCCAAAGGCCGCAGCCCCGGCGCCATACTCGACGCGGCCAGGGGCAGGCTCCTCGAGCGCCTCGAAGGCGGCGAACCAGCCGGTCAGCACCGGGCGCATGTAGGTGTCAGGCGGAACGCGCAAGAAGCAATTGCCCTCACCGAGCTGGCAGTACTTGTATCCGCCTCCCACGACGAACACGTCGTTCAGGCGCGCCTGCTGGAGATCGAACGGGACGACATTGACCTGGTGATACGCGTCGATCAGCAGCGGCACACCCTGCTGACGACACGCCGCCGCCAGCATCTCGAGCTCCGGAACGATCTCGGCCGTCTCGAAGAGCACGGACGACACCATCGCGCATGCCGTCCGGGAATCAATTGCCGCGATGAGGCGCTCGACCAGCGTGTCGGCCGGTTGGGCCGGCACATTGATGATCGCGATCCCCTCCTCGGCGAGTCGATCGACCTGTCGCCGGACGCTGTGAAACTCTCCATCGGTCGTGGCGATCTTCGGCCGCTTCGGAAGAGACACCGCTGACAGCCAGCGCGTCACGAGCTCGTGTGTGTTTTGTGCGAGTGCGATGTTGCCGGCGCTGTCGCCGATCAGCCGTGCGAAGCCAGCGCGGACGGCCGCGGCCTGGACGGCCGCGCGTTCCCATTTCTCGTCAACGAACTCCGCGGCGTCGAGCCACGCGCGCTGCTGCGCTTCGAAGCCGACATCGGGCCACGCCTGGTGCGAATGACCAGTCAGCAGCAGACGTTCAGCGACGCGAAATCGCGAGTAATGGTGTGCCAGGGGATTCGCGGTCAGTCTCCGGCTCCTCTTCTCCGGTGGTGTCAGGCAGTGAATCGTGAATTTCACGATTCACTGC